>DASYAZ010000120.1:0-6040 GCA_036501085.1 Pseudonocardiaceae bacterium | reverse complement strand
TGGCCGAGGTGGATGCGGTGTTGTTGGTGGGTGGGTCTTCGCGGGTGCCGTTGGTGTCGCAGGTGGTGTCGGCGGGGTTGGGTTGCCCGGTTGTCGTTGATGGTGATTCCCAGGTCGCGGTCGCGATGGGTGCGGCGTTATACGCCCGTTCCCTGGATATACCCAGTGATACCGGATTGGCCATTCCGGAATCTGCTCTGGCCATCCCCAGCGGAGAAAATGACGTACCGGTCGGCAGCGGGTCAGCCGAACGGCCCGCGCTCCGTGTCGTCCCGCTGGAGCTTCCCCCTGCTGAACCGGCGCCCAGCAGGGTCACACCGTCACGGGCGCGGATCCTGCTGCTTGCCGGCGGGCTTGCCGTGCTCACGGCGACCGGGGTGGGTTCGGTCCCCTACCTGCGCTCGCTGAGCGATCCGGTGCCCTCCTCGGCGGTCGCAGTGCCGGCACCCGGTACCGGTACACCTGCCGTTCCCACTGCGCCCAGTCCTGGTGCTACCGCGCTGGCAGCCGCTGCCGGGGAAGGCGGCACGACCCTCTCGGATCATGCCGGTTACAGCGAGACCGCTCGCACTGTGCCCCTTGCAGTTCCGGTGCGGGCGGCCGACGGTGCCGGCGGCGTGCGGGCGCGGCCCGCGCCGGCCACCGGCACCCCGGTTCCCGCCGGTGATTCCAGTCCCACCAACCCGAAGCCGATCCCGGGCGGGACGCCCCCGCCGGTTGCGCCCCCACCGGTTGCGACGCCGCCCTCTGCTGAGCCGCCGCCGGTTGCCACGACGCCGCCTGCCGAGCCGCCGCCGGTTGCCACCACACCTCCAGCTGAGCCGCCGCCGGTTGCCACCACACCTCCTGCCGAGCCGCCGCCGGTTGCCACGACACCCCCTGCCGACAAGCCACCACCAGGTGATGGGTCGGGGACGACGCCATCGAAGGGCGGTAATCCACCTGCTAACTCAGGGGTCGCTGCCTGAACCGAACATCGAGTCGGCACGCCGGGGAGCGCTGCGGGTACCGAGTTTCACTGCGGCGCTGTCGGGCTCGAGGTGGACGACCCGGTGGTGAAACTCGGCGCGCGGAGCGCACCAGCAGTCGGCTGCCGTGCCCCTCAAGCTCCTCAAGATCGTCTTTCCGGCGCCCCCGCGTGCCGGCTTGCTGCGCAGCGGTAGCCGTGGGGTGATGAGGCGACTACCGTCGTCAGCTGACCGGACCGACATGACGTAGGAGGACCTCGCACGATGGGTGACTCAAGCCAGCGACTCGACAATCTTCTCACCGAGAGCCGGGCGTTTCCCCCGAGTGATGAGTTCGCCGCGCAGGCGAACGCCACTGCGGAGCTCTACGACGAGGCCGACGCCGATCGGGAGGCGTTCTGGGCGAAGCAAGCCCACCGGCTGCACTGGGACACCGATTTCGATCAGGTCGTGGACTGGTCCAACCGACCATTCGCGAAATGGTTCGTCGGCGGCAAGCTCAACGTCGCCTACAACTGCGTGGACCGGCACGTCGAGGCGGGTCACGGTGAGCAGGTGGCCATCCACTGGGAGGGCGAGCCGGGTGACGCCCGCACCATCACCTACGCCGACTTGCAGCGTGAGGTCGCCAAGACCGCCAACGCCCTGCTCTCGCTGGGGCTGGAGACCGGGGACCGGGTGGCCATCCAGCTGCCGATGATCCCCGAGGCGGTGTTCGCCATGCTCGCCTGTGCGCGGCTGGGCATGCCCCACAACGTGGTGTTCGGCGGCTTCTCCGCCGAGTCGCTGCGCCAGCGGATCAACGACGCGCAGGCCAAACTAGTGATCACCGCCGATGGCCAGTACCGGCGCGGCAAGGCTGCACCCTTGAAGGCCAACGCCGATGAGGCGCTCAACGACACCTCGACGGTGCGCAATGTCGTGGTGGTCAAGCGCACTGACATCGACATCGACTGGACCGAGGGCCGCGACCTCTGGTGGCACGAGCTGGTGGATCAGCAGTCTGACCAGCACACTCCCGAAGCGTTCGACAGCGAGCACCCGCTGTTCGTCCTCTACACGTCGGGCACCACCGGGAAGCCCAAGGGGATCCTGCACACCTCCGGTGGCTACCTCACCCAGTGCGCCTATACCCACCACGTCGTCTTCGACCACAAGGCCGGCCAGGACGTCTACTGGTGCACCGCTGACATCGGTTGGGTCACCGGGCACAGTTACATCGTCTACGGGCCGCTGGCCAACCGGGCCACCTCGGTCATGTACGAGGGCACCCCCAACACCCCGCACGAGGGCCGGCACTGGGAGATCGTGCAGAAGTACGGTGTCACCCTCTACTACACCGCCCCGACCCTGATCCGCACCTTCATGAAGTGGGGCAGCCAGATCCCGGAGAAGTTCGACTTGTCCTCGTTGCGGGTGCTGGGCAGCGTCGGCGAGCCGATCAACCCGGAGGCCTGGATGTGGTACCGGGAGCACATCGGCAACGATCGTTGCCCGATCGTGGACACCTGGTGGCAGACCGAGACCGGCGCGATCATGATTTCGCCGCTGCCGGGCGTCACCGCGACCAAGCCCGGCTCGGCGATGCGCCCGCTGCCCGGGATCAGCGCCACCGTGGTCGACGAGTCGGGCACCCCGGTGGATCACGGCCAGGGCGGTTACCTGGCGCTGGACCAGCCCTGGCCCGGGATGTTGCGCACCATCTTCGGTGACGACGAGCGATACCGGGAGACCTACTGGTCGCGCTTCGCCAAGCAGGGGTACTACTTCGCCGGCGACGGCGCCAAATACGACGACGACGGCTCGATCTGGCTGCTCGGCCGGGTGGACGACGTGATGAACGTCTCCGGGCACCGGATCTCCACCACCGAGGTGGAGTCCGCGCTGGTGTCCCATCCGACCGTGGCCGAGGCTGCCGTCGTGGGCGCTCCCGACCCGGTCACCGGGCAGGGCATCGTCGCCTTCGTGATCTTGCGCGGTCACGTCGCCGAGGACGAGGCGCGGGGAGAAGCTGCGATCAAGGAGCTGCGTAACCACGTGGCCACCCAGATCGGTGCGATCGCCAAGCCCAGGCAGATCATGGTCGTCCCGGACCTGCCGAAAACCCGGTCCGGCAAGATCATGCGACGCCTGCTGCGCGATGTCGCGGAGCACCGCGAGATCGGCGACGTCACCACGCTGGCCGACTCCTCGGTCATGGATCTGATCTCCGCCGGCATCGAGTCCGGCGCCCAAGACTGACCCCTTGGTAGCTCTTCAAGAGCTACCAACCCCGGTGCGGCAGGTCTTCAACGGCGGCCAACCTCCCGGCGTCCGGTTGATCCGGGGCATGCTGGGCAGATGAACGACCTGCCGGTGCGCGGTTCGGTCTCGATACCCGAGACCGAACTGCACTGGCGGTTCTCCCGAGCGAGCGGTCCGGGCGGGCAGGGGGTGAACACCACCGACTCGCGGGTGGAGTTGGCCTTCGACGTGGTGGCGAGCACGGCATTCACCCCGGCCCAGCGAACTCGGCTGGTGCAACGGCTGGGCCCGCGCCTGATCAACGGGGTGCTCACCGTGGTGGCCGCCGAGCACCGCTCTCAGCTCCGGAACCGGGGCGCGGCGCGGGCCCGGCTGGCCGCAATCCTGCGCGACGCACTCGCCCCGGACCCGCCGCAGCGCCGGCCGACCCGGCCATCCCGCGCGGCCAGGGAGCGGCGCTTGGCGGACAAGCATCGTCGCTCGGAGGTGAAGCGGCTCCGCGCTGACGGAGAGTGAGCGTGCCGGCGAGTATGGCCACGATGGGTGATCGAGATCGGCCATGGCACCATGTCGCATGTGACCAGCACGCACCCCCGCCACGGTCGGCACGCAAAAGTGGAACCACCGCCCGCGGTGCCCGCTATCCCGCTGTCGCCGGTGGAGTTCCCGCAGCTTGCGGACGCGTCTTTCGGCGAACTGGTCCGCGAAGCCGCCACCCACTTCTCCACGTTGTTCCGCTCAGAGGTGGAGCTGGCCAAGGCGGAGGTGACCACCGAGGTCCGCAAGGGGCTCAAGGGCAGCATCTTTTTCGTCATCGCGCTGACGATCCTGCTGTTCAGCTTGTTCTTCTTGTTCATCGCGGTGGCGGAGATCATTGCTATCTGGCTGCCGCAGTGGGCCGGCTTCAGCATTGTTTTCGGCCTGATGCTGGGTGCCGCAGCGGTGTGCGGGCTGCTGGGCTATCGCCGGGTGCGCAGCATCCGCAAACCCGAGTGCACGATCAGTACCGTGCGTGACACCGGGGCGGTGCTGGCCCGCCGGCGAGGTGCCGGGGAATCCGACTCCGGTCGCCCCGGAGGGTGAGGCGCCTGCCGGATCCGAGCTCGGTGCGGGTGCCGGGACCGTGGACGCACCGCGAGGTCTCGGCCAATGGGATCCGGCTGCACGTGGCCGAGCTCGGAGCGGGTCCGCTGGTGCTGCTGCTGCACGGCTTTCCCGAGTTCTGGTGGTCCTGGCGGCATCAGCTTCCGGCGCTGGCCGCGAGGGGGTTGCGCGCAGTCGCGGTGGACCTGCGCGGCTACGGAGACTCGGACAAGCCACCTCGCGGGTATGACCCCTGGACGCTCTCCGGTGACGTGGCGGGGTTGGTCCGGGCCCTCGGTGAGCGCCAGGCCGACCTGGTCGGGCACGACTGGGGCGGAATCCTGAGCTGGTGCACGGCCGCACTGCATCCCGCAGTGGTGCGCTCGGTGACGGTGCTGGCCGCAGCCCATCCGCGGGCGATGGGTCAGGCGCTGCTGCGCGATCCGGCGCAGCGCGCTGCGGCCCGTGAGCTGGCAGGTTTCCAGGTTCCCTGGCTCCCGGAGCGCCGCCTCACCACTGATGATGCATTGGTGGTGGAGCAGTTGCTGCGTGGTGGGGCAGGTTCCCAGTGGAAGGCATCGAGCGAGTTCACCTCAGTCGCCCGGCGTTACCGGGAAGCCATGTTGATCCCGGCCGCGGCGCACTGCGCGCTGGAGTACTACCGGTGGGTCGGCCGCTCGCGGTTCCGTTTCGACGGGCAGCGGCTGTCCCACGCGGTGAACCGGCAGGTTCGGGTACCGGTGCTGCAGTTGCAGGGAGCCGCGGACCCATATGTGCTGGAGCACACCGCACGCCGCTCGGCGCGCTGGGCCGGCTCCGGCTACCGCTACGTGGTGCTGCCGGGCGTCGGGCACTTCGTACAGCAGGAGGTGCCGGAACACACCACGGCCCTGCTCACGGAGTTCCTGCGCAGCCCGTGAGCGGATGGATCGAGGCGGCAGCCATCCGGCGGCGGGCGCTGTCCTTCGGCGCGCGAGCCGAGCTCTATGACCTGGTGCGCCCGACTTACCCGCCGCAGGTGCTGGACGTGCTCCTGGCCGATCTACCACCAAGGCAGGGGCCGAACCGGGTGATCGACGCCGGTGCCGGCACCGGCAAACTCACCGCGGTGCTCGCCGCGGGGGGATGGGAGGTCGACGCAGTGGAGCCCGACCCGGGGATGCGCGCGGTACTCGCTGCGCGGCTACCACGGGTTCGGGTGCATGCGGGCCGGGGTGAACAGCTGCTGCTGCCTGCGGCCAGTGCCGATGCGGTCGTCTATGGGCAGGCGTGGCACTGGGTCGAGCCTGCCGCCGGTGCGCGGGAGGCCGCCCGGGTTCTCCGGCCGGGCGGGGTGCTGGCCATGCTGTGGAACTACGAGGACGACAGGACAGGCTGGGTTGGTGAGCTGGAGCGGATTGTCGGATCCCAGGCCCGCAATCGGCCTGTGCCGCCGGATCTTCCGGGTTTCGGTGCGGCGCAGGTGTCCCGGTCATCGTGGTCACGGGAGCAGGACGTCGCGGCGTTGCCCGATTTCGTCCTGAGCCACAGCGCGGTGGCCATCCTGCCGGACCAGCAGCGCGCGGAGGTGCTGGACGCGGTCCGGCAGCTGACGATCGAGCATCCCGACCTGCGCGGGCGCGACCACGTGGAGGTACCAATGCAGCTTGACTGCTGGTCCTACCGCCGCTCCTGAAAGCCCTCCACAGTGCGCGCCGAGACGCCCTTGCCGCGCACCGTGGAGCCGTGCGTGCGCCGAGTTCCAC
>DASYAZ010000119.1:0-7861 GCA_036501085.1 Pseudonocardiaceae bacterium | reverse complement strand
GTGGTCTGCGGGAGTTGCCCGGCGGCCAGGTGCACGGTCCAGACCCGGCCGACGTCCACGGCCCGGTAGACCACGCTGCCGCCCAGCGCGCTGGGCAGTGGACGTCGGCCGGGTCTGGGGTCCCGGGCGATCAACCGGGTCAGCAACTCGTCCACCCCGTCGGCGGCGAGGTCAGGGTCCACCTCGGTGCTGGTTCCCGCGGCGGCCTCCGCGTCGATCCGGTGCACCGTGACCTCGTGTGCCATCCGGCGGGACCAGAACGCGGCGGTCTTGGGTGCAGTCGGGGTGAAGTTCCAGGCAGGGGTGGCCGGATCGGTGCGGGCGAGCACGTCGAGCACGGTGGCCAGCCGCTCGTCGAGCGCCGCGAGCGCATCGCCGCCGGCCGGCTCGAGGCGGGGTGGCGGAACCTGCGGATCGGCGGTCTGCACCACTCTGATCACCATGTCGAAGACCCGGCCGACGTGCCGGAGCAGCTGCTGGACGGTCCAGCCGGGGCAGGTCGGGACCGGTGTTTCCGCCGCCACGGACACCGCAGCCGCCCGGAGCAGGCGGGCCTGCGCCGCGATCCGGGACTGGTAGTCCGCGAGTTCCACGGTCAACCAGCCTAGGCCCGAGAGTTGCGCAGCCACTCCAGGGTGAACTGGTGCTCGGTGTCCATCAGGTTGGCGACGCTGTCGGTGATGACCTTCTCCACCTTGCCGCCGATCAGCGGCAGCGGTACCGCAGCTGTGAGCTGGGCGTCGAGCACGCACCCATCGGGATCGGGTTCGAAGCGCATCGTCCCGTTGATCGTTCCCGGCGCCCCGTCCACCACCGCGTGCACGCTGCCACCGGCCGCGTTCCAGGTCTCGGTGCGGCGGATGGTCAGCCCATCGGGCATGACCGAGCGCAGGAATGAGGGCATCGCGTCCTCGGGCACCGCCTGAGCCAGTACGAGGGTGACACCGGTCTCGTCCCGCTCCCAGGACACCAGCTCAGCCCGGGGCCCGCCCACGGCGCGCATCTTGTCCTGCAGGTACTGCCGGTCGGTGAGCACCGCCCGGATGCGTTCCTCCGGTTCGGGGAAATGGTGCCGCAGCGCCACTCTGCGAGCCATGCCCTGGAGGCTACCGTGGGTGCCCGTGACGACTCCGGCACCGGCGAGCTCCGCGCAGCAAGCAGCCGAGCTCGCCCCGTACACCACCCTGCGATTGGGCGGCCCGGCCCGCCGGCTCGTGGTGGCGGGTTGCTCGCAGGACTGCGTCGAGGCGGTCCGTGCCGCCGACACCGCCGGTGAGCCGCTGCTGCTGCTGGCCGGCGGGTCGAACCTGGTGATCGGGGACAGCGGCTTCGGGGGCACCGCGGTGCGGATGGCCAGCACCGGGGTGCATATCGACAGCGCCGGTGTGCTGCACGCCGCCGCCGGTGAGGACTGGGACGGCGTGGTCGCGCACACGGTGGGGGCCGGTTACGGGGGGCTGGAGTGCCTGTCCGGCATCCCCGGCTCGGTCGGCGCCACCCCGGTGCAGAACGTCGGCGCCTACGGGGTGGAACTCTCCGACCTGCTGCTGGATGTGGATCTCTACGACCGCCGGCGGGGCGTGCTGCGGACCGTGCCTGCCTCGGAGCTGCGGCTGGGCTACCGCAGCAGCGTGCTCAAGGGCACCGACACCGCGGTGGTGCTCCAGGTCCGGCTCGCGCTGCGCCCCGGCGGGCTCTCCGCCCCGATCCGGTATCCCGAGCTGGCCCGCGCGCTCGGCGTGGAGCCCGGCTGCCGGGTGCCCGCGGCGCTGGCCAGGGCGGCGGTGCTGGAGTTGCGCCGGCGCAAGGGGATGGTGCTCGAGGCGGCCGACCACGACACCTGGTCGGTGGGTTCGTTCTTCACCAACCCGGTGCTGGCGGCCGGGCCCGCTGCGGAGGTTCTCGAGCGGATCACAGCCCGGGTGGGTCCGCAGGTGGCGGTGCCGCAGTATCCCGGTGGTCCTGGGCAGGTCAAGTTCTCCGCCGCCTGGCTGATCGAGCAGGCCGGGTTCGCCAAGGGCCATCCGGGCCCGGGAGGCCGGGTTGCGCTGTCCGGCAAGCACACGCTGGCGCTGACCAATCGCGGTGGGGCGCGCACCGAGGACCTGCTCGCCCTCGCCCGCGAGATCCGGGACGGGGTGATCGCCCACTTCGGGGTGACGCTGGTCCCCGAGCCGGTCCTGGTCGGCTGCACCCTGTAACTAGGTGCTGCGGGAGGTGCGCATCGCGGAGTGCTGGTCGCGTGGCTTGACCACGATCAGATCCAGGTTGACGTGCGGGGGTCTGGTCACGGCGAAGGTGATCACGTCGGCGATGTCCTGCGCGCTCAGCGGGGTGAGCCCCGCGTAGACCTGGTCCGCTCGCTGCTCGTCGCCGCCGAAACGCACCAGGGAGAACTCGGTTTCCACCATGCCCGGTGCGATCTCGACGAACCGCACCGGCTGACCGAGGTGCTCGCCGCGCAGGGTGCGGTGCATGGCCGCCTGGGCGTGCTTGGCCGAGGTATACCCGGCCCCGTTGTCGTAGGTCTCCAGTGCGGCGATCGAGGTCACCGTGACCAGTACGCCGTCCCCGGAACTGATCAGCTTCGGCAGGAACGCCCGGCTGATCCGCAGGGTGCCGAGCACGTTGGCTTCCCACATCCAGCGCCACTGATCCTCGTCGGCTGCCAGCACCGGTTCGAGCCCCTTGGCCCCTCCGGCGTTGTTCACCAGTACCCGGGCGGCGGGTACCGCAGCGGCGAAGGAGGCTACCGAGTCCGGGTCCAGGACATCGAGCGCTACCGCGGTGCCACCGATCTCGTCGGCGATCTCCTGGCAACGCTGCACCCGCCGCGCGCCCAACACCACGTGAAATCCCGCCGCCGCCAGTGCCCGGGCCGTCGCCGCCCCAATCCCACTGGAGGCCCCCGTCACCACCGCTGTCCCCCGCTCCGCGCCCATCTCCCCGACCCTAATGCCCATTCCCCACCTTCAGCGGGCTCAGCGGGGTCAACCTCCGGTTGAGCAAACGTTGCCACCGACCCCGCCCCGCCCGCTGAATGCGGGGCGGGCGGCACTAACGGCAAGATGGGTGCGTGATCGGGAGGATCGGGGTGCCACTGCGGCGGGCTGCAGTGCTATCCGTGCACACCTCTCCGCTGGATTTGCCGGGCACTGGCGATGCCGGGGGGATGAACGTCTACATCGTGCAGACCGCCACCCGGCTGGCCCGCCGAGGCGTCGAGGTCGAGGTTTTCACCCGGGCTACCTCCTCCGGGCTTCCCCCGGTGGTGGAGCTGGCTCCGGGCGTCACTGTGCGGCACATCGCCGCTGGGCCCTACGAGGGCCTGGCCAAAAACGACCTGCCCGCCCAGCTGTGCGCATTCACCGCCGGTGTGTTGCGGGCCGAGGCGCGCCGCGAGCCGGGCTACTACGACGTGGTGCACTCGCACTACTGGCTCTCCGGCCAGGTCGGTTGGCTGGCTCGGGACCGATGGGGGGTGCCGCTGGTGCATACCGCACACACCCTGGCCAAGGTGAAGAATGCCGCGCTGGCCCAGGGCGACACTCCGGAGCCGCGCACCCGGGTGATCGGTGAGCAGCAGGTGGTGGCGGAGGCTGACCGGATGGTCGCGAACACCCCGGCGGAGACTGCGCAGCTCGTCGAGCTCTACGGCGCCGACCCGGCCCGCACCGCCACCATCGCGCCGGGAGTGGATCTGGAGCTGTTCACTCCGGGACCCCGGGACGCCGCTCGAGTGGTGCTGGGCCTGCCGCCGGACGCCGTGGTACTCGCCTTCATCGGTCGTATCCAGCCGCTCAAGGCACCCGACGTGTTGTTGCGCGCCGCGGCCGAGATGCTGCGCCGTGACCCGGCGCTGCGGCAGCGGCTGCGGGTGCTGGTGGTGGGGGGCCCGTCGGGCAGTGGGCTGGCCGAGCCCACCGTGTTGCACCGGCTGGCCCGGGAGCTGGGGATCGCGGACAACGTGGTCTTCGCTCCCCCGCAGGGCGGTTCCGCGCTCGCCGGGGTGTATCGCGCTGCTGACGTGGTGGCGGTACCCAGCCACAGCGAGTCCTTCGGCCTGGTTGCCCTGGAGGCGCAGGCCTGCGGCACGCCGGTGGTCGCCTCACACGTGGGGGGCCTGCCGGTCGCGGTCGCCGACGGGGTATCCGGCCAGCTGGTCGGCAGCCACAACGTGGCCGACTGGGCTGATGCGCTGTCGGCAGTCTCGCTGCATCCACGACGGCGGGAAGCGCTCGCCGCCGGCGCCACCGGGCACGCCCGGCGTTTCTCCTGGGAGTGCACGACCGAGGCTCTCCTGCGGGTGTACGCCGAGGCGGTGGCGGCATTCCAGGTGGATGCACTGGGCCGAGAGGTAGCGGTGTGAGCGGACCGGCCCAGCTGGACCAGTTGATCGCCGGGGCGTTGGACGAGGCTGGGCTTGGCTACCTGCACCGTGCGCCGGGCAGCTTCCTCATCACGCTGCCTGGCACCAAGAAGTTGCAGACCACCTGCTGGGTCCTGGTCGGGCAGCACGGGGTGCTGGTGGAGGCATTCGTCTGTCGGCGTCCTGACGAGGCCCACGAGCGCGTCTACCACTGGTTGCTGGGCCGTAACGCCAGGTTGTACGGGGTGCACTACGCGCTGGACCGGATCGGCGACATCTACCTCATCGGCCGGTTCGCCCATCACGCGGTCACTGCCGAGGAACTGGACCGGGTGCTGGGTCAGGTGATGGAGGCCGCCGATGGTGACTTCAACACCCTGCTGGAGATGGGGTTCGCCTCCTCGATCCGGCGTGAGTGGGCTTGGCGGGTGGCTCGAGGTGAACCGGTGACCAATCTGGCTGCCTTCGAACATCTGGTGCGCTGAGTTGGTGGCGGGGCGACCCGGAGGAGAGAGGGGGAGTCGCACACTTCGGGCTCGCCCCGCCACCATTGTTGTCCCGCGTGAGGAGGATCTCCCGGGCGTGGGCACCCGAGAATCCCTGGCGGGTCGCGGTCCGACGGGGGGAGGACGGACCGCGGACTTTCCTGCTCACCTGCCGGGAAGGTGCGGAGGGAGCGGCGAGGAGAGCGGTGACACACTCTCAGCCAGGGGAGCGGATCTCAAGACCTTCGTGGTAGTTCATTCCAGTGTAACCCGATTGGCCTACTTAGCAGGTCGTCGCTGTGCACTGTGACCACTCTTCGACCACTGTGCCGGTGCTGCATATGGGTGAACCTGAACAGCGTGAAGACCTGAGAGTAGTGCCGGGTAACGGCGGAGACCGTGCGGCCGACAACACAGTGTGCAAGTATGAACACAGTGCGTACATCAGGCCGTGCGGAGACGCGACGAGTCGCGAGCGCCACCAGAAGCCGAGCCACAAGAAATAGCCGAGAGAGCCGCCACACCCTGTACATCGCCGGTAGCACAGCGAGGTTATCGCCCGATCGGCTGCTTCGGGGACTTGAATACCGCTGGTATGAAGTGCCACCGGACTGCCGGGGCTGTAGGCTGCACCGATCTCTGGGAGGTAGATGGACATGAGCATGGCTGCGATCCTGGCCGATTTGCCGGACATGTGGCGTAGTGCGTTGACCACGCATGTGCCTGACCCGCAGGGTCGTTGCTGGGCGTGCCGCGACGAGAACGGGGTCGCTGCTGCCTGGCCATGCCTGACCCGGGAGGTCGCCGAGGAAGCCAAGTACCTGTACGAGGGCGGCCTTCCAGGCACCTTCGGAGGCCGGCACGCCGCCCGCCACGGCTGACCTGGTCGCGGGCGAGGACGCATCTCCCAGATCTTTACGGCAGCTTTCCCGGTAGCTGTGAATGCCCGGGGTGGAGAATGCCCGGCGAAGAGGCAAGAGCGTAATTCTACCGTCGGTCAACCCTGCTGTGGTTAACGTAATGGGCATCCGGAGTCACGGTGCGCGATATGTGCTTGACGCAACAATCTGGCTTTTGAGGCCAAGTGGCGACTTCGGGAAACAATCCTCACCGCGACTCCTGGCGAGCGATTACGTATCAGATGCCCGGTACGTGAACAGCCGAGGAACAATGAATTTTCTGACGCAATAGTGACGCAATAGTGTCGTCGGCATGGAACCCTCGCGCAGGGAACCGCTGTATAACCGGCCTTTCCCGGGGGGCGGGGGAAGCGGGTGACCAGCGGTTCCCTGCAACGACGGTGAGTGTCAGCAGGGGGTTCCGGTACACCGTCGTCGAACGTTAACTTACGGGTTACCCGCTGGTCGCAACCAGCCTCCGTTCGGGCCATTCATGGCGGCCTCTCGATCGCTATTCCGCGATTTTCGTCCGCTCGGCTCGCCGGCCGCGGTGCCGGCATCGGCGGCGCGGCAGCGTCCATGCCGACCTCCGCCGATGGTGGGCCGCATCACACCTGGCAGGCTGCCGGCATGAGCCGAGGGACCCTGGTCCTGCTCCGCCACGGCGAGAGCGAATGGAATGCCAAGAACCTGTTCACCGGGTGGGTGGATGTGCCGTTGTCGGCCCGCGGTGAGCGCGAGGCGGCGCGTTGCGGTGAGTTGATGTGCGAGGCCGGTCTGCTGCCTGATGTCGTGCACACCTCGCTGCTGCGCCGGGCGGTCACCACCGCCCACCTCGCCCTTGATGTCGCGGACCGGCACTGGATCCCGGTGCGGCGCGACTGGCGGCTCAACGAGCGGCACTACGGCGCGCTGCAAGGCATGGACAAGGCCCAGGTGCGGGAGGAGTACGGCGAGGAGCAGTTCGCGTTGTGGCGCCGCTCCTACGACACCAGGCCGCCGCCGATCGAGCCCGGTAGCGAGTTCAGCCAGGACGCGGACCCGCGCTACCTCGGCATCGAGGTACCGGCGACCGAGTGTCTGGCCGATGTGGTGGCCCGGATCCTGCCGTACTGGGAGTCCTCGATCATCCCCGACCTGCAGGCCGGGCGTACCGTGCTGGTCGCCGCGCATGGCAACTCGCTGCGGGCCCTGGTCAAGTACCTGGACGGGATGGACGCGAAGACCATCGTCAGCCTCAACATCCCGACCGGTATCCCGCTGCGCTATGACTTTGAAGATCGGGACTTCGACGATCGGTGGCAGCCGGTCACGCGGGGTGGAACATATCTCGACCCGGACGCGGCAGCGGATGCCATCGCGGTGGTCGCCCAGCAAGGCCGTTGAGCCTGGGGCCGGCCCGTCTTCCGGACCGCTGCCCGGTCCGGCGAGCTCCGTGAATGAACCAAGAGTGAACGACAAACGAAAATTCGCCCTATTGCGGGTAGATCTGGTCACTCGGGGTGTGCCGGAATTAGGAGTTGTACCCCATCGAGTGTTTACGATTGCCCCGTGACCCTCGCAGCCGTCGTACTCGTCGCGATCGGCACCCTCGTGCTCGGGCTGGTCTCAGGGTTCCTGATCGGTCACCGTGCGGGTGGGGGCTCGGGGTCGCGTCCCGGGACGACGGTCGCCGATCTGGTGCAGCGGGTGGTGCTGTCCTCGCACAACGGCGTGGTGCTGCTGGACCCGCGGGGTGAGGTGGTGCTGGCCAACCCGCCGGCCCGGAAGCTGGGGCTGGTGTCCGGTTCACGCCCGGACGAGCGGGCCCGGCGGGCTGCTGAGCAGGTGCGGGCCAGTGGCCAGGTCGTGCATGTGGATCTTTCGCCATTGGATCAGGGTCGGGGCTCGGGGCGGGGGCCCACCGCGGTCCTGGGTGAGGTACGGCCGCTGGGGGATGAGTTCACGGTGGTGGATGCCTCCGACGAGTCCGATGCGGTCCGGTTGGAGGCGACGCGGCGGGATTTCGTGGCCAACGTCAGTCATGAGCTCAAGACCCCGGTGGGTGCGATGGCGTTGCTGGCCGAGGCGGTGCTCGATGCTGCCGATGATCCGCATGAGGTCCGCCG
>DASYAZ010000118.1:0-5068 GCA_036501085.1 Pseudonocardiaceae bacterium | reverse complement strand
ACTCCCGCAGACCACGCAGGGAAAGGTCACCAGGGCGGACGCATCGGTGACCGGTCCGGCCGATGCGGTGTACCGCGCCGGCTGGGGCCGGCCTTCCGATGCGGTGATCACGGGAGATCTCGCCTTGGTGGATGCCATCCGGGCCGCAAAGAACTAGCAGGTGTGCTCGTGGCCGGCGTGATCGTCGTGCTCGACCTGCAGCGTGCTGTGGACCAGCCCGAAGTGCTGGCGCAGCGCGTGCGCGGCGGCATCGAGCACGGAGGCATCCCCGCAGTGCAGGGAACGGGTCTGCTCCACTACCAGGTGCGCGGAGACCGCGTGCCGTCCCGAGGTGATCGTCCACAGGTGCAGGTCGTGCACGTCACGAACCCCGGGCACCGTCCGCAGCACCCGATCCACGTCGGAGGTGTCCATCCCCCGGGGAGCGCCCTCCAGTAGCACGTGCGCCGCTTCCCGCAGCAGCCCCAACGCCCGCGGCACGATCAACGCGGCGATCACCAGCGAGGCGATCGGGTCGGCCTGGCGCCAGCCGGTGGTGAGCATGACCAGCGCGGCGGCCAGGACAGCGACCGAGCCCAGCGCGTCGCCGAGCACCTCCAGCACAGCCCCACGCAGGTTGAGACTGCGCTCACCGGACCCGCGATAACTGAGCACCGCCAGCGCGGCCAGGTTGCCGACCAGCCCGAACGCCCCGATCACCAGCAGCGGGATCCCGGCCACCGGTGGCGGATCGGCCAGCCGCCGGACCGCCTCGATCGCCACCACCACACTCACCGTCAGGAGCACCAGCGCGTTGAGCGCTGCGGCGAGAACCTCGGCACGGCCCAGCCCGTAGGTCCGTTGACGGCTTGGCGGCCGCTGGGCGAGCACGGTGGCGACCAAGGCGACCGCCAGGCCCAGCACGTCGGTGGCCAGGTGTCCGGCGTCGGCCAGCAGCGCCAGCGAGCCGGTAACCACAGCCCCGACGACCTCGGCCAGGAGCACCACCGAGATGATCACCAGCGCCCCGCTCAGCCGCCGGCGGTCTGAGGCCCCTGCACCGCGACCATGCCCGTGACCGTGATCACCCATGCGGCTCACCATACATGCATGGTTACGCATGAGTCAGCCCTGAATTCCCCTGGATCTTGCCCATCCGGAGTGCCGTGGTGGTGCGCTCAGCGTGTCGAGTTTCACCAGAAGGCTGCCCACCACGCGCTCCACAACCCGGTGGTGAAACTCGGCGCCTACAGCGCTCTCGCGCCCCGTACCGGCGTGCTATTCGGCGAGACCGTGGAGGACCTCAGCCCGGGGCAAAGCGGCCAGCACGGCACCCGGCAACAGCAGCTTGCTGCGTCGCAGCCCGGAACCCACCACCACCTGTTCGGCAGCAGCCACCGCTGCATCGATCAGTACCGGCCACCCGGCGGGGAGCCCCAGTGGGGTGATGCCGCCGTATTCCATACCGGTGTGCTCGATCGTCTCGTCCTGCGCGGCGAAGGACGCCTTGCGCACGTCCAGCCGGCGCCGCACCACACCGTTGACGTCAGCTCGGGTGGTCGCGAGCACCACACATGCCGCCCAGCGCTGCACCCCGGCCCGCTTGCCCGTGATCACCACGCAGTTCGCAGAGGCGTGCAGCGGAACCCCGTAGTGCTCGCACAGCGCGGCGGTATCGGCCAGCGCGGGATCGATCTCCGCGACCGCACAGCGGGCTGCCTGCTCGGGCGCCAGTGCTGTCAGCGCCACGCGGACCGGCTCAGCCAAGAGTGCCGGGAAGTCCAGAGCGGGCCGGATCTGCAGCCGTCCCGCGACGTGACCCGGCGAGGTCACCAGCGCGGACCGCGCTGCACCTCGGTCACCGCCGGCTTGACGTCTACCAGGTAGACCAGCACCGCCACCAAGCCGATCAGCCAGAACATCAGCCACCCCGCGGGGTTGAACAGGATCAGCGCGATGGTGCCGCCGCCGGTGATGCCCAGCCAGGCCGGCTTGGTCAGCTTGTCCGTGGCGGTATAGGCATCGGCTCGCTGCAGCGCCGCATGGATGAATGCGAAAAGCCCCACCGGGATCGCGACGGCATACAAGATCAGGAACACCCAGAGATCCAGCGACTGCAGCAGCACCCGCCCAGGATACGCAACAACCTCCGCACCCGACATGGAGCCATATCGGGGTCCAGCAGGGCCCGCTCACCCCGATATGTCTCCATGTCGGGGATGAGGGTCAGAGGAGGAACTGGGAGAGGGCGTGGATGGTGAGGCCGGCAAGGGCGCCGACGACGGTGCCGTTGATCCGGATGAACTGCAGGTCCCGGCCGACCTGGAGCTCCACTTTGCGGGAGGTCTCCTCGGCATCCCAACGCTGCACCGTATCGGTGATCAAGGTGGTGATCTCGCCGCGGTAGTTGGCGATCAAGTAGCGTGCCACGTCCTGGCACCAGTTATCCACCTTGGAGCGCAGCTCCGCGTCCCCGGTCAGCCGCGCACCCAGGGTCACCAACCCGTCGCGCACCCGGCGGCGCAACTCCGATGAGGGGTCCTCAGCAGCGTCGAGGAGCATCTTCTTGGCGGTCCCCCACGCCGACCCGAGCACGATCTGAACCTCAGGGTGCTCCAGCACCTGCAGCTTGACCGACTCGGCGCGTTCCATCGTCGCCGGATCCGTGCGCAGGTCCTGCGCGAACTCCATCAGGAAGGTGTCCACCGCCTTGCGCATGGGGTGCTCGGGATCGCTGCGCACCGCCCAGGCGAAGGCCAGCACCTCCCCGTAGAACTTGTCGGCGACCAGATCGTCGACGAACCTCGGGGACCACCCCGGCAACCGCTTGCTGACCACGCGCACGACCGAGCCGTGGTTGTCGCGGACCCACTCATAGGCCCGCTCGGTCAGCAGGTCGACCAGCTTGTGATGCGCACCATCGGCGAGCAGCTGACCCAGCAACCGCCCCAAAGGGGGCCCCCACGGCTTCTCGATGAGGCGCCGGACCAAGGCGTTCTCCAGCACCGCTTGAACGTCCTCATCACGCAGCACGGTCACCGCGGCGCGTACGGCGGTGGAGAGCTCGGCGGTGACCCGCTCGGCGTTGCGGGGCTGCGCCAGCCAGCTCCCCAGCCGGTTGCCGATCCCCACCCGTTGCAGCTTGTCGGCCACGACCCCCTCGGAGAGGAAGTTGGCGCCCACGAAGTCGCCCAGGTTCTCCCCGAGCGCGTCCTTCTTGCGCTGGATGATCGCGGTGTGCGGGATGGGAAGGCCCAGCGGGTGGCGGAACAGCGCGGTCACCGCGAACCAGTCAGCCAGCGCGCCCACCATGCTGGCCTCGGCCATCGTCTCCAGGTACCCGACCCACGCGCCAGCGGCGCCGCCCTGGGAGCTCTCGTATAGCCGTGCCACCACATACAGCACGGCGGCACCCAGCAGGAACGCCAGCGCGACCGCCTTCATCCGGCGCAGTGCCCGCTGCTTCTCCCGCTCGTTGCTGGTCAGCTCCACGCTGCCGATTGTGCCCCGGCCGCGGCACCGATGGATCGAGGGCAGCCTCGGGAATGGAGCAGGATGGCTGCCGTGCGACCCCATGGACTAGTCCCCCGGCTGCAGCCGTTCACCTCGACGATCTTCGCGGAGATGACCGCGCTGGCCGCGCGCACCGGCGCGGTGAACCTCGGCCAGGGCTTCCCGGACACCGACGGCCCGGACGGCATGCTGGAGGTGGCCCGCTCAGCTATCGCCCGGGGGCACAACCAGTACCCGCCCGGGCCGGGGACCTTCGCGCTGCGCAGCGCGGTCGCCGAGCATCAGCTGGCTCGGTACGGGCTGAGGTTCGACCCGGACTCCGAGGTGCTGATCACCGTCGGCGCCACCGAAGCGATCAGTGCCGCACTGCTTGCGCTGGTCGATCCGGGAGAGGAGGTGCTGCTCGTCGAGCCCTACTACGACTCTTACGCCGCCGCGGTGGCGCTGGCCGGCGCGACCCGGCGATGCGTCCCCCTGGTCGCTGATGCGGACCGGTTCGCGCTGGATACCGACGCGCTAACGGGCGCGATCACGCCCACCACCCGGGCACTGTTGATCAACAGCCCGCACAATCCCACCGGCACGGTGCTGCGATCGGCGGAATTGGAGGCGGTAGCCGCCATCGCGGTCGAACACGACCTGCTGGTGATCACCGATGAGGTGTACGAACATCTGGTGTTCGACGGAGCGCAACATCTCCCCCTGGCCGCCTTGCCCGGAATGGCGCAGCGCACCCTGTCTGTCTCCAGCGCCGGAAAGACCTTCAACGTGACCGGCTGGAAGATCGGCTGGGTATGCGGGCCCGCACATCTGGTGGGCGCGGTGCGAGCGGCCAAGCAGTTCCTCACCTTCGTGGGTGGGGCTCCCTTCCAGCCGGCCGTGGCCCACGCGCTGCGCGCGGAGCACGGTTGGGTGCAGGCGCATCGCGCGGCATTGCAGGACAAGCAACACCGGCTGGCCACCGGACTACGCGAAGCGGGTTTCGGCGTTCGCCGATCGGAGGGGACCTACTTCATCTGCGCAGACATCCGGCCACTCGGCTATGCCGACGGCGTGGAGTTCTGCCGCGAGCTCCCCACCCGCGCCGGTGTGGTGGCGGTACCGGTGCAGGTCTTCGCGGATCGCCCGCAGCAGTGGCGGCATCTGGTGCGTTTCGCGTTCTGCAAGCGCGACGAGGTCCTCGACGAGGCGATCGTCCGGCTCACCTCAGCCGGGCTGTGAGGCCCGGGATGCCCAGATCCCGCGATCAATCGGGATATTACGCTCAGTGGTCGTAACGTGTACCCTGTGGTGACGACTGTCCGGCAGGTCCGGATCGGACTCAGGGTTGTCGAACACAGGTATGTCGGACGCAGGGTTGAGGGGGAACCGGTGGCCGCTATCCCCGCCGCAGAGTGCGCGAGTGGCGCGCACCGCGGGGTGATGCGCGCGCTGTGCCGGGTTGCCGTACTCAGTGGCCTGGTCATCGTGGGATGGCTAGTGGGAGCCGGAATCAGCCATGCGGACGAAGATCCCGGTGGGCCGCGTGGCGGTGGTCTGGGTCAGGTCGCCGACGCCACGCCATCCGGTGACGGTT
>DASYAZ010000117.1:0-2937 GCA_036501085.1 Pseudonocardiaceae bacterium | reverse complement strand
GGACCTCACCGATCTTGTAGTTGATGCCGGTGTAGAACAGGATCCGCTCGGTGGTCGTGGTTTTACCCGCGTCGATGTGCGCCATGATCCCGATGTTGCGGACCTTGGCAAGCTCTACGGCGGTCTGGGTCGCCACTTCTTTGCTTCCTCGCTGCTTCGTCTCTCGTTGGCCGGACCGTGCCGCGCGTTACCAGCGGTAATGCGCGAACGCCTTGTTGGATTCGGCCATCTTGTGGGTGTCCTCGCGGCGCTTCACACTCGCTCCGAGGCCGTTGCTCGCGTCGAGCAGCTCGTTCATCAGCCGCTCGGTCATGGTCTTCTCACGCCGCGACCGGGAGTAGGCGACCAGCCAGCGCAGCGCCAGCGTGGTGCTGCGCGACGCCCGCACCTCCACCGGCACCTGGTAGGTGGCGCCACCGACCCGGCGGCTGCGGACCTCCAGGGTCGGCTTCACGTTGTCCAGCGCGCGCTTGAGCGTGACCACTGGGTCGTTGCCGGTCCGCTCCTTGGCCCCCTCGAGGGCGCCGTACACGATCCGCTCGGCCAGTGACCGCTTGCCGCTGCGCAGCACCTTGTTCACCAGCGCGGTCACCAGCGGCGACCCGTACACCGGGTCGGTGACGAGCTGCCGTTTGGTCGCGGGACCCTTACGCGGCATGTCAGCTCTTCTCCTTCTTCGCGCCGTAACGGCTCCGTGCCTGCTTACGGTTGCGCACACCCTGGGTGTCGAGGGCGCCCCGGATGATCTTGTAGCGCACGCCCGGCAGGTCTCGCACCCGGCCACCGCGCACCAGCACGATGGAGTGCTCCTGCAGGTTGTGGCCGACGCCCGGGATGTAGGCGGTGACCTCGATCTGGCTGGTCAGCCTGACCCTGGCCACCTTGCGCAGCGCAGAGTTGGGCTTCTTCGGCGTCGTGGTGTAAACGCGCGTGCAGACGCCACGGCGCTGAGGGCTGCCCTTCAGGGCCGGGGTAGTGGTCTTAGCCACCTTGTCCTGGCGGCCCTTGCGGACCAGCTGCTGGATCGTGGGCACCGCGTCTCCGTCTATCCTGGCGCGCCCG
Source organism: Pseudonocardiaceae bacterium (assembly GCA_036501085.1). GTDB lineage: Bacteria > Actinomycetota > Actinomycetes > Mycobacteriales > Pseudonocardiaceae. Next base: position 1,875 of record DASYAZ010000117.1, on the reverse strand, counting down.
GTGGCGCGACGTCTTCTCTTGCTCGTTCCTGCACCCCCGGGGGCGCAGGCTATCTGGGCGCTTTTAGGCGCCTCTGACCTGCCATTTTCCTTGCCCCTCCGACCCCCGTGGTCGGGCGTGTCGCGATGTCCACGGGACACAGGCTCCCGCAGGAGCCTTGAGTCGAGAGAGGAAAAGGCCCGCACGCCTGGCCACTCGGCACACCGCACCGCCCGGCGAGAGGCCGTAACCCCTGCCGTCCGGCGCTGGCATTACGGTCCGCTAGCGCACGCGCGCCCGCTTAGCACGGGCACGATGCCTTAGCGTACCCAACCTTTTGCCAACAGGCAAAGTGAACGGAGATCACGGCCGTGGCGGCCGGACCCGGTGCCTTTTTCCCTGCCAGCAACGGTGAAACCACGCCTACGGGGTAGCGGGAACTGGTCACCAGTCCCTGCTCCCACGAGGATGCAACACCGGTGACCTAGTCGGTATTCCAGAGTGGACGGGACATCTCATGACACAGACGGTTGTCATCACCGGGGCCAGCGCTGGCATCGCCCGCGCTACCGCCCGGCTGTACGGGGTCCGTGGCGCCAACGTCGGGCTGATCGCCCGCGGTCAGGCCGGCCTGGACGGCGCCGCCGAGGACGTGGTCGCGGCGGGCGGGCAGGCCCTGGCCGTGCCCGCGGACGTGGCCGACCATGCCCAGGTGGAGTCGGCGGCGACCAAGATTGAGGCCGAGTTCGGCCCCATCGACGTGTGGATCAATGTGGCATTCACCTCAGTTTTCGCACCGTTCACGGAGATCACTCCGGGCGAATTCCGGCGCGTGACCGAAGTCAGTTATCTGGGCTTCGTGCACGGCACCATGGTCGCGCTGAGCCGGATGCGGCCGCGCGGCGCGGGCACCATCGTGCAGGTCGGCTCGGCCCTCAGCGAGCGCGCCATCCCGCTGCAGTCGGCCTACTGCGGGGCCAAGCACGCGATCAACGGGTTCACCGAGTCGCTGCGCTGCGAGCTGCTGCACGAGGGGTCCAACGTTCACGTGACCGTGGTGCAGATGCCCGCGGTGAACACGCCCCAGTTCTCCTGGGTGCTGTCCCGGCTGCCCCGGCACCCGCAGCCGGTGCCGCCGATCTACCAGCCGGAGGTGGCCGCACGCGGCGTGCTGTACGCGGCGGACCATCCGCAGCGCAAGCAGTACTGGGTCGGCGGCAGCACGGCCGCCACCTTGCTGGCGCAGAAGGTCGCCCCGGCGCTGCTCGACCGGTACCTGGCCAAGACCGGCTTCGATTCCCAGCAGACCAGCGAGGACGTGCCGGCCGGCGGTCGCCCGGACAACCTGTTCGACCCGGTGGACCGGCCGACCGGCAGCGATCACGGTGCGCACGGCGCCTTCGACGACCGGTCGCATCAGCGGAGCGCGCAGCTGTGGATGTCACACCACCCGGCCGTGACGGGCGGAATCGCGGCGGGAGCGGCGGTGGCCGGCGGGCTGCTGATCCGTTCGCTCACGAAGTGAGTACTGCGGAGGCCCGGCCGGGTGGGCTGGCCCGCCAGGCTGAACGCCTGGCGGACCACCCACGCCGGGCAGCCTCAGGCCGTCACTGGTCCAGGAAGAGGACCACGGTGGCCTGGCTGGTCACGTTGGGACGAGCGGGGCGAGTGGCGGGGTGCCAGCCCCCTGCCACGCACGGGCTGCGAGCCTGGGTGGGGCGAGTGGCGGGTGCCAGCCCCCCGCCGGCGGCGGCGGCGAGGCTGGGTGGGCGACCGGGCGGGTGCTGGCGTTAGGTATGAAGAAACCCGGGGCCTAGTGGCACCCGGGCTCCCTGGGTCAGTTACTTCTTGAAGGCGTCCTTGACCTTTTCGCCGGCCTGCTTGAGGTTGCCCTTG
>DASYAZ010000116.1:0-11848 GCA_036501085.1 Pseudonocardiaceae bacterium | reverse complement strand
TCCGCCAGCGGCACCTCCGGTTGTTCCAGGCGCTGTGCGATGCGGGCACGTGAGGGCACCACGTCCGGCTGCCACGTCGACGGCTGCCATAAATCCGAGCGCAGGAACGCCTTGGGGCAGTGGTAGAAGACCTGTTCGATCTCCACCATGAGCGCCAGCAGCGGCCGGTGACCCTTGACCGTCATCTGATCGAAGAAGGCGGCCTCGCGGATCAGGTGGGCCTTGCCATTGATCCGCAACGTGTCGGTACGCCCTGGGATGAGATAGATCAGCCCGACGTGCGGGTTGGTCAGGATGTTCTGGAAGCCATCCGCGCGGCGGTTTCCGGGTCGCTCGGGGATGGCGATGGTCGCGTCGTCGAGCGCGAGGGTGAAGCCAGGGGGGTCACCTTTCGGTGAGACGTCGCAGCTGCCGTCGGCGTTCGAGGTGGCGATCAGGCAGAACGGCGAGCAGGCGAGCCACTGCTTGTCGTAGTCGTGCAGGCTCGGCCGATCCTTGGCGACGACCCTGGGCAGCGGTTCGCCAACGATCTCCCGCAGCTCCGCCGCTGAGGTGATCTCCACCATGCACTCCGTGTCCACGGCCTCAACCGTACCGAGGGACGCAGGTCATCCGCTGCACAATGGGTTGATGCGAGCTGCGCTCGAGCGGTTTCTGGCTACTGAGCTGGACGACATCCTTGCTCCGTCGGCGCCCGGTGCGGCGGAGCTGCGAGCGCTGGCGCTGTTCGAGTCGGTGGTCTCAGCGGTGCCGGCTTACCGGGCATTCCTCGCCGAGCAAGGTGTCGACCCGGCGGCGGTGCGGACCGGCGCCGATTTCAGAACGTTACCGATACTCACCAAGGGTAACTACATCCACCGGTATCCGCTGGCTCAGCTGTGCCGCGGAGGCGAGCTGGCGGGCTGCGACATGATCGCGGTGTCCTCCGGCTCCACTGGGGAACCCACCTTCTGGCCGAGATCGCTGTCCGACGAGTTCACCGTGGCCACCCGGTTCGAACAGGTCTTCCACGACAGCTTCGCGGCTGATCAGCGCACGACGTTGGCCGTCGTGTGCTTTGCGCTGGGCACCTGGGTCGGCGGGATGTACACGGCGAGCTGCTGCCGGCACCTGGCCGCCAAGGGCTACCCGATCACAGTGATCACTCCCGGTAGCAACGTCGAGGAGATCCTGCGGGTGCTCGTCGCGCTGGGTCCGCAGTTCGAGCAGGTGGTGCTGCTCGGGTACCCACCGTTTCTCAAGGGTGTCATCGATGCCGGCCGGGCCCGGGGCGTGCCGTGGGCGGACTACCACCTCAGACTGGTGCTCGCCGGTGAGGTGTTCAGCGAGGAGTGGCGAACCTTGGTGGGCGAGCGGACCGGCAGCGCCGAGCCGTGCTTCGACTCGGCCTCGCTCTACGGGACGGCCGATGCCGGTGTGCTGGCGAACGAGACACCGCTGTCGATCTGCATCCGCAGGTACCTGGCGGGGCAGCCGGGCATCGCGCGCGAGCTGTTCGGCCAGTCGCGGCTCCCGACGCTCGCCCAGTACGACCCACGCAGCCGGCTCTTCGAGGTTCAGGACGGTACGGTCCTGTTCACCGGCGACAGCGGGATCCCGCTGGTCCGGTATCACATCGCCGATACCGGTGGGCTCACCTCGTTCGAGGGGATGCTGGGTTTCCTCGCCGATCGTGGTTTCGATCCCCTGGCCGAGCTCGCCGGGGATCACCCCGGCGGCCGGATCCGCGAACTGCCGTTCGTGCACGTATTCGGGCGGTCCCAGTTCGCCGTGTCCTATTTCGGGGCGAACATCTACCCGGAGAACATCACGGTCGCGCTGGAGCAGCCCGGGATTGCCGCGTGGGTCACCGGGAAGTTCGTGATGGAGTCCACGGAGGACGCTGACCGTGATCGTCAGCTGGCGGTCGCGGTGGAGCTGGCGCCGGGAGTGACCGGTACCGAGCAGATCGCGCAGCGGGTAGCACAGTCGATCACCCACCAGCTTCGCCGGCTCAACAGCGAGTTCGCCCACTACACCCCGCCGGAGCGCCAGCTGCCGCAGGTGAGCCTGCGCCCGGCCGGTGACCCGGAGTACTTCCCACCGGGAGTGAAGCACCGGTACTCGCGATGACCGTAGTGGGGCGATGACCACCCCAGGCGATGATCATCCTGATGCTGGGCGCTCGGCGTGGCCGCCGAACTGCTTGCGCATGGCGGAGATCAGCTTGTCACCGAAGTCGCTCTGGTCCCGTGAGCTGAAACGGCCATACAGCGCGGCGCTGAGCACGGTCGCCGGGACACCTTCGTCGACGGCCGCCGCCACCGTCCAGCGGCCCTCGCCGGAGTCGGAGACCCGGCCGCTGAACTCGCCCAGGCCGGGGGATTGCTGCAGAGCGCCGGCGGTCAGGTCGAGCAGCCAGGACGCGATCACGGTGCCGCGCCGCCATACCTCGGCGATCTGCGGGATGTCGAAGTCGTACCGGTAGTACTCGGGGTCGCGCAACGGGGCGGTCTCGGCATCAGCCTGTGCGTGCTTGCTGCCGGCGTCGGCGTGGCTCAGCACGTTGAAGCCCTCGGCGTAGGCGGCCATCAGCCCGTACTCGATGCCGTTGTGCACCATCTTGACGAAGTGCCCCGCCCCGGAGGGGCCGCAATGCAGGTAGCCGTGCTCGGCGGTGGTGGGTTCGCCTGCCCGCCCCGGGGTGCGCTCGGCGTTCCCCACGCCCGGCGCGATCGTCCGGAAGATCGGGTCGAGGTGCTCGACCGGTTCCCGTTCGCCGCCAATCATCAGGCAGAAACCGCGGTCGATGCCCCATACACCGCCGCTGGTGCCGACGTCGAGGTAATGGATGCCCTTCGGCGCCAGCGCGCGGGAGCGGTCGATGTCATCCCGGTAGTAGCTGTTGCCGCCGTCGATGACGATGTCGCCCGATTCGAAGTGCTCCGCGAGCTCCTCGACGATCTTGCCGGTCAGCGCGGTCGGTACCATGATCCACGCTGACCGGGGGGTGCTCAGTGTGGCCGCGAACTCCGCCAGCGAGCTGGTGGCCGTCGCGCCCTCGCCGGCCAGTTCCTGCATCACCGCGTCGTTGACGTCGTAGACCACGCAGTCATGCCCATCGCGCAGCAACCGCCGCACGAGGTTTGCACCCATCCTGCCTAGACCCACCATGCCCAGCTGCACACCCACAGGCTTGCACAGCGGGCCGCGCCTCGTGCGGTCAGGGGAACACGGAGTGGAAAGGTTCGGTACCCGGGGCCAGGGTGACGGTTCCCATCCCGCCGTGGGCGTTGAGGTAGGCCAGCTCGCGGGACAGGTCACCCACACCGTTGCTGCCGGCCACCGGAGCCAGCGCCAGCGAGCTCAGCACACCCAGCGCCTTGCCGTCGTGGGTCAGGAAGGCGCTGCCCGAGTCGCCGGGAATACCGGGCGATGCGGTGTAGCAGGTGTGGGACCAGCCATCGCCGTCATCGCCGAGGCTGATCCCCATCTTCGGCGAGAGCGTGGAGATGCCGCCCCGCAGTGGTGAGTTGCCGTAGGTGTAAAGGCGGTCACCGAAGGTGGTCGAACCATCGGAGATGCCGGTGGGACCGCCGAAGAAGGGCACGCTCGGATTGATCTTGTCGAGATCGGCCCGGTCGATCTTGACCAGCGCGAGATCGTTGTATGCGCAGGTGTGGGGGTCCTGCTCCTTGCGCTTCTCCATGGTGACCCACGAGCTGTAGACCAGGACTCCAGGCTTGCTGGCGCCGGTGATGGTGACCGGCGTGCCCAAGGGCTTGGTGCCTGAGGTACAGCCACTGGTCTCGGTCGGCGCTCCAGTGCCTGCGCAGTGCGCGGCCTGCCCGATGAACACATCGGTGGCGTTGTAGAAGATGAAGTTGGCGGTGCAGCGGCCACCCGCGGTGGTGGTGAGCACCCCGGGGTGGATGCTGGCCGTCTTGGCGGGTGCCCAGGTCGGACCGGCGGAGGCGGTGCCGGGTACCAGCACCGAGGCGATCGCTGCCAGCACCACCGCCGCGACAGCGGCGAATGCCGTAGCCGCGGAACGGACTGCGCGGCGGGGGCCCTTCACGATGCGGTGGTGCATACGAGTTTTCCTCCCGAGTGACGCCGATTTCCGGGTCGCCGTCCCATGCGGGGCCCGTACGCCGGCACCTCGTCGGCACGCGAGTCGCAAGAGAAAGCGGAGTGAGAGTACACAAGGGACGGGTCCGCGCAGTCCGGTGACCCGCCGGCGGGAGATATCTCACCATTTCTTAACGGCGGGCATCCGCCAGTCGGGTAGGCATGGACCGGTGGTGCGCAGCCCGCTTTTCCGGGGCGCAGGCCGGGCGCTAGCCGGGCAACCATCCGGTCACCAGTCGCGAGGGGTGACCGGGCGTCCAGATGGTGGCGGGCGCGATCGAAGCCGATCACCGGTAGTGCTACGAGCCCCGGGTGGAGATCAGGATGTGGGTTTCCCGGAAGTGCGGGGTATCGCCGGTGGAACGGTCTCGGGGCGGCGCGTGACTGTCGAAATCGTCGCGGTAAACCCCTTGTGCGCAACGTCGATGGCGGGTTACGTCGTGAAGAATGAGCCTGCGTGAGGCCTTGCGCATCGCATTGCGCGGATTGCGAGCCAACCGGTTACGCTCTGTGTTGACGATGCTCGGTATCATTATCGGCGTCGCGGCGGTGGTTCTGCTGGTCGCCATCGGCAACGGGGTGCAGTCCTCGGTCAATGAGAAAATCCAACCTCTCGCCAACCTGATCACGATCGTGCCCTCGGATGGCAATGTTCCCGGCGGCGCGCCCCCGAAAGATCTGATCGATGGCGATGTCGACGCGCTGCGGAAAGAGGTACCCGGCGCCGCCGCTGTCCTCCCGGTTACCGCCGGCCAGGCCTTGGCTGAGACCGATACCACCAAATTCCGGGCGCACGTTGTCGGCTCCACCGATCAGTGGCTCGAGGTGAGCAATCGGGATATGGCGGAGGGGTCGTTTTTCGACGAGGCGCAGGTTCGTGCCACCGCCAGGGTGGTGGTCCTCGCGCCGACTGTCGCGACCACGCTGTTCGGGGACGAGCAGGCTGCGCTGAACCGGACAGTCCGGATCAACCGCCAGACATTCCGGGTCATCGGGGTGATGCAGTCGGTGGGAGAACCGCTCGACAACGATGTGGTGATGCCTCTGGAGACCGTGCGGCGCTATGTCTTCGGTGGTGCCGACAAGGTCAACCAGATCATCGTGCAGGCTTCCGAGTCCTCCGTCGTGCCGGCCGCTGAGAACGATGTGATCCGGGTCCTGACGGAGCGTCACCGAATTCAGGATCCGGCGCAGCGGGACTTCGAAGTGCAATCCCTGCGGTCCCAGCTCGACACCTTCAACGGGGTGCTGAGGGTACTCACCCTGTTCACCGCATGCGTCGCCGCGATCTCACTGGTGGTCGGCGGTATCGGGGTGCTCAATATCATGCTGGTCTCGGTCACCGAGCGGACCCGCGAGATCGGGATCCGCAAGGCGATCGGCGCCACTCGCCGCGCGATACTCCAGCAGTTCCTCATCGAGGCCGTCGTACTCGCCGGCGTCGGAGGAGTCATCGGTATCGCGGTCGGGATCGGGTTGGCGATGCTGGCCGGCGCCGTGACGCCCGCCCTCGGCCCCACCTTCGGCAGCTTCGCTCCCACCGTGTCCGTCCCCTCCGTGCTGCTCTCGTTCGGGGTCAGCCTCGTGATCGGGCTCCTCGCCGGTGGGTACCCGGCCAACCGCGCTGCCCGGTTACGGCCCGTTGAGGCCCTCCGGTACGAGTGAGCCCCAGGTTGGCCGCAGACCGAGCCATACCAGTGGTGGCGCCGCCACGACGAGTACCCGAGCTGAGGCTCTCATCTGACGGTGCGCTGCCGGCGCAGCGGTAACGTGCCTTCGCGTGATGGCCAGGGCGGTGGCAGCGGCGCTGATCGTCGCGATGACGCTGGCCGGATGCGGCGGCCACCCAGACGCGGCGGATCCGCTGCTGTGGCCGGCGTTGGCCGGCACACCACCGCGCGCGGCGGCCGACCCGCGGGGGCTGGCCCGGCAGATCACCGTCGCCGAGGCCGCCGTCCGGAACCCAGTGAGCTCGCCGGCGGTGGTGGCTGCGGCCGGCTGGACCGCGCAGGTCGCTTACCTTGCGCTGGCAGATCGGCCGGACTGGGACGCCGCGGTACTGGCCGAGGTCCCTGGAGGGCTTCGGGACGCAGCGCGCGGCAGCGTCGTGGCCGGGCGTGAGCTGCGCTCGATGGCCACCCGGGCGCCGCCACCGGCCCTTCCGGCGTGGCGGATCGTCACGCCGGCTGCCCCGCCGCAGTTGCGGGCCTACTACGCCGAAGCGCAGCAACGGTTCGGCGTGCCGTGGCAGGTGCTCGCCGCGGTGCACCTGGTCGAGACCAGGATGGGCCGGATCGTCGGTCTCTCCACCGCAGGTGCGCAGGGGCCGATGCAGTTCCTGCCCGCGACCTGGGCGCGTTACGGTCTCGGCGGCGACGTGTGGAACCCGCGGGATGCGATCCTCGGCGCAGCCAACTACCTGGCCGCGCACGGCGCCGTGGCGGGGGCCTCCGGAGCTGGGCTCGATCGCGCCCTGTACCGGTACAACAACGATGTCCGCTACGTCCGCGCGGTCCGCGACTACGCCGCGCTGATCCAGGCCGACGAGCGCGCCTACCAGGGGTTGCACGCCTGGCACGTCTATTACCGCACCGATGTCGGGGACATTCTCCTGCCGGCGGGGTACGCATCGGCGCAGCCCGTGCCGGTGCGGGAGTGGCTGGCCAGCCGGCCACGATGAGAGTGCCTGGACCTAGCTCAGGCGCTGGCGGAGCATTGCTTCGAGGTGGGCGATGTGCCGGTGTGCCGCCTCCAGCTCGCGTTCCAGGCTGACGATCCGGATGGCGGCGATCAGTGACATGTTCACATCGAGCAGCTCGCGCACCCGCATGGCCAGGGCGAGCTCGGCGCGCGAGTAGCGGCGTTGCCCGCCGGCTGACCGGTTCGGGGTGAGCAGCCCGGCCGCGTCCAGGCTGCGCAGGAAGGCAGGCTGAACTCCGAGCAGCTCGGCGGCGAGGCCGGTGGTGTAGGCCGGGTAGTCGGCGTCGTCGAGCCTGCTCGGCCTGTTCCGTGGTCGCGACACCGGGAACCTCCCCGTGCTGAGCGGGACAAGTTTACGGCATCGGCGTGAGGTTCCCGGTGAACGAATCACTACGCATGGCGCCGGATCAGATCGGTCGGCGGGGGCGTGCGCGGGGCGCGAACGGAGCCGGACTGTGTTTTCGGTACGATCCTGGATGGACTTGAGTCAACTAGTATCAAGGAAAAGATTTCAATGGGAACAAGGTTCTGTCGGTCTGCGTTGGGCTAGATGTAACCGCACCACCACTGGAGTGCGTCGCGGCGGCGCCGTACACGGTGCCGCGGAAGGAGAGATCACCATGCTGATGCGTACTGACCCGTTCCGGGAGCTGGACCGCCTGACCCACGCGCTGTTCGGCACCGATGGCACCAGGTCGCACCCGGCAGCCATGCCGATGGATGCCTACCGCCAGGACGGGCAGTTCATCGTGCACTTCGACCTGCCAGGGGTAGACCCCGCCTCGATCGACCTGAACGTCGAGCGCAACGTGCTCACGGTCAAGGCAGAGCGCAAGACCGCTCATGGTGAGGGCGTGGAGCTGCAGGCCAACGAGCGGCCTCGCGGGGTGTTCACCCGGCAGCTGTTCCTCGGCGACACTCTGGACACCGACGGTGTCGAGGCCAGCTACGACGCCGGGGTGCTGACCCTGCGCATCCCCGTCGCCCAGAAGGCCAAGCCGCGCAAGGTTGAGATCACCGGTGTCACCGCACCCAAGGAGATCCAGGTCTGAGGCGGTTGGCTCGTTCTGTCATCGCCGGTGCCCCGCGGAATTCCGCGGGGCACCGGCGTTTTCCTGCCGAGGGTGCACCCGCGCCGACGTTTCGATGCCGCCGCCCCGGTCGGCGCCGCCACTGGTGCCCGCTACCCCGACATGAGCACCGTGCACTCGGAGCCCCGGTTCGGGGCTGCCGAGCGGCGGCGGAGCCGTGCGGATCCTGGCAGGATAGAAGGGGTGCGAACCCTGCTGAATATCATCTGGTTGCTGCTGTGCGGCATCTGGATGGCGCTGGGGTACGTGATCGCCGGAATCGTGTGCTGTGTGCTGATCATCACGATCCCGTTCGGCCTGGCTTCCTTCCGGATCGCGAACTTCGCGCTGTGGCCCTTCGGCCGTACCCTGGTGCACCGCCGCGGCGCCGGTGCTCCGTCGGTGATCGGCAATGTGATCTGGATCATCGTCGCCGGATTCTGGCTGGCGATCGCCCACGTGGTCACGGCCATCGCGCTGGCTCTGACGATCATCGGCATTCCGCTCGCGCTGGCGAACCTCAAGCTCGTCCCGGTGTCCCTCACCCCGCTCGGCCGGGTCATCGTCCCGATCGACGACCGTTCCGGGGTGTCAGTGGGGCGGGCGTAGCCCAACCGCCCAGTAGGCTCGGCACCTTCATGTCCCGGAGACGGCAAGGAGGCACCGGCATGGCGGGCACGCCCACGGTAGGACTACTCGTGACCATGGAAGCGAAGCAGGGTCAGGAGGCCGCAGTCGAGGAGTTCCTCAACGGGGGCCTGGCCCTGGTGAACGAGGAACCGGACACCGTCGCGTGGTTCGCCATCAGGCTCAGCGAGTCCGTCTTCGGCATCTTCGACGTGTTCATGGACGAAGCGGGTCGCGACGCGCACCTGTCCGGCCGGGTGGCCGAGGCGCTGATGGCGCAAGCACCCGAACTGTTCGCCAGCCCACCGATGATCGGGAAGGTGGGCGTTCTCGCGTCCAAGCTGCCCTAGTTATCCTTTTCGGAGCCTGCCTCACCATCATGATCGCGGTATATGTGCCGGGAACGACACGAAATGTCGCGCTACGCACACAGACGGCGATCATGTCGGGCTCACCCCCGGGAACCTCGGCCGATCTGGTTCAGCGCCAGGTTGAGCTCCACCACGTTCACCCGGGGTTGGCCCAGGAAGCCGAGCACCCGGCCGCTGATGTGCCGGCTCACCAGCGCCCGGACTGTGGCGGGGTCCAGGCCGCGGGCCCGGGCCACCCGGTTGGCCTGCTGGTAGGCGTAGGCGGGGGAGATGTCCGGGTCCAGGCCCGAGGCGCTGGCCGTGACCGCATCCGGGGAGACCGCGTCCGGGGCGACCCCGTCGAAGGCGGCGACCGCGGCCCGGCGCTCGCCGATCTCGGTGATCAGGCCGGCGTTGGTGGGTCCCAGGTTGGACGGCGCGGAGGCCAGCGCGTCGTAGCCGGGGTCGGCCTTGTTCGCGGGATCGGCGACCGCGGCCGAGGGTCGGGGCTGGAACCACTGCGGCAACGGGTTGCCGTGGGCGTCGGCGAAGGGCTGGCCGAGCAGGCTGGAACCCACCGGCTGGCCGGCGTGGCGCACCAGCGAGCCGTTGGCCTGGCCGGGGAGGGCGAGCTGGGCGATGCCGGTGATCACCAGCGGGTAGGCGATGCCGGCGAGGACGGTGAACACCAGCAGCGCCCGCAGCGCGGCCAGGTGCTGCCGGACCGGGCCGGGCAGGCGGGAGATTGCGATCATGGACCTCACCCGATCCCGGGGACGAACTGGACGACCAGGTCGATCAGCTTGATCCCGATGAAGGGCAGGACGAACCCGCCCACGCCGTAGATCAGCAGGTTGCGGCGCAACAGCACCGAGGCCGGCGAGGGGCGGTAGCGGACCCCCCGCAGCGCCAGCGGGATCAAGGCGATGATGATCAACGCGTTGAAGATGATCGCCGAGGTGATCGCCGAGGTGGGGCTGTGCAGGCCCATGATGTTCAAGGCGCCCAGCCCGGGATACACCGAGACGAACATGGCCGGGATGATCGCGAAGTACTTGGCGACGTCGTTGGTGATCGAGAAGGTGGTCAGCGCGCCCCGGGTGATGAGCAGCTGCTTGCCGATCTGGACGATCTCGATGAGCTTGGTGGGGTTGGAGTCCAGGTCGACCATGTTGCCGGCTTCCTTGGCCGCCGAGGTGCCGGTGTTCATCGCCACCCCGACATCGGCCTGGGCCAGGGCTGGGGCGTCGTTGGTCCCGTCCCCGGTCATGGCGACCAGCCTGCTGCCTTCCTGCTCCTTTTTGATCAGCTCCATCTTGTCCTCGGGGGTGGCTTCGGCGAGGAAGTCGTCCACCCCGGCCTCCTCGGCGATCGCCCTGGCCGTCAGCGGGTTGTCCCCGGTGATCATGACGGTCCGGATGCCCATCGCCCGCAGCTCGGCGAACCGCTCGGCGATGCCGTCCTTGACGATGTCCTTGAGGTGGATCACGCCCAGTGCCCGGGCGTTCCCGTCGAGGTACTGGGCCACCACCAGCGGGGTGCCACCCGAGGCCGAGATCGCCTCGACGATCCTGGCCAGTTCGGGGGTGGGGATCCCGCCGTGGGCGTGGATCCACTCGCGTACCGCGCTCGCCGCGCCCTTGCGGACCTGCTGACCACCGGCCAGGTCCACCCCGCTCATCCGGGTCTGGGCGGTGAACTCGACGACCGTCGCGCCGGCGAGCTCACCCTCGTGGCGCTCCCGCAACCCGTAGCCGGACTTGGCCAGCACCATGATGCTGCGCCCCTCCGGGGTCTCATCGGCCAGGCTGGCCAGCTGCGCGGCGTCCGCGAGCTGCTCCACCGCCACCCCGGGCAGCGCGTCGAACTCCGCGGCCTGCCGGTTGCCCAGGGTGATCGTGCCGGTCTTGTCCAGCAGCAGGGTGTTGACGTCCCCGGCGGCCTCCACCGCGCGACCGGACATCGCGAGCACGTTGCGCTGCACCAGCCGGTCCATGCCTGCGATCCCGATGGCCGAGAGCAGCGCGCCGATGGTGGTGGGAATCAGCGCGACCAGCAGGGCAACCAGGATGACCAGGCTCTGCTCGGCGCGGGAGTAGATCGCCATCGGCTGCAGGGTGACCACCGCGAGCAGGAAGATGATCGTCAGCGAGGCCAGCAGGATGTTCAGCGCTATCTCGTTGGGGGTCTTCTGCCGCTCTGCGCCCTCGACCAGCGTGATCATGCGGTCGAGGAAGGTCTCGCCCGGCTTGGAGGTGATCTGCACCACGATGCGGTCGGAGAGCACCCGGGTGCCCCCGGTGACCGCGCTGCGATCCCCGCCGGACTCGCGGATCACCGGGGCCGACTCGCCGGTGATGGCCGACTCGTCCACGCTGGCGATGCCCTCCACGACATCACCGTCGCCGGGGATCACCTGCCCGGCCTCGACGACCACGTGATCACCCAGCTGCAGCGCGGTGCCCGGCACCTCCTCCTCGCGAGCCTGATCCGCTGAGCCGGGGCACCAGCCGATCAGGCGCCGGGCCACCGTCTCGCGCTTAGCGCGCCGCAGCGTCTCGGCCTGAGCCTTGCCCCGGCCCTCGGCCACCGCCTCGGCGAGGTTGGCGAAGACCACCGTCAGCCACAGCCAGGTCGCGATGACCCAGGCGAACACGCTGGGGCCGCGGATGGCCGACAGCGTGGTCAGCACGCAGCCGACCTCGACCACGAACATCACCGGGTTGCGGAACTGCACCCGGGGGTCGAGCTTGCGCAGCGCCGCCGGGATGCTGCGTAGCAACTGCGCGGGGTCCAGCAGCCCGCCGGAGATCGTGCCCGGCTCGCCGCGGCGGTCGCCGGCTTCCGGGGGCCGGGTGTGGCCCGGGCCGGAGGTGACGGTCACCGACATCAGAGCAGCCCCTCCGCGATCGGTCCTAGCGCCTGGGCCGGGAAGTAGGTCAGGCCCACCACGATGAAGATCACTCCCAGCAGCAGGACGGCGAACAGCGG
>DASYAZ010000115.1:0-10316 GCA_036501085.1 Pseudonocardiaceae bacterium | reverse complement strand
CCGCCCAGATCGCCTCCTCGATCGCCCCCCGATGCGCCGCCCACCCCCGCTCCGCCTCGAGGTCTCCGGCGCGGCGGGCGGCGACCTCCTGGGCCTCGAACGCCGCGTGCAGCACAGTCACCGACTTCTGCACATTGAACGTCACATCATGAAACGCCACATTGCCCCGGGCCTTGTTCTCCGCCACCACCCGCAACGCCTCCCGCTGCTCCGGCGACGCATGCGGATTCGCCGCCAACGCCTTGGCAAACAACTCCTCCGGCGTTGCATACTTCCGGCCCTTATGCCCTAGCACGGTCTGGCCGTCCCGCGGGTCCAGGAACTTCCCATACAGGTTCGCGATCACCTCGTGATCGACTTCGCCCGTGAGGCCCAGCGCGGCGGCACCGGCCCCGTACCACCGACCTGGGGGTTCCCCCGCCGCGGTGGCTCCGGTGTAGTAGCTCTCCCGCCCGGTCGCGACCGCGTCGGTCAGGTAGTCGATCGAGTGCCCCGATTTGTAGCTCAACACGCAGCGTCACCATCCTGGGTTTGGTCCGCGCGCGTCAGCGACGCGGGGGTTTTGGGTGGTTTGGGGTTTTCGGGTGTCCCAGAAAATCGGGATGCATGGGTGTGATGCGTTCGTATATTTATGCTGTTGACGTTGTCCGTGGTGTTCGGTGGTCTCGGTTCGTGTTCTGCCGGGTCTGGTGTTGGTTGCTGTCTGTAGTCGTGTTTCTGGTTTTGGGTTGTGTCGTGCTGGTGATGTCGTTGGTCTTGGTTGGTTCTTCAGGGTGTGTTCGGCGTGGTCGTTTGTGAGCGGGTTTGATCGTGATCCCGTACTCGGTGAGGGCGCGGCGGATCTCTGCCCGGCTGTGCCCGGTGAGCTGCGCGATCCCGGCCAGGGTGTGGCCGGCGCGGTAGAGCCGGACGCACTGCTCGACGTCCAGCGCACGCCCGCGGCGGCGGGTCGCGCGCCGGTGACACGACCGGCACCGGGGGACGTACCGGGCCAGGTCGGTGCTGTACCGGTAACCCCGCCCCGGGTCGGTCTTCTCGTTCGGGTCGGTCCAGTCATAGGACCAATCCCGGGCCGGGGAACCACAATCGGTGCAGGCCAGCGCCGAAGCGGGCCCACGCTGGGTTCGGATGCGTGCCCGAACCGACCAGTAACTGTCCGGGTTCCGGTGGCGGCGGGTCTGGGCCCGGCCGGGGTCACCCGTGCGCAACCACCGGTCGTAATGCGCCGAACAACAGCCCCGCGCAGCCACCGCCCGCCCACAACCCGACACCGAGCAACCCCGGCCGGGCCCGTTCACCACACCCGGTATCGCCGTCACCGGCGCAGTGTCCAGCGTTGGTCAGCGAACCGGGCCGCCTCCAACTGCGCGTCGGTGGGCAGGGGGGTACCGTCGTTGACCCAGTGCGTGGCGACCCAGGCGGCCTCACCCGCGAGTGGCACCAGGGGTGGGTCCTGGATCCGGTCCCCACCCTCGATATGTCGGGACAGGTCACAGTCCCGGGCGACACTCGCCAGGCGGGCGACGACACCCGGGCGGGACCGGTCGTGCCAATCACCCGCCTTCTGGGTGGAGCGGGCGCCGGGGGCGTAGGCTTCCCGGTGCGCCTGCCGCAGCCACCACAACTCCTCCACCACCGCCGGGTGAAAACACCAGCAGGACGGCAGCGCGGCACCCGGGTAGCGCAGGTACACCCGCCCCAACCACCCGGTCAGCTCCACCAGGTCCGCCACCGCCTGCTCCTCATCCTCAGCGAGGAGCCACGACCGGGGGGCGGTGTCCTTATCGGTGTCGGCCCTGGTCACGAGGGTTTGGACGTCGGTCGCTAGCTGGGTGAGCAACCCATCCAGCTCGTCCTGACGGCGGGTCAGGCGCTCCAGTTGCCGCCCGAACGCCACCAGGGTCTCCCCCGGGTCCGGTTGGTTAGTGGGTGACATCAGGGCCTCCCGGGTGGTCGCTCGCCCGCCCGTTCAGTGCCGCCTGGGCGCCCGGGTGGTCTCCCGCCCGCTGGGTGAGTCCCTCGGTGTCGACCACCCATTGATCCGAACCGGGCGGGGTGTGGGCGGTCCCCTGCTCCGCGTCGCCGTCGGTGGCGGCGTCGGCCAGGTGCTCCTCGGTCTCGGTCACCAAAGTCGCGGCCGCCCTGCCTTCGGCCCTGAGTTGCGCCCGCAGGTCCCGCCGGCGCCACGCGGGGGGCATCCGCCCGATCGTGACCGGGGTTTCCGGGGGCCACACCACGGTTGTCCCCCGCGGGAGGTTCGTCAGTTGGGTCAGCGAGAGCACCGGCACCCGGTGCCCGTGCTCATCCACCCGGTTTCCGGACAGTGTCACGAAGTGCTGCAGGTCGGCGGTTTCTGATCCGTAGGCGTGCAGCACGGTGGCGCCGGTGTTGTTCGCGATCGCCCCGGCACCCGCACTCCCCCACCGGCCGATCACCTGGGCCCGGGATTGGAAGGTCGCGCAGATGGTGATCCCGTGCGACCCGAAGTCCGACGTCCAGGCATCGAGCGGGACCGGGCAGATATTCGCTGCCTCATCGAGGATCAACCGCAGCGGCGGGTCCAACCGCCCACCCGGGGTGCGGGCCGCGATCCGCTTGGCCTCCCGGGCGATGTACCCGGTCAGTGCCGCGAGCAGGGGCCCCATCCGGGACTCCCGCTCCGCTAGCAGATATACCGTCGCGTGATCGGCCAGGATCCGCTCGATGTCGAACCGGGTCGCGCCCTGGGTTGCCGCGACTGCGTGTTTGTTCGATAGCCACGCCAACGCGGGCATGATCGTGAACGTCACCGAGGACTGAGTCCGGGAGTTCGTGTCGAAGAACTGCTCCGCCGAAGGCACGAACGCATGCGCACTCGGTGATCTCCGCAGCAACGCCATCACCTCCCGGCGCGCCTCGTCGGGGTTGGCCACCCAGCTCAGCACGTCGGTCATCGAGTACCCACCCAACGCCGCGGCGTGCAGTAACCCGGTCAGGACCCGCTGCGCCTGCTCATCCCAGCGCTTGCCCTCATCACTGGAATGCGCAGACCCCCCCGAGATCAAATCGATCGCGCGTTCCTCGGCCCGCTGGGCGTCTTGGCACTCGAACAATGGGTCGAACGTGATCGTGGTCGGCAGGTCCCCGATCCCGGTCGGGTTGAACACGAACACCGGGCCCCGCACAGACCGCAGACCCTGGGTGAGGTGGTAGAGGTCCACCTTCGTCGACGTGGCCAGCACCGCACCGGGGGCATCGAGCAGCCAGTGGAGCAACTGTCCGGTCTTGCCGCGCCGTGGCCGTCCGTACTGCGCGATCACCTCCTCGATCGGGGCCCACACCCGACACCACCCCACCCGGGTCAACGGCACCGCGAACTCGGTGACCGGCACCCGCCACCGCTCCCACCACGACAGTGTTGTGAACGATGGTCGCAGCACCGTGGCTTTGCGGCGCATCGCCCACGCGCTGGAGTGCCACCACAACTGCCACCGGCCGGCCATCCCGTGGTGTTTGACGCTCCGTTGGTTCCACCGATGCACCCTCGACTGGGCGCCCCGATGCCGCCACCGCACCCACCCGCACCCACCCGCGACCAGCGCAAGCGCCAGCCCTGCCAGGATCAGCACCCAGGCCGGCAGGGTGCACCACCCGATGATCCCGGCGGCGAAGGTGACAGCGCCGAGGGTGAACCGAGTCCGGGTCATTGCGCCACCGGCCCTTCCCGCACCGCCCGCTGCGTCGACAGCGCGACCACCCCCGAGGTCGGTGGGTTCTGCTGCCCAGCCCGGTGCTGTGCGGTGTTCAGCGCGACCGCCTGATGCGCCGCCTGCACCGCGACCCGCGCCTTCGGCGCCTCAGGCTCACCCGACCACCAGGACCACGAAAAAATGCTCAACATCACTCAGACCCCCACCCCGTCGCAGTCCGTGCTAGTCATGTCGAGCTGGTTGTCTGCCACCGCGGGCGCGTTGACCTGCCGGGAACCCGGCAGCTCATCCGTCGCCTGCTGGAGCTCCGCCGCCACCGTCTGGTGCACCTCGGCGACCGCCTCAGCGGCCCGCGCTTTTCCCGGCGACTCCGCGGAATCGGGCACCGCTGGTCCTGATCGGGAGGCATCCCAGGGAGCGGGGTAGCTCTCCTGCTCCGGCGTGGGGTCCTCACCGGTGACGAACTCCGCAGGCGCGGGCCTGTCGTCAACCGGATCCGCAACGCTCCACTCCTGCGGGTAGTCCTCCTCAGCGCAGAGCTGGTGCCTTTCCTCGCGCAGCCATTGCTCGGTGGCCGCTGCCTGAGCGGTCATCGACGCCTCGGTCTTCGCCGCCAGGACAGGGTCCCCACCCCGGACTAACTCCGGCGCGGCGGCCTCGTCAGCAACCCGCTCCCAGTACTCCACGTGATCAGCCGCCGGGTCATCAGCAACATCCGCTGCCGCCCACCTGTCCGCGAGAGCAACGTTCCTCAGCCGGAATTGTCGGTAGTCTGTGAAATCCCACACGGCCTCAAGTTCTGGATCTTTGACCCACTCAGCGCGGACGGTGGCCTCGAATTGCTCGGTCTCCACAGGTGGTTGAGCAGCCCAGTACGCCCTGATCACCGCCTGCTCGGCTCGTTGCGTCTCCCAGAACTCGACGTGATCGGCCGCCGGGTCATCGGCCACGTCGGTGGCAGCCCACTGGTCCGCCAGTTCCCACCGCTGCGCGTCGGTGATCTCTTTGCCGCGGGTGGACTCGACCCGAGCTACCGGGGGCCACTCGTGGGAGGTGGGATACGCAGCGACGTGGCGGGTGTCCGTCGTGAGTCCCTGGTCTCCCGCTGTGTCCCCGCGGAGCTGCGCGGCTGTCATGGCCGGCGCCTCGTCGATGCTGGAGGCCTCCGGGAGGAGGTCCGTTTGGGTCATGCCGGGCGGCCCCCAGGCCGACGCCGTTGACTCCTCGGTCCTCGCCTTGGCGTCGAGGTCGGCGAGGTGTTCGGCGGTGTACCCCTGGGCGACCAGCGTTTCAGCGTGTTCGTAGACCGTGTCGCAGTAGGCGTCTTCTTGGCTGCCGTCCCCCTCGATGTGGGCGTAGTAGTCGGGGTCGTAGAGGTGTTGGTAGACCCCTCGGACCTGGTCGCGGTGATTCTGTTCTGCGGCCCGTGCGGTGGTGGCGGCGTGTTCGGAGCCGTATTCGGCGACGTCCTTGACGCGCCCCAAGACGTCCATCGCCGCGCGGCGCCGCGCCTCGATCACTGTCCAGGCCCCCCGGAGCTCGGGGGTGATCGGTGTCCCGTCGTCCGCGGAGCGGGACATCGCGGCTTCCACCCCCTGCACCTGCGCCAGCGCGGTGTCGTGCAACAGCTGTGCGGCGCCGACCCAGAACTCCGCCGCGGGGTGCAGGCCGTGCGGCCAGCGCTCGCACCACTGCTCCTCGTCACTGCCCTCGCGGCCCCAGTTCCGGCCGTCGTTATACCTGGTCATCTGTGGTCTTCCCTTTCACTATTGTGTTGCTGATTTCGGCCTGTTCGCTATTCATTGGTTAAGTACTGGTCCTGTCGTTGGAGATCAGTGCCCTGCTTGATGGAATAGCGGGTGTTGTCCGCGTCGGACTCGGCGTAGAGCCGTGTCCAGTACTCGATCACGGACTGGTGGGCCTGGTTGACCGCGTCCATGGTGGGGTTATTCATTTCGGTTCCACCGCGCGGTAAGCCACGGATGGGGTGGCCGAATCGGGTACGACACTGCCGTCGAGAACCTCGGTGCTGACTGGCCGGCGCCAACCGGGGTCGTATATGTCGATCTCCTCGACCTGGGCCTTGTCATCCGGGGAGTACCGCTCAACGGTGAGGTTGTAGTAGTCGGCGAATTCCTGCGCACTACGGTGTTCGATGAACGCGGCGAGGAATCGGTATTCGTCGTAGATGCCTTTGGTCACAAGGTAAGCAGTGACAGGCTCAATCATGGGAATAACCTCCATATCAGCGATAAATGGAAGGGCTGTCCTAAGCGGTCCCTGACTGCGGGGACCGCTTAGGCGGCCTGATCAGAACGGTGGCTCCTCGGAATCCAGGGCCGGCGTACTCGCCGAAGCACTGGTGCGCTCGGCTTTGGTGACCTTGACGGTGGCGAAGAGCATCGAGGCGCCGATGTCGGTGACGGTCAGCTCGAGGGTGGTGCGCTTGTCCCCGTCGCGGGTCTCGTAGCTGTTGGATCGCAGGGTGCCGGTGACGATGACCCGGGCGCCCCTGGTGAGGGACTCCGCGGTGTTCTCGGCGAGTTGGCGCCACGCGGTGCACCGCATGAAGAGCGGCTCGACATCGACGTAACCATCGGTGGTCTTGTCGAAGCGACGCGCGTTGCTGGCGACGGTGAAGTTCGCTACTGCGAGACCGCTAGGGGTGAAGCGCAGTTCGGGGTCGGCGGTCAGGGCGCCGGTGATGGTCAGGGTCGTCTCGTTCACGTCTCTGCTCCTGATGCTCGTGGGTGTGTGGGACGCGGCTTGCCTCAGTGGGGCGCTGGGTGGGTCCCGCAGGGACGGCGGGGGTTCTGGCTGGTCCGGTCAGGTGTGATCCCGCAGGGACCCCCACCAGGGGGCTTGTCTCACCCGCACCGGATCTGGTGGGTTCATCGGCGCTCGCCCACCCGGTGATCTGCTGACCTTCGGGCGACCCATCTGGCCTGCGTGCGGCGGGAACCACAGACGCAGAGCCGGGGCGAGTAGCTGGCCATTACCGGTCGCCCCGACCCGCACCCGCACGCCCTGAACCGCTGGTGCCGTTGAGGGCTGAGCCACTGACGTTCGCGGTGACCAGGTCGAGCAGTCCCCGGGCCCGGTGCTCGCTGATGTCGAACTGCTTGGCCACCAGACGGCGCCCCACTTTGCGGCCGGCCGCGTCGGAGTCGGCGACCAGCTGCCGCACCCGCTTCACCAACTCGTCGTCACCAGCCGCCCCGGAACTGACCGGTGCTGGGACCCGGGACGTTTCCACCCGCGGCGGGGCAGTCACCGACACGGGGGTGAGCGGGTCCTGGCTGGTGACGGGTTCCGGATCGACCGGGCCGGGTGGCGCCGTGGGTGGTGCGCTGACGGGAGCCACATCGCCAGGTAGGGCCTGTGGTGGTGGTTCCCCGGTGGTCTGCGGCGGTGGCACCCGCCGGTAGGTCGCCGCTGGTAGCTCGACGGGTGGGGAGCTACCAGCGGCGGGCTTCTGCGCTTGCGCGGGGCGGCCGACCTCCTGCTCGCGGAGATCGTGGACGATCTCGGCCAGGTGCTGGCGCACCCGGGGCGCGGCCTCCGCGAGCAGCAGCACCAACCCGGGGGCCACCGAGTGCAGCAGCACACCCGCCAGTGACCCGCTGGTCAGCGACACCCAGATGTTCATCGCCCAGGTGCAGCCGCCCGCGTACCACTTCGTCGCGGTCAACCACCCCACCCGGCGCCCATAGTCGGCGAGCAGGCCTTCGAACACGATCGCGGTGCCCATGGTGATCGAGGCCATCGGATCGAGTAGCCACGCGATCCACCACTGGAAGGACTCCACCGGGTGCCCCGCGGCCGCGAAGGTCTGAACATTGACCATCGTGAACAACAGGGCCAAGACCAGGACCAGGGCCAGCGCCCGGGCACCCCAACCACCCATCCGGATCACCCACGCCGGATCCACCCGCCTGCCCACCAGGTCAGCCATCGCGGACCTGCCCGGCGATCAACGCCGGCACCGCCGCCTCCGCGATCGCACCGGCAGTCCCGTAAGGCAGCGGCTGGGCCATGTGCACGTGAACCACCGCCGGCGCAACCGGTGCGGATACCCGCTCCGCCCACGCGTAGGCGTGATCCGCCGCAGCCACGGCCTCCGCCGTCTGAGCCTCCGCCTCGACCACCCGGGCTCGTGCCGCGTAAAGCTTGCGATCGAACGACTCCCGCCACTGACGGTTCCCCTCTCCCCGGGCCGCCCAACCCGTGACCCACCCGGCGACGAACCCGAGAATCAGCGAAATCATCACGCTGCCGATCACCGCGCTGGTCATCACGACCCACCCACGGCAAGTAATGAAATCCCGGCCATACTTTCGTTGCTCATCGGTTGTCCCTCCGATAACCACCGCGGCTTTCCCACACGCGGTGCATGTCGTGCCGTGCTCGGCTGATCTCCGCCCACCATTGACCGAGTGGGAACCCAACCGCCGCACCGACGATCAGTAACGCGATGACTGCGCTGGTGCTCACGCCTGCCTCCTTTCCGTGCTTTAATGACGTGATTTCGGGCGGTAATCCAGGTTGGGGAGGTACTCCGTGGTTTTCTGCGGCTGGTAGTCCCCTGTCCTGTCGACTACTGGTTTGGGTGCCCGGTCCGCCCAGTCGCTGCGGGGAATGTTCCGGTCGTTATTGTTTTCGCGCATGACTGATCGGCTTTCTTTCGATGCGTAGCTGATTAGGCGACCACGTCACGGACCTGGGCGGCTGGTTGCTGCGTGGTGATGCGGTCCTCGGCCTGCCAGCGCGCCACCCGCTCGGCCCGGACCCGCTCGACGGTCTCCCGTTGCAGTGCGGCCACCCGGGCCGCCACCTCGGTCACCGCTTGGCGGGCCCGGGCTAAAGGGTCGCCACCCTCACCCACCGGCCGTGGCGTGCCCCCGGCGGTCAGCTCGGCGCGTAGTGTCTCTACGGCACGGTGCTGCAGTGCTTTCACCGCATCTACCCGGCGCCCCATCACGGCGGCGGTCTCCGGGCCCGAGAGGCCCTGCCAGAACCGCAACCGCAGACACTCCTGCTGGTCCGGTGACAGCCCCGCCACTCGCTGGCGGACTTCGGCCGCGGTGTCCCGATCGATCACCATCTCCTCCGGGCCCGGCTCACTCGTGGCGTGCTCGGGAACCGCGGCCACCGTGCGATCCCGCTGATGCCGGCTGGACTTCCACTGATCAGCGAGCAGGTTCCGGGCGATCGTGGTGAACCACGCCCCCACATCCCGACCCTGATCGTGTACCGAGTCGATCCGGCGCAGCGCCCGGGTGAACGTCTCGGATGTGAGGTCCTCCACCAGGTCCCGGTCCTGGACCCGGTTACCGAGGAACCGGGCCACCCCACCCACATACCGGCCATACAGCTGCCCGAACGCATCCCGATCCCCGGCCTGAGCAGCCGCGACCAGATCCCAACCAGACCGGCCCGGGTGTAGGCGGGTCATGCCCTCACCCGCCCAGGCGAGTGGCTGATTGGTTGCTGCCCCGCGCGGTGGCGCTGCAACCACCGGTGCACCCGCCGCTCATTGACCCCGAGCTGCTGGGCGATCCGCCGCGCACCCCACCCGGCCTCATACAGCGCGACCGCCGCTGCTGTCGGTTCCTCAATCACTGACGTGCGACTCGCCCGCCGCCCCGTGGCCCGCAGCAGAACCCGCCGCTGGCCCGCGGTCATCCCCCCGCTCACACCATGCTGTTCATCCGCGGGGAACTCCAACGCCGCCGCCAAACACGCGGCCGTGATCGGGCAAGCGGCGCATACCGCCAGCGCCCGTCGTTCCCAGCCGAACATCGGCTCACCCTCGGAGCTGTCCTCCGGGCCGAAGAACAGCTCCGGATCAACCCCGTCACAGGCCGGCAGCGGTCGGGCGATCACGGTGGCGGTCATCGCCGACCACCACCCACGGCGGGACTGGTGGCTACCGGGTGAGCCCGTAGCCACATCCGGGAGCACTTCAACGCCGTGTCGAACACCCTCGGCAGCTGGTCCCGTGACTGCGCCATCAGCGTCACCATCGCCACTGGCAAACGCCGGACACACGCTGAGCACGAGGCGCAATCACCAGCACAGCCATCCGACACGCACAACTCGGCCATCACCGATCACCACCCACGGTCGCCTCGACCAGGGACGCGACCCAGGTCCATCCGCCGCATCGGGGGCAGCCGGTGTCGCCGGTGCTGAACACCGCCAGGTCGGGGCGGTAAACGAGTTGGCAGGCCGAGCAGGCGAGTGTGACCACCGGCACCGGCAGGGATAGCCGGGCCGCTGCGACGAGATCCGACTCGTCCGCACTACCCGGTGACTGACCATTGTGGACAGTCGTCATGAACGTGTTGCCCTGTACCATCACGGTTCCTCGATTACGAAGTGGTTGGGGAACCCGATCCGGCGGGCGTTCCTGGCAGAGTGACCGCCGGATCGGGGATTAATGAGGGTGCAGCGTGTTGCTCCCTGGGGTCAGTTCACGCGCGGTGTCCCCGACCGGTTCGGGTGTCGGGTCGGATGATCTGCGGGACCTCGATCGCGGAGCCGTGCGCGAAGACCTGCAGCCGGCGGGCTTTCTTGCCCGCGTAGTCGGCGTTGTAGGCGCGGATGAGCATGCTGAGCATGTCC
>DASYAZ010000114.1:0-12327 GCA_036501085.1 Pseudonocardiaceae bacterium | reverse complement strand
GAGTTGAAAGCGATCTCCGGCATCACTGTCGCGTCATAATCGATCCGACCGAGATGCACACCTACGAGATGCACACGTACTAGCGCAGCTCGACGTCATGGGTTTCGGGAGTCACGGTAAACCGCCAGCGGTCGACGGCGGGTCGGCCGTGATTCACCCACCACTGGTGTGCCGCCTCGACTTCACCCCATAGCCGCCTGGGCCCGTGCTGGTGTACCAGAAATTCGTCATCACTCGCGTCCCGCGTGGTATGGGTCAGCTTGGCCCATGATCGGGACGCGAAATCCAGCAGCCAGAGCACTCCTACCCCGCTCCGCTCCTCGTAGGGCCAGTATCGCCACTGGCAAGCCGGCACACGCTGACTGATCGCGAACCGGGCCCCCTGATCTGCGCACACCCAGTGCGGATGCAGGTGGGTGATGCTGAGCTCGCCGCGCTTCTCCCCCGCGCCGACGACCGAGCTCACTGATCCGCGCCGCTCCCGCTGCTCTCGCAGCGGCATGAACGATGACTCGCCGACGATGCGCCCGCTTGCGTCGCCATGCGGATCGACGGTCAGGGCGACCAGCGCACCTGTGTAACTACTCACCCAGGGCAGCAAGATCCGGCCTCCAGGCCGGGTCTGTTCCACCCATTGGTACGGGATGCGATGCACGGCAGCGGTAGCGATAATCCGGTCATACGGCGCGCCCGGCGGGTACCCGAGTGCCCCATCTGCGGTGATCACCGCCACGTCGCCGTAGCCGGTATCGGACAATGCTGCCCGGGCCTGGGTGGCCACCTTGGGATCGACCTCGATACTGGTCACCTGGTGCACCCCGAGCCGCTCAGCGAGCAAGGCGGCGTTGTATCCGGTACCGGTGCCGATCTCACACACCCGCTGCCCAGGTTGAGCCCTCAGCGCGGCCAGCATCACCGCAACGATGATCGGCGACGATACCGAGCTGGTCGGCATCCTTCCCGCGAGCCCCGGCCCGACCGGGCGCCCATCATCGACCTGGGTGACCACAGCCTCATCGCAGTAGGCCAGCTCCAACCACCGATCTGGATCGGCGACCCGGTCCAGCGGCAACAACGTGGGGCCGTCGCCGTCATTGTCGATCCACACGGTGTCCGGGAGGTAGCAATGCCGCGGCACCGCCGCCAGCGCTGGCAGCCACGGTCTCCAGGCCGCCTCCCACTGTGCCAAATACGGGTTCGCCGCCAGCCGCTGCACCATGCGCGCCCGGAGCTCATCGGGGTCATCCGACTCGGTCACCGGAGCTGGCGGACGACGTTGCCGGGTTCATCGAGCCAGATCCATTGCAGCCCGTCCTGGCACTGGAAGCCGAACCGATCGAGCCCTGGTTCGCCCTGTTCGTGCCACCAGTCGTAGGCGGCTTCGGCTTCGTCCCACAAGGGGCGTGGCCCGATTTGGCGTACCACGAACGGCGCCGGGTTGTGGAGGTCGGCATTCAGCTGCGCCCAGGCGTGGGTGGATGCGTCGTCCAGTTCCAGAATGTGATGGCGCTCGCCGTGCTTATCCCAGTCTACGACCAGGCAGCAGCTGGCGAGCCGGGCACCGATGGCGAAGGTGCCCTTGGCCGGGTTGAGCATCCGATCCAGATCGCTACCCCGGCACTCTGTGGTACTGATCGCGGCACGCTGTAGATCATCGTGATCCGGTCGCCAGGCATGCAGGGCACGGCGTTGGCTGCGCAGTCGCATGAAGGCCAGATCACCGGAGAACCTGCCGCTGGCGACGCCGTCACCATTCAGATCGAGGGTGAGCATGACCCCGTTGGACCAGTCCGTTCCCCACGGGGTCACCACACGCCCGCCGGGCCGGAGCTGATCGAGCCAAGTGTGCGGCACGACCTCGCGAACTGCCGCGGTGGAGATCACCCGGTCGTAGGGAGCGCCGGGCAGATACCCGCTGAGACCGTCTCCGGTGATCACCAGCGGATGGTGGCCGGCGGTGATGAGCACGGCGTGGGCGGCCCGGGCCAGATGGGGATCCACCTCGACGGTGACCACTCGTCCGTGTTCAGCGACCAGGTGGGTGAGCAGCGCAGCGTTCCAGCCCGTTCCGGTGCCGATCTCCAATACAGCCTGGCCGGGCCGGACGTCGAGAGCGGCCAGCATGGTCGCGACGATGCTGGGCTGACTGTTGGAGCTGGAGGGAACGCTGCCCGTCTGGGCGGGGGAAACCGCATCGAAGTCGACCTGTGTGATGATCGGCACATCCGCCGCCACCGCGGCACGCCATGCATCGGGATCGGCGTGTTTGGACAGCGCCACGAACCCATCCCCGGAATCATCATCCACCCAGATAATGTCCGGGATGAACGCTCCCGTGGCACCTGGCGAGACAACGCATCCCAGGCAGCCGACGAACCGGAGCCAGTCACTTCTTACCCTTGTCGTCCTTATCGTGCTTGCCGCCCCCGGATTCCCGAACATCCTTTGTTCTCGAATGATCGTATTCGTTCTTGTGGCCGTCGCGGTCATTCTTGTTTTCATGCTCGCCGCTGGTCATCAGTGTCCCTCCCTATCACAAATGTGTAGTTGGTGGTCGGCTGGCCACTGGGAGTCGAGCGTCGGGGGAGCTCACTCGACCAGCGGCCAGCCGGCGATCTCGGGGGTCAAGTACCGGCATCCCAGCTCAGCACCTCGGTTAGTACTTCAAGCGCGCCGCCTTCCACCTGGCGTTGCAGTAGGGCATCCTGAGCTACGGTCAGCGTTGATGTCCGTTGTCGCCAGGCGAAGCAGTCACAGCCGAATCCCTCGATGTGGATCAAATCCACCCAGTCATCGCCGACCCGATGTGCCACGAGTGGAGCGTCCTCGCCCGGCGCCGCCCGCCGGAACGTGAAGCCACTCCGCTTGGCGTCGTCGAGCAGCCGTTTCGCGATCATCACATCCGGGCCGTCAGGCACATCCATCGCCCAGCATCCTCACTAGAACCGCCATCGTCTCCATACCTTGGCTTGGTCGGTCCATGGTAGCACAACCATAAACCTACCAACAGGGCACGGGGTGGCACAGCACGGCATCGACGAAGGAGCTGGGGTGGCATGCTGGCAGAGGCTCACCTGTGTGGGCGTAACTGGTGGTTTACGGTGTGCCCACCTCGGCACATCGTGTGCCAAGGCGCGATCATGTGATTACCCACCCCACCAGGGAGTGCAACAGGCGACAATGCCCCGACCGCCAGCGAAGGCGCAGAGCCTGGCAGACCAGCTTGGCGCCAAAATCGATGAAGGTCTCTACCCGCCGGGGACGTGGCTACCATCTGAGCGCGACATTGCCGAAGAACATCAGGTGGATCGCTCGACCGTACGCCGGGCGCTAGGGATTCTTGCTGAGCGCCACCGAGTGATCCTTGCGGCGGGTACCGGAGCGCAGGTATTAACGGCTGGCTCCCCCATGCGTAGGGCCGCTGATGACGTCACCCGCCAGTTGGGAACCTGGCGTGGGTTCCATGTCTCTGCAACGAGAGCCGGGCACCAGCCGTTCACCGAAACCACGGTGAGTGAGATCGAGGCCGACGTGGACGTGGGGCGCGGACTTGGAGTACCGACGGGCACGCCCGTTTTGCGGCGGGCTCGTCAACAAGGCATCGTTGGCGGGCCGCCAGTGCAGCTGTCAAGGAGTTACCTCAGACTCGACCTGGTCGAGAGGATCCCGGTGCTCCGT
This sequence comes from Pseudonocardiaceae bacterium, assembly GCA_036501085.1. Classification (GTDB taxonomy): domain Bacteria; phylum Actinomycetota; class Actinomycetes; order Mycobacteriales; family Pseudonocardiaceae. The sequence continues at coordinate 8,649 of DASYAZ010000114.1, read as the reverse complement.
AAAGTCGATACCGGTCCGGGCGGCATGTATTCCCGTCTCGAAGAGCTTGGCCATCGGATCCACTTTGAAGAGTCCGTGACATGTCGACTTCCCACAGATGAGGAGCAAGAGCACTTGAAGATAGACGCAAATGAGCCCGTTCTCGTGCTCTGGCGCCGAAGCTATGATCAGAACAACAATATTCTCGACCTGACGCATCGAGTCGTCGTTGGCAACAGACAAGAACTGGTCTACCGATATGACTCCAGAACCTGAAACCGTCCGCAGTGAAGCGACAATTCAGCGGATCTCCTCCCGAATCGTATACGAGAATCCGTGGATGCAGGTCCGGGAAGATTCGATTCAACGACCCGACGGGTCACAAGGGATTTACTCGTATATCGACAAACCGGATTTCGCGCTCGTCATCCCGGTCGACCGCGACGGATTCCACCTCATCGAGCAGTACCGGTACCCCGTTTCGCACCGCTCCTGGGAATTTCCTCAAGGAACGCTGCCCAACCGGGAAGACGCAGATCCCGCAGACCTCGCCCGAAGGGAACTCACTGAAGAAACCGGCCTCCGTGCGAGGCACATCTATCGCCTCGGTCACCTCCATCCGGCCAAGGGCATGAGCAACCAAGCCTGCACCGTATTCATCGCCGAAGGACTCGACGCAGGCCAGCACGCACGAGAGCATGAAGAGCAGGACATGCGCCAGCACCGGTTCTCCCGAGCCGACCTGGAAAACATGATCCAAGACGGGACCATCACCGATGCCGCAACAATCGCCGCCTACCTGATGTACCTGTTCTCTGACCGGAACCGCATCCGAGTACGAAACGCTGGCCGCTCACCAGAGGTACCTCCATCGAGGTGATCGCAGGTCGGCTGACCGAGCGGGAGCGCGAGCGCAAGCTATGCATGGGCAAGCGGCGGTCGTGAGACAAGGCTGTCTATCCGAGCCTTCCGCCGATATGCTGCCCCGGTAGGGGGCTCACTGATCACGAGTTCGCGAGCCTCGGCGGCGGTGGGTCTGCGACAACCCCGCAGGGCTGGCCCTGCCACGACTGTAACGTCCGCCTTCCTACGAGCCGAGGATTCGCCGATGAGTGCTCTGCCCGCTGATTTCTTCACCAAGCCGGTCTCCGAGGTCGACCCTGAGATCGCGGAGGTGCTCGGCAACGAGCTCTCCCGCCAGGAACACACCCTGGAGATGATCGCCTCCGAGAACTTCGTGCCGCAGGCCGTCCTGGACTGCCAGGGCTCGGTGCTCACCAACAAGTACGCCGAGGGCTATCCCGGCCGGCGGTACTACGGCGGGTGCGAGTACGTCGACGTGGCTGAACAGCTGGCTATCGACCGGGCCAAGGAGCTCTTCGGGGCCGAGCACGCCAACGTGCAGCCCAACGGCGGCGCCTCGGCCAACGCCATCGTCTACAGCACGCTGCTGGAGCACGGCGACACGTTCCTCGGGATGAAGCTCGACCACGGCGGGCACCTCACCCACGGCATGCGGCTGAACTTCTCCGGGCTGTACTACAACGTGGTGCCCTACGGCGTGGACAAGGACACCTCGCTGCTGGACATGGACGCCCTCGAGCGGCTGGCCAAGGAACACCGGCCGAAGATGATCCTCGCCGGCTGGTCGGCCTACCCGCGCGAGATCGACTTCGCCCGGTTCCGCGAGATCGCCGACGAGGTGGGCGCCTACCTGTTCGTCGACATGGCGCACTTCGCCGGGCTGGTCGCCGCCGGGGAGTACCCCAACCCGGTCCCGCACGCGCACGTCGTGAGCACGACGATCCACAAGACGCTCGGCGGCCCGCGCAGCGGCATGATCCTCTGCAAGGACGAGTTCAAGAAGAAGATCAATTCCCGGACGTTCCCCGGCTGGCAGGGCGGCCCGCTGATGCACGTGATCGCCGCCAAGGCGGTCGCGCTGAAGATCGCCGCGTCGCCGGAGTTCCGGGAGCGCCAGCAACGGACCCGGGCCGGCGCCCGGGCGGTGGCCCAGGAGATGCTCGGGGGCGGGATCAACGTGCTGACCGGCGGCACCGACACCCACCTCGTGCTCGCGGACCTGCGGGAATCACCGCTCAACGGCCAGCAGGCCGAGGACCGGCTCGCCGAGATCGGGATCACCGTCAACCGCAACGCGGTGCCCTTCGACCCCCGGCCGCCCGCCGTCGCCTCCGGGCTGCGGATCGGTACCCCCGGCCTGGCCACCAGGGGCCTGCAGGAAGCCGACTTCCACGAGATCGGCAAGGTCGTCACCGAGGCGCTCAGCGGTGATCTGGACGAGGCCAAGCGGGCCGCGCTGGCCGAGCGCACCAGCGCGCTGGCCAAGCAGTACCCGCTCTACCCACAGCTCGCACCCCGCCCGGAAGGGCGGTGAGCGCCATGCCAGCCGGACCTGTGCACTTATACGTCCCCGGACCGACCAACGTTCCGGACGCGGTGCGCCGCGCGATGAACGTCCCCCAGCAAGATCATCGGGCGCCCGATTTCCCCGAGCTGGTCCTGCCGCTGTTCGCCGACCTGAAAAAGGTCTTCGTCAACGAGACCGGACGGGTGTTCATGTATCCCTCCTCCGGCACCGGGGCGTGGGAGGCAGCGATCACCAACACCCTCAACCGGGGTGATCGGGTGTTGATAGCGCGCTTCGGCCAGTTCTCCATGCTGTGGGCCGAGATGGCGCAGCGGCTGGGCCTCGACGTGATCTGCATCGACCGGGAGTGGGGCGAGGGGATCCCGCTGGAGGACTACGAGCGGCACCTCCGCGAGGACAAGACCATCAAGGGCGTCTTCGCCTGCCACAACGAGACCGCCACCGGGGTGACCTCGGACATCGCCGGTGTCCGGCGGGTGATGGATGCGGCCGGCTCGGATGCGCTGCTGTTCGTCGACGCGGTGTCCTCGCTGGCCTCGATACCCTTCGAGCAGGAGGCCTGGGGCGTCGACCTGGCGGTGACCGGCTCGCAGAAGGGCCTGATGATGCCCGCCGGGATGGCCATGCTCGGGGTTAGCGCCAAGGCGCTCGAGGCGCACGAGTACTCCACGATGGAGCGCAGCTACTTCAGCTTCGAGGACATGCTCAAGAGCAACGACGCGGGCTATTTTCCGTATACCCCGTCCGTGCCGATGCTGTACGGCCTGCGGTGTTCGCTGGATCTGCTCTTCGCCGAGGGCTTGCCGCAGGTCTTCGCCCGGCACCACCGGCTCGCCGAGGGCGTCCGCCGCGGGGTGGATGGGCTGGGCCTGTCGCTGTGCGCGTTGCACCCGCAGTGGCACTCCGACACCGTCACCGCGATCCGCACCCCGGAGGGCGTGGACGCCACCGAGGTGTGCCGGATCGGCTTCCACCGCTACCGCACCTCGTTCGGGGCCGGGCTGTCCAAGGTCGCGGGAAAGGTGTTCCGGATCGGCCACCTCGGCGATCTCAACGAGGTGATGTGCCTCGCCGCGCTGGCCAGCGCCGAGATGGCACTGGCCGACGCCGGGGCCAAGGTCGAGCTAGGGGCCGGTGTCGCGGCGGCCGCGGAGTACTACCGTGGCGCGATCTCCGAGTTGGAGGCCGGTACCGGCCTCAGTGGTGAGGTGGCATAGGGCTCGCCCCAGTGAGAGAGCGCAGTCGCCATCCGACAGCCCGCTGCACGCGTCCGCCAGGTCGCCCGAGTGAGGAGCCACTGCGATGAGTCACACCCTCTACCCGATGCGCCGGCCACGGTTGCAGCGCAGCGAGCTGGCCGTCCCCGGATCGAACACCAGCTTCATCGACAAAGCCGCCGGCAGCGCAGCCGATTTCGTGTTCCTCGATCTCGAAGATGCGGTAGCTCCCCCGGACAAGGTGCAGGCCCGCCGCAATGTGATCGAGGCACTGCGAGACATCGACTGGGCGGGCAAGGGCAAGACGGTGTCCGTACGGATCAACGGGCTGGACACCCACTACATGTATCGCGACGTGGTCGACCTGATGGAACAGGCCGGGGACCGGGTGCACACCATCCTGGTGCCCAAAGTGGGGCTACCTGCGGATCTGTACTGCGTGGAGACGCTCGTCTCCCAGGTGGAGCAGGCCAGGGGCTACCCGAACAAGGTCGGTCTCGAGGCGTTGATCGAGACCGCACTCGGGATGGCCAACGTGGAGGCCATCGCCAGCGCTCCCGGCCGGTTGGAGGCACTCCACTTCGGGGTGGCCGACTACGCGGCGAGCAACCGGGCCCGCACCGTGAGCATCGGCGGCCTCAACCCGGACTACCCCGGTGACCAGTGGCATTTCGCGCTATCCCGGTTGATCGTGGCCTGCCGCGCCTACGGGCTGCGCCCGATCGACGGACCGTTCGGCGACTTCTCCGACCCGGACGGCTTCCGGGACAGCGCTCGCCGGGCGGCTGCGCTCGGGTGCGAAGGCAAGTGGGCGATCCACCCCAGCCAGATCGAGCTGGCCAACGAGGTGTTCAGCCCACCGGAAGCCGAGGTGGAGCGAGCCCACCGGATCATCGAGGCGCTGCGGGCGGCCGAGGCGCAGGGCAAGGGTGCCGCGTCGGTGGACGGCAAGATGATCGACGCCGCCTCGGAGCGGATGGCCCAGACTGTGATCGCCATGGATGAGGCGATCCGGGCCGCCGCGGAGAGCCGGACCTGAGGGGGGCAGAGATGGACATTCACGAGTACCAGGCCAAGGAAATCCTGGCCCGCTTCGAGGTGCCCGTACCACGAGGTGGCCTGGCCTACAGTCCCGAGCAGGCCTCCTACCGCTGCACCGAGATCGGCGGCGACGCCTGGGTGGTCAAGGCGCAGGTGCACGCCGGGGGTCGCGGGGAGGCCGGCGGGGTGAAGCTGTGCCACTCCGATCGCGAGGTGCAGGACGTCGCGAACAGCATGTTCGGCCGGCGACTGGTCACCAAACAGTCCGGGCCGAAGGGCAAGCTGATCTACCGGGTGTACGTCGAAGAGGCCACCGAGATCGCCCGCGAGCTGTACTTCGGCATCGTGCTCGACCGCCGCACCGAGCGGGTAGTGATCATCGCATCGGCGGAGGGCGGCAAGGAGATCGAGGAGCTCACCGCCACCAAGCCGGACACTCTGGTGCGCACCAGCATCGAGCCCGCGGCGGGATTCCTGGAATTCCAGGCCCGCGAGATCGGCTTCGCGATCGGCTTGGAAAAAGCACAGATCGCCGAGGCCAGCCGGGTGTTCCGGCGCGCCTACCGAGCCTTCCGGGATCTGGACGCCACCATGCTGGAGATCAACCCACTGGTGGTGACGGGCAAGGGCAGCCTGGTCGCGCTGGACGCCAAGATGTCCTTCGACGACAACGCGCTGTTCCGGCACCTGGAGATCTCCGAGCTGCGCGACCGGAGCCAGGAGGACTCCCGGGAAAGCCACGCGGCCGACCGCGGGCTGGCCTACGTGGGCCTGGAGGGCAACATCGGCTGCATGATCAACGGCGCCGGCCTGGCGATGGCCACCATGGACATGATCAAACTCGCCGGAGGTGAGCCGGCGAACTTCCTCGACATCGGTGGCGGTGCCTCGCCCGAGCGGGTGCTCAAGGCGTTCCGCGCGGTTCTGCATGACAAGAAGGTCGAGACGATTCTGATCAATATCTTCGCGGGGGTCAACCGCTGCGACTGGGTTGCGCAGGGCATCGTGGCCGCGTTCACGGAGCTCGACGTCACGATTCCGGTGGTGGTGCGGCTGGCCGGCACGCGCGTCGAGCAGGGTCAGGCGATCTTGCAGGACTCCGGCCTACCGATCATCACCGCGGACACGCTCGCCGAGGCGGCCGAGAAAGCTGTCGCGATCGTGGGCACCGTCACTGCCGCCAGCGCCTGAGGGGGAGGGGTCACCGACAGCCATGGCCATCCTGATCGACGAGCACACCCGGGTGGTGGTGCAGGGCATCACCGGCCGGATCGGGCGCTTTCACACCGAGGAGATGCTCGACTACGGGACCGACGTGGTCGCCGGCGTCACCCCGGGTAAGGGCGGCGAGAGCGTGCTGGACCGCCCGGTGTTCAACACCATGAAAGACGCCGTGGAAGCGACCGGAGCGAACGCCTCGATCGTGTTCGTACCGCCCCCGTTCGCCGCCGATTCCATCATGGAGGCCGCCGACGCGGGGATCCGCTGCTGCGTCTGCATCACCGACGGAATCCCGATGCAGGACATGATGCGGGTCAAGCGCTATATGTGGCGCTATAAAGCCGCGCAGCGGATGACGCTCACCGGACCCAACTGCGCCGGCACCATCTCCCCTGGGCAGTCCCTGCTGGGCATCATGCCTGGCTATATCTACCTGCCCGGGCGGGTCGGGGTGATCGCGCGTTCGGGCACTCTGAGCTACGAGGCGGCCGTCCAGATGAAAGCCCTGGGCATCGGGGTATCCACGTCGGTAGGCATCGGCGGGGACCCGGTCAACGGGTCCGCCTTCCGCGATCACCTGGAGCTCTTCGACGCCGACGACGAGACCGATGCCGTGATCATGATCGGTGAGATCGGCGGCCCGCAGGAGGCCGAGGGCGCCGACTACGTGCGCGAGCACATGACCAAGCCGGTGATCGGCTACGTCGCCGGCCTGACCGCGCCCAAGGGCCGGCGGATGGGCCACGCCGGCGCGATCGTGTCGGCAGCCGGGGAGTCCGCGCAGGAAAAGGTGGAGATCCTGACCGCCGCGGGCATCACGGTGGCGCCGAACCCCTCAGCCATGGGCAAGACCGTGGCGCGGGTCCTCGCCACCCACGGCCTCCTCCGCCAGCCCTCACAAGTCTAAGCCGGACCCCTTCCCCGACATGGAGACTTATCGGGGTCGAACAGGGCGTGTTGACCCCGATAAGTCTCCATGTCGGGAAGGAGGACGTCATGGATGGGACCGTGGTTGTGGTGACCCGGCGGTGGCCGGGGTCGGTGGAGGACGAGTTGGTTCGGCGCTTCCCGGGCGTCACGCTCAACAGGGATGACGTCCCGCTCGGGCCGGAGGGATTACGTGCCGCGCTGGAGCAGGCTGATGTCGTGCTGCCCACGGTGTCCGACCGGCTGCCGGCTGAGATGTTCACCGGCGAGTTGCGGACCAAGTTCCTCGGCAACTTCGGTGTCGGCTTCAATCACATCGACGTCGATGCCGCCGCCCGGGCCGGAATCGTGGTCACCAACACCCCCGGAGTGCTCACCGACACCACCGCAGACACCGCGATGACGCTGCTGCTGATGGTGGCCCGCCGGGCCGGTGAGGGTGAGCGGGAGCTTCGCGCCGGCCGGTGGACCGGTTGGCGACCCACCCACCTGATGGGTGCCGATGTCACCGGCAAGACGCTGGGCATCGTGGGGATGGGCCGGATCGGGACGGCGGTTGCCCGCCGCGGGCACTTCGGCTTCGGCATGCCGGTGATCTTCTACGACCCGGTCGACTTCGAGCCCGAGCACGGGGTTCCGGACGCTCGCCGGGTCGCCACCGTGGAGGAGCTGCTGGAGGTCTCCGACTTCGTGTCGTTGCACATGCCCGGCGGTACCGGGAACGCCCACCTCATGGACGCCACCCGGCTGGCCCACATGAAGCCCACCGCGTTCCTGATCAACAGCGCCCGCGGGGATGTGATCGATCAGGACGCGCTGATCAAGGCGCTGCAGTCGGGCACCATCGCCGGTGCCGGCCTGGACGTCTACGAGGGCGAGCCCGAGGTTCCGGAGGCGCTGCGGGCGTTGGACAACGCCGTGCTACTTCCCCACCTGGGCAGCGCCACCCTGGAAACCCGCACCGCCATGGGCATGCTCGTCCTGCAGAACCTCCAAGACTTCCTCGAAGGCCGCACCCCCTCCTGCCGGGTGGCGTGAGATCCTTTCCGACGTTTCCCCGACATGGAGACATATCGGGGTTTTGGGAGCCCTTTTACCCCGATATGTCTCCATGTCGGGACTCGGCCGAGCTGGCGCAGATCATGTTCACCTTCGACCTGGCCGAGCAGCTCACCGGACTACGACCGGTGCGGTGAGCCCAGCGTCGCGAACTCGACAGTTCGCACGTCACCGCCGCTGGAGACGTCGCTGACGTCGAGTTCACGACGCGTTTCCCCCTCGGTTATCGCCGGTGACCGCAGCCGTATTGGAAACCGGCCTGGTATCCGCTTGGGAACCCGTCGGTACGGCCTCGCTCGTAGTCATTCCTGGAAAAAGAGTGACACCTGTGATCGTATCCTTTTGCCCGGCAAGCCTGCCTGCCGTCCCAGAAGCCCTGCTGGTAGCCCGTCCGGTAACCGTCCCGGTAGCCCCGGTAGTAGTCAGAGTTATTCCACGAGGCCGTCATCTCGGTCGCTGGGGCTGCCAGTTGAGGCGCCGCCAACGACGAGGAAGCGATCGGGGCAGCCGATGCCGCGCCTGCCGCCGCCGGGAGCAGCAGACCGCCTGTGGCCAGCGCGGTCGAGGCAGCGGCCATGACCAGGCGCTTCGTCCAAGTGCGCTTTGACTTCTGATTCGTCGTTGCCGTTGTCATCGCAGTGTCTCCTTACGAATAGCGTCCATTTACGGCATTCATGGACCGGCTTTTTCTCACGAGCACGATCCGCCTCCGCCGGCAATCGACCAATGATTCACCCCGCCTGCGGATGCGGCGTCAACACCGAGGGTTATTCAGCCGGCCGCGTAGAAGTGCAGGCCGATTACGGCTGAGAT
>DASYAZ010000113.1:0-3902 GCA_036501085.1 Pseudonocardiaceae bacterium | reverse complement strand
CGGCGAAGAGCGATGTGGGTGATCCGGAATCGCCCGTCGACTGGTTTGTCCTGGTAAGTGGCCTCCTGGGTGTGGCAGCCGATGGCGATGGCGGTGTCACCGTAGTCGCGCACCGTGACCCCATCCCAGATCAGTGATGTCGTCACCAACCCGCCGGTGCGGTAGCGGCCGAGCCACTGCTGCTTGTCCAGGACGAAGCCCAGCGGTCCGACCAGGGTGAAATCATCGGTGGTGATCGCGTCGAGGGTGGCGAGGTCAGCGTTCTGCTCTGCCTCAACCCAGCGTCGGCCCAGCTCGCGGACCTGATCATCGGTGGTGGACTGCATGGTGGTGCCTCCTTGGGGTGGTGCGTGTGCTGCGTGGGGGCGGTGGATGCTGCGTGGCGCAGGTGCCGGGCTGGGGCACGCCTACAAACTAAGCATCAAACGATTTGATGTCAATTGATTAGATTACGAATCATGTGTACGCTTGATCTATGCCGCCGCCCACCCGAGCGCCGATCGGTCTCACACTCGCCCGCACCGCCAAGTCCGTCAGCGGTGCCTTCGATGACGCGCTGGCCGCGGCCGGTGGCTCGCTGCCCATCTGGCTGATCCTGATCTCGCTGAAGACCCAGCGCCTGGGTAACCAGCGAGAGCTGGCCAGGGCAGTCGGGATCCAGGGCGCGACGCTGACCCATCACCTCAACGCCATGGAGGCCAGCGGCCTGCTCACTCGCCGGCGCCACCCCGACAACCGGCGGGTGCACATCGTCGAGCCCACCGAGTCGGGCGAGGCGTTGTTCGGCCGGCTGCGGGCGGCGGCTGCCGAGTTCGACCGGCGGCTGCGGGCCGGGCTCGGTGACGATGAGATCGCCGCCATCGAGCGGGTACTCGAGCGCCTGCAGCGCAACGTCGCCGGTGATTCGCCAGACCTCTCGGGTGAGCGCCGAGTAAGGAGGTAAGAGTGCGCTGGTGACCGCTTTGCCGTTACCGTCGTCTCATGGCGCGAACGGTGCGCAGCCGCCGTACCGCCACCATGGCAGCGCTAGCGGCGGAGCTCGGGGTATCCCGCACGACGGTGTCCAATGCCTACAACCGGCCCGATCAACTGTCCGCCGAGCTGCGTGAACGGGTCCTGGAGGCGGCGCGGTTGCTGGGTTATCCGGGCCCGGATCCGGTGGCGCGGTCGCTGCGCACCCGTCAGGCCGGAGCGGTGGGCCTGCTGCTGACCGAGACGCTGCCCTACGCCTTCCGGGATCCGGCTGCGATCGGGTTCCTGGAAGGTCTGACGATGGTCTGCGGCGACGCCGGCCGCGGTTTGCTCCTGGTCCCGGCGAGCCAGGACGCCAGTGAGCGGAAGACCGCGGCCATCGTGCACCAGGCGGCCGTAGACGGCTTCGTCGTCTACTCGGTGCCCGATGACGATCCGTGCCTGGCGGCGGTGCTGCAGCGTTCGGTGCCCGTGGTGGTGTGCGATCAGCCCCAGATCGTGGGGGTCGATCACGTCCGGATCGACGATCAGGCGGCCATGCGGTGCCTGGGTGCTCACCTGATCGGGCTGGGCCATCGCCGGATCGGCGTGGTGTGCATGCGGCTGGGCCGGGATCACCGTGACGGGTTCGCCGACCTGCAGCGCCAGCAGACCGCCTGCTTCCCGGTGCAGCGGACTCGCCTCGCCGGGCTGGCCGAGGCGTTCGGTGCGGTGCTGCCCGACTGGAGCACCGTCCCGGTGATGGAGCGCTTCGAGCACACGAGTGCCGCAGGTGCTGTGGCCACCGGGGTGCTCCTGGATCGGTACCCGACCCTGACCGCGATCGTGTGTACCTCCGACATCCTCGCATTCGGGGCGCTGCGCGAGATCCGCCGGCGGGACCTCCGAGTGCCGGATGATCTCACCGTCACGGGTTTCGACGGGGTGGCTGAGGCCGAGCGGGCCGGGCTGACCACGGTGCACCAGCCGGTGCTGGAGAAAGGACGGGCGGCCGGACGGTTGCTGCTGGATCGTCCCCAGCCCGCCGGCCGCACCATCACGCTGCCTACCGAGCTGGTCGTGCGCCGCAGTAGCGGCGTCGTGAGTGCGTAACAGTGTTAGAACACTGTTACGCACTCACGAGCTTTTCTCGCCGCCGAGGGCGGCGAGAAAAGCCTGCGCCCAGTGCTGCACGTCGTGGGTCATCACCTGCCTGCGCAGCGCCCGCATCCGCTGGCGCCCCTCGCTGGGCTCCACGGTGATGGCGCGCTCGATGGCGTTCTTGATGCCGTCGAGATCGTGCGGGTTCACCAGGAACGCACTGGTCAGCTCGGCCGCCGCGCCGGCGAACTCGGAGAGCACCAGGGCCCCGCTGAGGTCGTGCCGGCAGGCAACGTACTCCTTGGCCACCAGGTTCATCCCGTCCCGGACCGGGGTGACTAGCATGACGTCGGCGGCGACGAAAAACGCGGTCAGCTCGTTACGGGAGACCGATTGGTGCAGGTAGTGCACGGCTGGGTGGCCCACCCGGCCGAACTCCCCATTGATCCAGCTGACGGCTCGCTCGATGTCGTTGCGCATGCGCTGGTAGTGCTCCACCCGCTCCCGGGAGGGCGTGGCCAGCTGCACCATCACGACGTCCTCGACCGAGATCCGGCCCTCGGCGTAGAGCTCCCGCATCGCACGCAGCCGCACGTCGATGCCCTTGGTGTAGTCCAGCCGGTCCACCCCGAGCACGATGGTTGCGGGGTTGCCCAGCTCGTCGCGGATCTCGGCAGCCCGCTGGCGGATCGGCTTGCTGCGGGACAGCTTGTTCAGCGTGGTCGAGTCGATGGAGATCGGGAAGGCGCCGACCCGCACGGTCCGGCCACCGACCTCCACCTCGCCCGGCCGGGTGCGCACCCCGACCGCGCTCCGGGTCACCGAGACCCCAGCCAGCCGCCGGGCCAGGAACAGGAAGTTCCGCGCGCCACCGGGCAGCTGGAACCCGACCAGGTCTGCTCCGAGCAGGCCCTGGACCAGTTCCGTTCGCCAGGGCAGCTGCATGAACAGCTCCACCGGGGGAAAGGGGATGTGCAGGAAGAACCCGATCCGCAGGTCCGGTCGCAGCTCCCGGAGCATCCGGGGCACCAGCTGCAGCTGGTAGTCCTGCACCCAGACGGTGGCCCCCTCGCCGACGATCTTGGCCGTGGCCTCGGCGAAGCGCTCGTTGACCGTGACATAGGTGTTCCACCAGTGCCGGTGGAACACCGGGGGAGCCACCACATCGTGGTAGAGCGGCCAGAGCGTTCCGTTGGAGAAGCCCTCGTAGTAGTCGCTGAGCTCGGTGCTGGACAGCGCCACCGGATGCAAGGTGATGTCGCCGTCGGCGAAGGGCTCCACGTCAGCGTCGGGCACGCCCGGCCAACCGACCCACGCGCCCTGGCGGGAACGCAGGAACGGTTCCAGTGCGATCACCAGCCCGCCCGGGCTGGACTTCCACCGCTGCGTGCCGTCGGGTAGCCGTTCCAGATCCACCGGCAAGCGGTTGGCCACCACCACGAAATCGGACTCGGTGGTAGCGGTGCTGGTGGCTCCGGTCACTGGTCAGCCTCCTCGTCGGCACCGTTGCTCCCCGAGATTAGCGATGGGGCACACCCATCTGCTGGTTGGTGATCTGTCGGCCTGCCTGCCCGGTACCGCGGTGCCCGTAACCGGGTGCCCCTACGATGACCACCGACACCCGCCGGTGTAGCTCAGCTGGCAGAGCAACCGCCTTGTAAGCGGTAGGTCGTCGGTTCGAATCCGACCACCGGCTCCGGTTCTACCATGGAAAATACATCCCTGTAGTGATCATATACGGCCCGCGTGACATCAAGTGTGGTGGATTGTCACAGACACCTGCGTGTTCTTTGGTGCGGCCGGGTGGTAGCGCTTATCCGATGCCGGGCGCGCTGACGCAGCGCTACAAC
>DASYAZ010000112.1:0-6449 GCA_036501085.1 Pseudonocardiaceae bacterium | reverse complement strand
TATCCGACCTCTTCGACCTCACCACCCACGCCCCGAGCCGATGATCAATGGTTAGGTAATACACCCCGACCCCACCGAAACCACCACCAACCAGCACAAACAGTACTCAAGATCGAACTAGCCCGGAAGGTCCCGCTAGCTCCGTTCGGTGCGGTGCCGGAGGTGGCGAGAATCTCGTGAGGTCTCAAGCAGAGAGTGAACAACGGGTAATCTGGCAGGCGGCAGTGGACTGCGGACACCCGTGGTGCCGGTCGAAGATGCCCTGCGGCCTGGGGAGGTGGTGGGGTGGGACCTGAGCTGCCGGGAGTGTTCGCCTGGTTGTCCCCGATCCTCACCTCCTACGGCTACCTTGCGGTCTTCGGGTTCCTGTTCATCGAAAGCTTCGGCGCCCCGGTCCCCGGCCAGACCATGCTCATGGCCGCTGGGGTCTTCGCCGGAGCCGGGAAGCTCAATGTCGCCGGGGTCGCGGCGATGGGTTTTCTCGCTGCCGTTGCCGGGGACAACGTCGGGTACCTGATCGGGCGCTTCGGTGGGCGCCGACTGGTGCTTCGCTTCGGCCGCTACATCTTGGTGACCGAGAAGCGGCTCACCAAGACCGAAGATTTCTTCCGGCGCAATGGTGGCAAGATCGTCGCGATTGCCCGGTTCGTCGACGGTCTGCGCCAGCTCAACGGGATCGTCGCCGGCATTGCCAGGATGCCTTGGCGGCGATTCCTGGTGTTCAACGCGCTGGGTGCCGCGGCGTGGGTCGGGGTGTGGACCTTCATTGGTTATTTCGCCGGTGGCCACCTCACCACGATCTATCAGGAATTTCACCGGTACCGGACCACGGTGCTCCTCGCCGTCACCGCCGCCGTAGTCGCATTGGGAGTGCACTGGTTGTGGCGCAGGCAACGTGCGAGCGACCCCGCCACCGACCGGTGATACCGCCCAGGTCCCTCTACCGGGCCACCCGCAATGCGCCGAAAAGTGCCTCCTTCTCCTCGGCCGGCCCCGCAGCGAAATACAGGGCGCTGGCGTCGCCGAGGCTCTCCCCGTTACCGAACATGATGTTCCAGATGCCGTCGATGCCGATCGGTGCTCCCTGCTCATCGCGCAGGTAGTCGGTGAACTTCCCGGTAGCATCGTCGAATGCGGCAATCCGACCGGCGCCACCGAAGTTGCTCACCAGGAGTTGCCCGCTCATCGGGCCGAAACCTGCCGGAGCCAGCGCCACTCCCCAGGGTGCGTTCAGCCTGCCGTCGTCGTCGATAATCCGGACCAGTGCACCGGCGCTGGTGAACTCCGCGAGCTTGCCCCGGCTCGGGTGTCCCGAACTGGCCTTTTCCTGCTCTTTGTTCAGCGAGTTCTCCTCACCCGCGTCGAACACCGCGCCACCCGGTTCCGGCTTGTCGGGAGCCTTGGAGATCGCATAGCTGACGAGAACGCGGTCTCCGATCGTGGTGATGTTCCACGGGACCGGGTCGCCGGCTGCGGCCAGCCTGCCCCGTGCCGGGTCGGCGGCGTCGATCGGTTCGCCCGTCGCGAACGGGTTGGCAAAACCTTGGGTCGCTACCAGTCGCCAGTTCTTGTCGAACTGGCGGATTTGGGGCTGCGCACCGAAGTCGGCGACCCACAATGTGTCGAAGCTGCCCGGTTTCAGGGCCAGACCGAAGAACTTCATTCCCTGCGGGTCCCCGTTGAAGACCTCCTGGCTCGGCCCGTCCACCCGCACCACTTCACCGTTCGGTCCGCGCTCACCCCAGGCGGCGATGCGCCCGGAGTCGGTAGCGAAGATGAACCGCGCCGAGCCCCCCAGCGCGACCGTGCGGTCCCCGACCTGCGCCGGCTGGCTGGTCACCACGAATCTGTCCGAGTTGATGTCAGCGCCGTTGAAGGACACTCCCGTGGCCTTGCCGATGGAGGTCGCCTCGGTGCTGGTATCAGTGCCCGGGATCATCACGACCTTGAGGTTGTCTTGGTGCAGCTCGCGCAGCTTCGCGTCGCCGGAGGCGATGACGTCGCCGACGAACTGGTAGGACGCGTTGCCGGCGGCCACCCAGAAATGTCCGCCCGCGCCCTTGGGGCGGATGGCGATTCCCCACGCGTTCACCATTTCTGGCAACGTGAATCGTGCTTGGTACGTCTCGGCGCTGGCGGCCAGATTGACTTGGCGGTAATGGTTGTCCGGCGATGGCATCGCACTGGAACCGGTGCCCGCGCTGCTGCATCCGGCAATACCCACGACAGCCAGACACGCGACGCTTCGACGAACCAGCCCAGCATGGTCACCGAGGAGCATGGGGGTACCTCCATGGCAGCTGAGCCACCTCACGAGCAGGTAAGGGTAGGCTGTATTTCTCAGGGGAATCAAGATGCCCAGGGGTAACCGACCCCGTATGGCCGCCGACGAACCACCGCTGCTGGGAAACCGACCTGCGGGTGTTGAGCCGGAGGGGTGACGGGTCTGGGCACGAGCCCAGAAACCTGTATTCTTCCTCCGGTTCCACTACCCTGAGGAGATCTGCGGTGACGCACGATGACTGCGCGGCGTCGTAGGAAGTCGGGCTCCGGGCCCTCTGCCACTGCCCTGATCGCCTGGGTCGGCGGTACGCGGGTAGGGCATGACGCCCTCGATGGGACACCGGTTCCGGTGCGCGAGGGCTCGGTTGAGGGCAACGTTACCGGGCCAGTCCGTGGTGGCCGTGCAGTTCTTGTCGGTCGGGCGTGTGGTCTTGCTGCGGGGACGGTACTGGCCTGCGGGTCAGTGCTGGTCGGTGCGACCCACGCTGGTGACGGCCTACCCGCCAGCGAGAGTGCGCCCCTGCCCAACCGCGTTCCGACCGCACCTGCCGCCGTCGCGGACACTCCGAACCTCGCAGCCACCGGATACCGGGGACGTCCCGGAAACCCCTCCGCCCAGCGCATGGCGCCCGCGCCGAACAGTGTCAGTGCCCAGGCGGTCGCTGACCAGCAGCCTGCGTCGCAGCTGGGCCGTGGAGGAGTTCCGCGAAACGCGCCGGCGTCCCTCACCACGCCTGCGCGCACCAGGGCCCCGGGTTCAGCACACCAGCAACCCGCGGATACGTCCTCGCGCTCGACTGGGCGCGCCGTTCCAGCCCCGGTGAAGCCGGTACTGGAGCCCGCCACGAAGCGGGTGGATCGAGTCGCCCCGGTGGGGGGCCTGCTTGGCCCGAGCGCGCCGGATCAGGCGCAGGCGGGAACCTCGAGCCCTGGCTGGGCCAGCAACCCGCCTCAGGAGCGGGAAGCGAGGTCTCGCGCTGGGCGGCCCGGCCCCTCCTCCGCGCTCACCACCGTTGCCGAGCCGGTCGAGCGAGTTGCCACCCCTGTCGGCAAGGCCACGCGCTCGGCGACCCAACCGGCCATGACGATGCTCAACTCCGCGGTACCGCTGGGCTGACGGCGCTCGGAGGGAGTCAACTGCGCTGCGCCAGCATGAGCACCGCTTGGTCGTACAGTCCTCGGGCCTCGGCGGGCAGTTCGTTGCGCACCACGAGGTTCTCCAGGACAGCGAACAGATCGGCGATGACATCTCGTTCGCTGGTCGTCAGCTGATCGGAACGGATCTTTGCCTGGGCCATCCTCGGTACAGCAGGTTTCGCCGAGGCGGCAGGATACAGGTCGGCATCATGAATCAGTAACATCGGAGGACTTCCCTCTCTGGGCCGCGAGCGTCGCGCTGGCAGCGGGACAGGGTGTGGGCCACCGCACGTCTGCGGACGGCATGCCCTCGACACACACATCTAAACCGATGAGGAAAGCGGTTTGATCTCCCCAGTGGTGGTGATCACTGTGGGGGTAATCACACGGCAGACCTCAACTCTCGATAGCATCGGCTACCGAATAACTACCACTGTATCTTCACGAAGGAGTTCTCGTGGTCGCCTCGTCCCCGTCTTTCCAGCCCGCCGTGCGCGTGATGGTGCCGGCTGGGACGACTGCCGGGCAGGCGCTGCGTGCTGGAGGGGCACCGACTACCGGCGCGGACGCCACCGTCGTCGCCCGGGATGCCCAGGGAACCCTGCGCGATCTCGCCTGGGTGCCGGAGAGCGACACCGAGGTGGAGGCCGTCGCAGCGAGCAGCCCGGACGGGCGCAGCGTCATCCGGCACTCCTGCGCTCACGTGCTCGCCCAGGCGGTGCAGCAGCACTTTCCCAGCGCCAGGCTGGGTATTGGCCCTCCGGTAACAGACGGCTTCTATTACGACTTCGACGTCGATCGACCATTCACGCCCGAAGATCTCGCGGATCTCGAGAAGATCATGCGAAGGATTATCAAGACCGGTCAGCGATTTTCCCGCCGAGTACTGAGTTCGGTGAGTGCGGCCAAGAGCGAACTGGCATCCGAGCCGTACAAACTCGAGCTGATCGATCTCAAAGGAACTGGAGTCGAGGGCAGGGCCCACGTCAGGGCCCACGCCGGAGTGGATCCCGACGAGGTGATGGAGGTCGGCACCGGGGAGCTGACGATCTACGACAACATCCATCCGCACAGCGGTGATGTGGTCTGGAGCGACCTGTGCCGCGGCCCGCACGTGCCGACCACCCGGCACATCCCGGCGTTCCGGCTCATGCGGACCGCCGCCGCCTACTGGCGGGGCAGCGAGCGCAACCCCCAGTTGCAGCGGATCTACGGCACCGCCTGGGAGTCGGCCGAGGCGCTGGAGCAGCACCTGGAGCTGCTCGCCGAGGCGCAGCGCCGCGACCACCGCAAGCTCGGTGCTGAGCTGGACCTGTTCAGCTTCCCCGACGAGATCGGATCCGGGCTGGTGGTGTTCCACCCGCGTGGCGGCACGGTGCGCCGGGTGATGGAGGACTACTCCCGCGGCCGCCACGAGGAGGCGGGCTACGAGTTCGTCTACTCGCCGCACATCACCAAGGCGCAGCTCTTCGAGACGTCGGGTCACCTGCAGTGGTACGCCGACGGGATGTATCCAGGTATGCATCTCGATGCCGAGCTGGCGCCGGACGGGACGGTCCGCAAGCCCGGCCAGGACTATTACCTCAAGCCGATGAACTGCCCGATGCACAACCTGATCTATTCCTCCCGGGGCCGGTCGTACCGAGAGCTGCCGCTGCGGCTGTTCGAGTTCGGTTCGGTGTACCGCTACGAGAAGTCCGGCGTGGTGCACGGTCTGGTCCGGGCCCGTGGCTTCACACAGGACGACGCGCACATCTACTGCACCCGCGACCAGCTACAGGACGAGATCCAGAGCCTGCTGGGGTTCGTGCTCGACCTGCTGCGCGACTACGGCCTCGACGAGTTCTACCTCGAGCTGTCCACCCGGGACCCCGAGAAGTCGATCGGCAGCGACGAGGAGTGGGCGGCAGCGACCGAGGCGCTGCAGAGGGCGGCGGAGGCCTCGGGTCTGGAGCTGGTGCTCGATCCCGGTGGCGCGGCCTTCTACGCGCCCAAGATCTCGGTGCAGGCTCGGGACGCGATCGGCCGCAGCTGGCAGCTCTCGACCATCCAGGTGGACATGATGCTGCCGGATCGTTTCGACATGACCTACACCGAGGCGGACGGATCCCGGCAGCGACCAGTGATGATCCACCGGGCGCTGTTCGGGTCGATCGAGCGGTTCTTCGGTGTGCTCACCGAGCATTACGCGGGCGCATTTCCGGCCTGGCTGGCGCCGGTTCAGGTGGTGGCGATCCCGATCGCCGGCGAGCACGTCGGGCACCTGCAGCAGATCGCCAAGGCACTGCGGGCGCGGGGTATCCGGGTCGAGGTCGACGCCTCCGATGAGCGCATGCAGAAGAAGATCCGGACGCATACCACGCAGAAGGTGCCATTCATGCTGCTCGCCGGCAGCACCGACGTCACTGCCGGAGAGGTCTCTTTCCGGTTCCGGGACGGCTCCCAGCTCAACGGCGTGGCCGTCGAGGACGCGGTGAGCGCTATCGCCGGGTGGGTGGCGCGCCGGGAGAATCGCTCGCCCAGCGCGGCCGAGCTGCCGATAGGACAGCCATGACCGCCGACGTATTTAGTCCCGCGGAGGCGGCGTGATGACCGCCGACGTATTCGGTCCCACGGAGGCCCAGGACGGGGTCGGGGCGCCGGATGCCTTGCAGCGGTTGTGGACACCGCACCGGATGGCCTACATCAAGGGGGAAGGAAAGTCAGCCTCCGATACCGGTGGGGAGGAGTGCCCGTTCTGCAGGATCGTCACCATGGACGACGCCGAGGGCTTGGTGATCGCCCGCGGCGAAACCGTCTACGCGGTACTCAACCTCTATCCCTACAACCCCGGGCACCTGATGGTGGTGCCCTACCGGCACGTCGCGGACTACCCCGAGCTGACTGTTCCCGAGACCACCGAACTGGCTACCTTCACTCAGCTGGCCATGCTCGTCAGCCGCCGTGCGGCCGCCCCGCACGGCTTTAACATCGGGATAAATCAGGGTTCCGTCGCCGGCGCCGGCATCGCTGCGCATCTGCATCAGCAC
>DASYAZ010000111.1:0-17514 GCA_036501085.1 Pseudonocardiaceae bacterium | reverse complement strand
TCGACGCAGTGTACTGGCTGAAGCACTCCTGGTGACCGCACTGGAACTGAAGCATTGCTGTACTCCCTTCATCGACAGCCAAGACCGCAGCTAGCCCAAGACCATCAGCTAGCCGTCGCCTGGCCGTCCTCTAGACCCAACGTTCGCAGCAGCACCCCTCCCGGTTCGGTCCAGCCCGCCCGGGCCAGCAACGGGGAGTATGTCCAACCTCTTCCCGAACGAACTTTCAATTGTTCGGCAGTTCGCGAGAAGATGAACAAATTATATTTCTGGCGGACGTTCAACAGCTGTACTGCCGCAGCGATTTCGGCGGAAACTCCTACCGCAAGTCTACGATGATGTGAACACCGGGTGAAATATGCTCATCACTGTTTGCCCGACTCTCATGATGCGCGGCACTATCACTCGGTGCCCGAAACGCCAGTGGATACCCGGTTCGCATTTCAGCCGCTGCTCAATCTGCGAACGGGCGGCATTGTGGCAATGGAGATGCTTGCCCGGCCCGTGGACTGCGATGTGCGATCCCTGCTGCGTCGCGCCGCTCGCGCCGGAGAGCTGGAGACCCTCGATGTGACGCTGGCAGTGGCGGCCGCCCGCTGCTCCGCGGAGCACGAGACGCTGCTGCCGTTGCACATCAACCTGACGGCCGACACGGTGGTGGCCGAGGAACCGGTGCTCACCGGGTTGCACGAGGCGCTGCGTAGCACCGGGCGGCAGTCGAGCCAGACCGTGCTGGAGATCAACCCACCGGAAGCCGAGTTCCAACCGGAGCTGCTCTTCGCCGGGTTGCGCCGCCTGCGCCGCCTCGGTTACCGCATCGCTCTGGACGGCGTGGGTGCCGGGAACTACCCGCTCACAGTGATCACCGAGGCCAGACCCGATCTCATCAAGATGGACCGCGAGATCGTCGCTGGCCTGCCACACGACAGCAGCTGTATGGCCGTGCTCGAGGTGCTCCAGCACCTGGCTCCCCGGATCGGGGCCCAGGTGATCGCGGAAGGGGTGGAACGTCCGGAGCAGCTGACCACCCTGCGCCAGCACGGGGTCGGCGTCGCGCAGGGCAACCTGCTCGGTCCGCCCAGCCGCCGGCCCGTGACCTACCTGCCGGTTCCCGACCTCAGAGACGTCGCAGACGTCACGGCGCCGGTCGCTCCGCCGCCGGCCCGCACCCTGCCCGGAGCTCGGATCACCGAATTCATGCACCCCGCAGTCACCCTGCCGCAAACAGTCACCGGTGAGGAGGTCCGTGCCATCCTCAGTGATCGGCCGACGCTCAGCGGGGTGGTACTGCTGGACCGGGACGGGCGCCCGAGTTACACGCTGGACCGCAACCGGTTCCTGCTCGCCGTCAGCGGTGCTTACGGGCATCCGCTGTACGCCCGGCGCGAAGCTTCCCGCCTCGGTGATGAGCCCCGGGTGCTCGACTCCTGCTCCAGCACATTGGCCGCACTGGAGCTGGTACGCAGCAGCGCCGCCCACCGGCGCTACGACGACATCGTGGTGCTGGACTCCAGCGGTCGGTGCGCCGGCACGGTCTGCGTCGGTGATGTGATCCAGGGAATAGCCCAGCTGAACCTCGAGCAGGCTGCAGCGCTGCATCCCATCACCGGGCTACCCGGGACCGAGGTGATCACCGAACTGGTGAACCACAAGGTAGCCAGCGGCAGCGGCTTCACGGTGAGCTGGCTGGACGTCGACGACCTCGCGGCGGTGAACGCCAGGAGCGGCTTCGCCGCAGGCGACGACCTGATCCGGGAATTGGGCCGTGCGGTGACCGACTCGGCCAAGACAATCCCTTCGGCGACCGTCACCCATATCGGCGGGGACAACTTCGTCGTGATCTGCGCTGCTAATGATGGCCCAAACGACACTGACAATGGCCCAGGCTACGAGGCCGCTGCCACCCAGCTCGGTGCCGCGATACTCGATGAACCGTGGGAGGTCGACGGCCACCCGGTGACCCTGTCTCTGGCGAGCCTGACCTGCCTGCCGGGGACGGTGACCGGACACCGGGACACCTCCCGGTTGCTGGCCCAGCTACGCCGGCATGCAAAGGAGATCCCCACTACCAGCTGGGTGACCGGATACTCGGGCTCAGATCAGGTGAAGGTGGTACGCGGGGAGCCGGCCGCCACACCTACCGCGCAGGACGCTGGGAGCGCCCAGTCGCGAACCTCGCCTGGTTTGGTGCAGCGCGCCGGCTGAGGTGCCGTGCGGGCCTACGCATGCCGACCGGGGGAGTTCAGACGGTGAAGCCCAGCGCGCGCAGCTGTTCCCGGCCATCCTCAGTGATCTTGTCGGGGCCCCACGGCGGTATCCAGACCCAGTTGATCCGCACGTCGTCGACCAGACCCCCACCGGGGCCACCGGTGAGCGCCGCGCGGGTCTGATCCTCGATGACATCGGTCAGCGGGCACGCGGCCGAGGTCAACGTCATGTCCACGATCGCGACGTTGGCCTCGTCGACCCGGATGTCGTAGACCAGACCCAGGTCGACCACGTTGATGCCCAGCTCGGGGTCGACCACATCCCGCATGGCCTCCTCGAGCTCGTCGAGGGCAGCAATGTCACCACTGCCGCCGTGCTCACCGCCCGCCGTGACCTCGGAGGTCTCCGGCATCCCGGCCGCACCGCGGATTACTTCGGACTCGTCGTTCAATTTCACTGTGCCTCCGCTTCCTGGGCCTTGCCCGCTTCAGCGGTCCCGTTACCGGTTCCGGCCCGGCCGACGGCGTCCTTGAACGCCATCCAGCCCAGCAGGGCGCATTTCACCCGAGCCGGGTACCGGGCCACCCCGGCGAAAGCCACGCCGTCGGCGAGCACGTCCTCGTCGGGCTCCACCTGGCCCCGGCTCTGCACCATCGTGACGAAGGCATCCATCGTCGCGCTAGATTCAGCCAGGGTTTGGCCGACCACCAGATCGGTGAGCACCGAGGTCGCCGCCTGGCTGATCGAACACCCGATCGCGTCGTAGGACACGTCGGCCACCCGATCACCGTCCAGCGCCACCCGCAGGGTCACCTCATCCCCGCAGGTGGGATTGATCTGGTAAGACTCGGCGTCGAAGGGCTCCCGCAGACCGCTGCGGTGCGGGTTGCGGTAGTGATCCAGGATGATCTCCTGGTACATCTGCTCGATCTTCATGCCCCCACCCGGAAGAATCGGCGCACCTCGCGCACCCCGTCCAGCAGCGTATCGACCTCGGCGGGGGTGTTGTACACCGCAAAACTCGCCCGCACCGACGCGGCGATCCCGAAACGGCGGTGCAGCGGCCAGGCGCAGTGGTGGCTGGCCCGGACCGCGATTCCCAGGTCGTCGAGCACCTGCCCGGCGTCGTGTGGATGCACGTCCTTGAGATCGAAAGACACCGCGCCACCCCGGGCGTCGATGCTGGTAGGACCGATGATCCGCACGCCGTCGATCTCCGAGAGCCCGTTGAGCGCCCGTTCGGTCAGCATGCCCTCATGCGCAGCGACCCGGTCCATGCCGATCGCCGAGAGGTAGTCCACAGCCGCGCCCAGGCCGACCGCTTGGGAGGTCATCGGCACCCCGGCCTCGAAGCGTTGCGGGGGTGGGGCGTAGGTGGAGACCTCCATCTTCACCAGCTCGATCATCGACCCGCCGGTGATGAACGGCGGCAGCACCTCGAGCAGCTCGCGGCGACCGTAGAGCACGCCCACCCCGGAGGGCCCCAGCATCTTGTGGCCCGAGAACACGGCGAAGTCCACGTCCAGCGCGGACACGTCGACCGGGGAGTGCGGTACCGACTGGCAGGCGTCCAGCACGGTCAGCGCCCCCACCGCACGGGCCCGGCGGACCAGCTCCGCGACCGGGGTGACGGTGCCCATCACATTGGACTGGTGGGTGAAAGCCACCACCTTGGTCCGCGCGGTGAGCTCGAGGGAGTCCAGGTCCAGCCGGCCGCCGTCGGTCACCTGATACCAGCGCAGCGTCGCACCGGTACGCCGGCACAGTTCCTGCCAGGGCACCAGGTTGGCGTGGTGCTCCATCTCGGTCACCACGACCTCGTCTCCGGCCGCCAGCGCGAAGCGCTTCGCCGGGCCGGTGTCGCTGCCGATCGAGGCGTTGCCCAGCGCGTAGGCGACCAGGTTGATCCCCTCGGTCGCGTTCTTGGTGAACACCACCTCATCGGGCTGGACACCGACGAAGGTCGCGATCCGCGCCCGGGCCGACTCGTACGCCTCGTCAGCCTCCTCCGCGAGCTGGTGCGCGCCGCGGTGCACCGCGGCGTTGTGCTGCTCGACGAAGGCGCGCTCGGCATCCAGTACCTGCCGGGGCCGCTGCGAGGTGGCCCCGGAGTCCAGGTACACCAGAGGCCGGTTCTCCCGCACCGTGCGGGACAGGATCGGGAAATCGGCCCGGATCGTCTCCATCTCGTGGGCGGTCAACGGCCCAGCCGTCGCCGGCCCGCTGGTCGTCGCGGGCCCACTCGTTACTGTCACGGTGCAACCCCCGTTATCTCCGGCTCCTGCCGGCGGGTGAAGCGCTCATAGCCGCCGGACTCCAGTTCTTCGGCAAGCTCCTGCCCGCCGGACTCCACGATCCGTCCACCAGAGAAAACGTGGACGTAGTCCGGAGTGATATGCCGCAGAATCCGGGTGTAGTGGGTGATCAGCAGCACGCCGACGTCCCCGGCGGCCCGGTACCGGTTCACCCCGTCGGAGACCACCCGCAGCGCGTCGACGTCCAGACCGGAGTCGGTCTCGTCCAGCACCGCGATCCTGGGCTTGAGCAGCGAGAGCTGCAGGATCTCGTGGCGCTTCTTCTCGCCGCCGGAGAAACCCTCGTTCACGCTGCGCTCGGCGAAGGCGGGGTCGATGTCCAGCTCGGACATCGCCGCTTTGACCTCTTTGACCCAGGTGCGTAGCTTGGGGGCCTCGCCCCGGGTCGCGGTGGCCGCCGTGCGCAGGAAGTTCGTCATCGACACCCCGGGCACTTCGACCGGGTACTGCATGGCCAGGAACAGACCCGCTCGGGCGCGTTCGTCGACGGACATCGACAGCACATCGGCGCCATCGAGAAGCACCTGCCCCGAAGTGACTCGATATTTCGGGTGTCCAGCGATGGAGTAGGCCAGGGTGGACTTGCCCGACCCGTTGGGCCCCATCATCGCGTGGGTCTCCCCTGCCCGTACGGTGAGATCAACGCCGCGCAGGATCTCTTTCTCGGGGGTCTGCTCGCCGTCGGTGGGCACCGCGACATGCAGGTCCCTGATCTCCAAGGTGGTCATCGGTGTGTGTCAGCTCCTGCTAGCGATTGAGTTGGTTGGTTCTACCGAAGGTGATCAGCGGTTGGTCACGGTAGCGGGGTCGACGTAGACATCGTCACCGTCGATCGTCACGGCATAGGTGTCCACCGGCTCGGACGCCGGTGGTGAGGACGGCTCCCCGGTGGCGAGGTCAAAGCATGATCCGTGCAGCCAGCACTCCAAGCCCTTGCGGGTCACCTCGCCTTCGGACAGCGCGATCTCGGCGTGCGAGCAGATATCGGCCAGCGCGTACACCTGTTCGCCCTGGCGGACCAGGACCACCGGCACGTTCTCGACCTCGAAACCGGCCGGCACTTCGTCCTTGAGATCCGCCAGGCCGCAGACCCGGATAGCGCTCATATCGCCGCCACCGCCGCGGTAAAAGGCACTTCAGGGGTCATACCCCCACCGCTTCCAGCTCAGCCTCGATCGCCGCTGCCAGCCGCTCCCGGACCGGCATGACAGTGATCTTCTGCAGGATCTCACCGAAGAAGCCCCGCACCACCAGCCGGCGGGCCTGGTCGGCGGGGATGCCCCGGGAGGTCAGGTAGAACAGCTGCTCGTCATCGAAGCGGCCCGTAGTGCTGGCATGACCCGCACCGACGATCTCCCCGGTCTCGATCTCCAGGTTGGGCACCGAATCCGCTCGGGCACCGTCGGTGAGCACCAGGTTGCGGTTGACCTCGAAGGTATCGGTGCCCTCCGCGGCGGCCTGAATGAGGACATCGCCGATCCACACGGTGTGCGCGTCCGGCTCGCCCGGACTGCCCTGCAGCGCGCCCTTGTACGCGACGTTGGAACGGCAATGCGGGACCGCATGGTCCACCAGCAGGCGGTGCTCCAGGTGCTGCCCGGCGTCGGCGAAGTACAGTCCCAGCAACTCGGCGTCGCCGCCGGGCTGGCTGAAGGTCACCGTCGGGGACTGGCGCACCAGATCACCGCCCAGACTCACCGTGGTGGCACGCAGGACCGCATCACGACCCAGGCAGGTGTGCTGCGCGGCGACGTGCACCGCGTCGTCGGCCCAGTCCTGCACGCTGACCAGAGTCAGCCGGGCGCCGTCGGCGAGGACGATTTCGACGTTCTCCGCATAGGTGCCGCTACCGAGGTAGTCGAGGACCACCACCGCCTCGGCGAAGGCCTCGAGGCGCAGCTGCAGGTGCCCGTAGGCGATCTCCCCCACGCCCGGCCCGGTGACGGTCACCGTCACCGGGTCTTCGATCCGGGTCTGCGCCGGCACGGTCACCACCGTGGCGTGGTCCACAGCACTCCACGCCTGCGCCGCAACCCGGTCGGCGGGGACCCCACCATCGCCCAAGCGTGGGTCGGCCCGACCCACCTTCTCGACGGTGACCCCGTCTGCCTTGTCACCCGCCTGCACGCTGATCTGCGCAGTACCGGTGGCAGCGGCACCCTGGTGCAGCCCGCGTAGCCGCCGCAGCGGGGTGAACCGCCACTCCTCCTCCCGCCCCGTGGGCACCTCGAAGGCGTCCACGTCATAGGAGGTGAATCGTTCCGCCCTAGAGACGATCGGAACGCTGAGTTCCGATCGGTCAGTGGTCGCCGTCATCTCAGCCGACGGCCCCTTCCATCTGCAGCTCGATCAGGCGGTTCAGTTCCAAGGCGTACTCCATGGGCAGCTCGCGGGCGATCGGCTCGATGAACCCGCGCACGATCATGGCCATCGCCTCGTCCTCGGCCAGCCCGCGGCTCATCAGGTAGAAGAGCTGGTCGTCGCTGACCTTGGAGACGGTGGCCTCGTGGCCCATCGACACGTCGTCCTCGCGGATGTCGACGTAGGGATAGGTGTCCGAGCGGCTGATCTGATCCACCAGCAGGGCGTCGCACTTCACCGTGGACCGGGAGTGGTGGCTGCCCTCGTTGACCTGGACCAGCCCACGGTAGGAGGTGCGCCCGCCACCGCGCGCGACCGACTTGGACACGATCGTGCTCGAGGTGTGCGGTGCGGCGTGCACCATCTTCGCCCCGGCGTCCTGGTGCTGACCCTCGCCCGCGCAGGCCACCGAGAGCACCTCACCCTTGGCGTGCTCACCGATCAGCCAGACCGAGGGGTATTTCATGGTGACCTTGGAGCCGAGGTTGCCGTCGATCCACTCCATGGTCGCGCCCTCGGCGGCGGTGGCCCGCTTGGTGACCAGGTTGTAGACGTTGTTCGACCAGTTCTGGATCGTGGTGTACCGGCAGCGGCCGCCCTTCTTGACGATGATCTCGACGACCGCGGAGTGCAGCGAGTCGGACTTGTAGATCGGCGCCGTGCAGCCCTCGACGTAGTGCACGTACGCACCCTCGTCGACGATGATCAGCGTGCGCTCGAACTGGCCCATGTTCTCGGTGTTGATCCGGAAGTAGGCCTGCAGCGGGATATCGACGTGCACCCCGGGAGGCACGTAGATGAACGACCCACCGGACCACACCGCGGTGTTCAGCGCGGCGAACTTGTTGTCCCCAGCGGGTATCACGCTGGCGAAGTACTGCTGGAAGATCTCCGGCTGCTCCCGCAGCGCGGTGTCGGTGTCCAGGAACAGCACGCCCTGTTCCTCGAGGTCCTCGCGGATCTTGTGATAGACGACCTCGGACTCGTACTGCGCGGCCACCCCGGCCACCAGCCGGGCCTTCTCCGCCTCGGGGATGCCCAGCCGGTCGTAGGTGGACTTGATGTCGTCAGGCAGGTCCTCCCAGGATGTGGCCTGCTTCTCGGTCGACCGGACGAAGTACTTGATGTTGTCGAAATCGATGCCGGACAGGTCTGCGCCCCAGTGCGGCATCGGCTTGCGCTGGAACAGGCGTAGCGCCTTCAGCCGGGTCTCCAGCATCCACTCCGGCTCGTTCTTCTTAGCCGAGATGTCGCGGACCACGGCTTCGGACAGGCCACGCTGGGCGCCGGAGCCGGCGAGGTCGGAGTCAGCCCAGCCATACTCGTAGCGACCCAGCTGAGAGAGGGTTTCTTCCTGGGTGAGTGGGGGGGCTTGGGCGGTCTGCGCTCGCACATCCTGCTCAGGGGCAGTCGTCATGCTTCAGACGCCTCCATCCGGTTTCGTGGTGGGAGTGGGCGACACACTTGTTGGGGTTACGGGCTGTGCTTTTCGGGTAGCGCGCGCCGCCCGGGCCTCCGGGATATGGGTGGTGCAGACCGCATCACCCCGGGCGATCGTGGCCAGCCGTTGTACGTGAACACCGAGCAGGTCGGCGAAGGCCTCGGTCTCGGCTTCACACAGCTGCGGGAACTCCGCTGCGACGTGCGAGACCGGGCAGTGGTGCTGGCACAGCTGCGTACCCGCCCCGACATGCTCAGCCGAGGCGGCGTAACCCTCGGTGCTCAGGGCGACGGCCAGTAGCTGCGCTCGCGCCAGCGGGTCCGGTGCCGCGGCTACCTCGGCACGGTGCCGGCCGACCAGGTCGGTCACCCGGCGTTCCGCGAAAGAGCGGACCGCTTGCTCGCCGTCGCGCTCGGCCAGGAAATGCAGCGCGGCCACTGCGAGATCATCGTAAGTGTGCTCGAATCGAGCCCTTCCAGCTGCGGTGAGCAGGAAGAACTTGGCTGGACGGCCCCGGCCACGAGGAGTCCGGCGGGGCGCCGAACGGTAGCTGGCCTGCCCGTCGGCAAGCAGCGCGTCCAAGTGGCGGCGCACCGCCGCAGGGCTGAGCCCCAACGAGTCGGCAACCTGCGCAGCTGTCACTGGACCGTGCTCCAGCAACTCCCGTGCCACCGACTCACGGGTGCGACGATCAGCCCCGACGTTTTTCACAACACCCATGTTACTTAATTCTCGCCCTGACGCAAAGCGTGTGTCGCCCAGCGTGGGCTCGCGTCGCGCCCGTCCGTGAACTCGACGCAGGTGACCCGAGTGCCGATCAAGATGTCGCTGCTGTCGAGTTCGCGACGCGGATCGGCGGTGGCATGCAGTGGCACAGCCTCGCCCTCATCCAGCCAACTCGGCCATCGCGCGGGTCACTAGCGCTCTGGCTTCGGCGCCGTACACCGCTGACTGCTGGAGCTGCTCGAACATCGTGGCGTAGAGCCGGACTTCGCGGGGCTGGGTGATCTCCAGAGAGGCCGTGGGGGTCTCGATCTCGACCATCGCGTCGTCAAAGATCCAGAAACCAACGGATGTGAACACCGTGCGGGGAACGGCCTCTGGGATGATGCCGAGGCTAACGCGGGGCAGCGATATCACGCCGAGCAGGCGATCGAGCTGACCGACCATGATATCAAAATTCCCCACAAGGGCCCGAATCGCGTGTTCTTCGAGCACCACCACGAAGCGACGATTGCCGGAGTAGACGATGCGCTGCCGCTCCATGCGGGCCTCGACGGCAGCATCAAGGTCGTTCGGAGTATCCAGAAAATTGATATAATACGACAGCATTTCCGCCGAGTACGCGGCGGTCTGAAATAGCCCAGGAATGACGTTGTGTTCATAGATACGAAACAGCTTAGTGCGTTCGTAGAGTGGCACTGAGGACAGCGTGAGGCGCTTCATACCCGCGCGCGTCTGACGCTGCCACTCCACATACATCGACTCGATACTACGGGCGGTGGCGATCAGGTCAGGAACTTGGTTTTCAGTGCGGCAAACCCGGCACCATGCCTTGATGTTCTCCTCAGAGGGAGCCTGGCTGCCGTTTTCAATGCGGCTGATCTTCGTGAAATGGCACCCAATACCGGCTGCCAAGGCCCGCCCCGTGAGACCCGCCTCCTTGCGGATCTCACGAAGACGGACGCCAAGAGCCTCCCGGGCCTGCTTGGCGGGACTAGGTCGGCCGGTACTCACTGGTAGGGATGGAGAGCTTCCACACCTTCTCGAAAGACGTCCGGCACAACTCGATCGCGCGGCGATCCGTCGTCCTGTACAGGTCCACCACAAGCCCGCTGGCGGCAAAGATCAGGAAGATCACAACCTCATCGTCGAACAACCAGAAGTCGTTGCCGGGTAGCGCCACCGTGGACACCCGACCCCGCGGAATCCAGCGAATATCCTCACCGGCTGCAACGAACGGCGGGGTTAACTCAAATGCCCACTTCCGATAGTCGGAGATCGGCTCCGACACGACACATGCCCGCCGGAACACCTTGCCGGCCCGCGTTCCGGCACTGACCAAATCAAACCACGGTTGGAGCCAGTCGGTGTCGTCCGGCTCGCCAGCCTCCCACTTGCGAAGGTGCGGTAGTTCGACATCTGTACCGTAGGAGTCCCGCATTTCCAAATGGAGTGCGTCCCGCTGGAATGATGTAAAGAGCGCATCAAACTCTTCATCCGTGATGCTGTCCATCTAGGCTCCGACGAGCGCTGCGACCGCGGACCGCGAGACCTCGATACAGGTCTCGTGATCGGGGATGGTCATCTGCCCCAGCGCCTCGGGGTCCGTCACACGCCGTCCTTTGATGATGTAGTTGCCGTTCGCTGCGATGTGCACAATGGGCGGGACCAGCTTCACCACATCGCCACTGAGCTCGTCCTTGGCGAGGTGGGCCAGGAGCGCGGCCAGCACCTCGACGATCGTCTCGTCGTCGGATACCGCGATCATAGCCAGGATCTGCGGGTCTGTGACGATCCACCCCTGCACCACGTAAGAGTCCCGGTCAGTGGCGAACAGGGTCGGTGAGTTCTTCGAGTACGACGCGAGATGCATTCCTAGCGACACCCCGTCACGCTTTTCTCCCTGCCCAGGTCTGGGTGGACGACAGCCACGGCGAGCCGCAGCCGATCGACCGGGACACCGAGCCGGACAGGTGGTGGGAGTCGGCCTACTCCAACACGACGATCGTGACGCAGTTCGATGACGGCACGACTGCCTGGCCCGCGATCGGGATCCACCGCACCAGCTCGGCGTCCGAACCCGCGATGGTGGCGACGATGCTGGATTGCCTGGACGTGCAACCCGGACAGCGGGGTCCTGGAGATTGGAACCGGCACCGGGTACAACGCGGCACTGCTGGCGCACCGGCTCGGCGCATCCCAGGTGACCACCGTGGAGATCGACCCGCAGATCGCTGCAGCGATCAGCAGAGTGCCACCCTGGTCTGACCTCCACGCGCGCAGGGGCAGTCGGGGAGAGCGCCGCCACGGTGCTGCAAGGCTCAGTTACCCTTCGCGGCGTGGTGGCCGGGAAGCTTCGCAGTGACGGGCCATCTCCACCCGAGCCGGAAGTTCGAGCTGGAGCACCAGCCGCGCGCGCTGAGCTGAACCCGGCGGAGACCCGCCAGCTCGATACGGTGCGCCGCTTCGGCACGGTGGGTGCGCTGCTCATGGGTCTGGGATCCCTGGGCGCGGGTACGGCCCCTGTGCTGGGCAATCCGGTGGTGGGACACCGGTTGATCGGCCTGCTCACCCGGATGCCGACCGCCTCGCTGGCACTCGCGTACAGCGGCATCGTCATGGTGGTGCTGGCCTGGTTGTGGCTCGGCGGCCTCGCCGCTCCCGGGCGGGCCCGGCTGATCTCCCGCGCCCAGCTCCACCGCACGATGCTCACCTGGTCGCTACCGCTGCTGGTGGCCCCGCCGATGTTCAGCCGGGATGTCTACAGCTACCTGGCGCAGAGCGCGATGGTCAATCGCGGGCTGGATCCCTACCTGCTCGGTCCGGCCGACGCGCTGGGTGTGGACCATCCGCTGGTGCGGGGGATCCCCACCCTCTGGCGGCACACACCGGCACCGTACGGACCGTTGTTCCTCACCCTCGGGCGGCCGATCGACTGGATGGCCGGCAACAACGTGGTGCTCGGCGTGTTGCTGCACCGCACCCTCGCGGTGGCCGGCCTGGTGATGATCGTCTGGGCGCTCCCGCGGCTGGCCCGCCGGGTCGGCGTGCTCCCGGTCTTCGCGCTGTGGCTCGGCGCAGCCAACCCGCTGGTGTTGTTTCACCTGCTCAGCGGGGTACACAACGAAGCGCTGATGATCGGTTTGATGCTGGCCGGGCTGGAGCTCGCGCTACGCCGCCCCGGCATGGGACCGGCCCTGCTCGGCGGAACGGCACTGATCGCAGCCGCCGGGCAGGTGAAGGTCCCCGCGGTGCTCGCCCTCGGTTTCGTGGTGGTGTGGTGCGCCCGGCACCGGGGCGGCAGGATGCGTGATCTGGCGTGGGTGGCTGCGGTCCTGGGCGGGATCGCGCTGGTCACCACCATAGCGATCGGGCTGGGTACCGGGTTGGGCTTCGGCTGGATCGGTGCGCTGGGCACACCCAACGTGGTGCGGAGCTGGATGTCGGGGGTAACCGAGTTGGGGCTGCTGGCCGGCGTGGTCGGCAGCCTGCTGGGGCTGGGCGACCACACCACCTCGGTGCTCGCGGTGGCCCGGCTGGTGGGGTTGGCCGCCGCCGGCGGGGTATGCCTGCTGCTGCTGTGGCGCTGCTGGCGGGGACGCCTCGACCCGCTGGCCGGGGTCGGCGTCGGGCTGGGTGCCGTCGTGCTGCTGGGGCCGGTGGTACATCCCTGGTACCTGTTGTGGGCCGCGATCCCGCTGGCGGCCTCGGCCACCCGGCGGGTGTTCCGCTCCGCAGCCACCGCCGCCTGCGCGGTGCTCGCTGTGGTGGTGGCACCCACCGGGGCGGACTTCGCGTTCCGGGCCTGGGTGGTGCCCTCGGCCATCGCCGCGGCGGCCGTCACCCTGGTCATACCGCTGCTTCTGGTACGCGGGCGCACCCCACCGCTGTGGCGGGCGTTCTCCGGCGCTGTGGAGACTGGCGCAGAGGCTCCCGTGAAGGCCCGTCCGTCCCGATCCGAGGTCGCGATCTAGGCTCTGTCAATGTGACCCCGCCAGCGCCGCCGGCCGCCGTCGAGGTGCGCGGCCTGGTTCGCAGCTTCGGCACGGTCCGGGCTGTGGACGGTCTTGACCTGTACGTGCCGCCGGCCACGGTGCTGGCACTCCTGGGGCCTAACGGCGCTGGCAAGACCACCACGGTCGAGGTGTGCGAGGGGTTCCTGCGCCCGGATGCCGGCGTGGTTCGGGTGCTGGGGCTGAACCCGCTCACCGAGAGTTCCGCGCTGCGCCATCGGGTCGGGGTGATGCCCCAGGGTGGCGGGGCCTATCCAGGCGTGCGGGCCGGGGAGATGCTCGCCCTGGTCGCGGCCTGCTCCGCGCAGCCGCTGGACGCCGGGTGGCTACTCGACGTGCTCGGGCTCACCGGTGTGGCGCGGGTCCCCTACAAGCGCCTGTCCGGGGGCCAGCAGCAACGCCTCGCGCTCGCCTGCGCCCTCATCGGGCGACCCGAGGTGGTGTTCCTCGACGAGCCGACCGCCGGGATGGACCCGCAGGCCCGCCGGTTGGTGTGGGAGATCATCAGCAGGTTGCGCGCCGACGGGGTCAGCGTCCTGGTCACCACGCACCTGATGGAGGAGGTGGAGGCGCTGGCCGATCAGGTAGTGATCATCGATCACGGCCGGGTGGTGGCCCGGGGCAGTCCAGGCGAGCTGACCTCAGCCGGCGCCGAACGGCAGCTGCGGTTCGGGGCGCGTCCCGGCCTGGATCTGGTCTCCCTGTGCATCGCGCTTCCCGCGGGCTGCCAGGCCAGCGAACCGCACCCCGGCGGCTACCTCGTCGAGGGCCCGATCGATCCTCAGGTGATGGCCACCGTGACCGCCTGGTGCGCTCAGCAGGATGTGTTCGCCGAGGACCTGCGGGTATCCCGGCGCAGCCTGGAGGACGTGTTCCTCGAACTCACCGGTCGGGAGCTGCGGCCGTGACCAGCTTCTCCCCCGGCACCTTCACCCCCGCACCTGGCCGGGGGCGGCTGGGGCGCATGCTGCTCACCCAGGCCCGCACCGAGTTCGTTCTCACCCTGCGCAACGGGGAGCAGGTCCTGCTCACCCTGCTGATCCCGCTCGGGATGCTGATCGGGCTGACGGTGCTCAACGTCATCCCGGTGTCCGAGCCGCGAGTCGACCATGTCACCCCCCGCATCCTGGCGCTGGCGGTGATGTCCACCGCCTTCACCGGGCAGGCCATCGCGCTGGGCTTCGACCGCCGCTACGGGGTGCTCAAACGGTTGGCCGCCACCGCGCTGCCCCGGTGGTCGCTGGTCGCAGGCCGGATGCTCGCGGTGCTCGGGGTGGTGCTGGTGCAGTTGGTGGTGCTGGGCGGGGTGGCGCTCGCCCTGGGTTGGCGACCCGATCCAGGTGGCCTGGGCGCCGCCGGTCTCATGGTGCTCGCCGGCACGGCCGCGTTCGGCGCGCTCGGGGTGCTGCTCGGTGGGGCGTTGCGGGCCGAGGTGGTACTCGCCGTGGCGAACACGGTATGGCTGCTTCTCGTCGTGGCCGGCGGCATCGTGCTGCCCGTGCACGCCCTGCCCGGTCCGCTCGCCGCGATCGTCGGCGCGCTGCCCTCCGGTGCGCTGGCCGAGGGGCTGCACACCGCGCTGGTGGCCGGCTCCACACCGTGGGGCGCTCTGGGGGTCCTGCTGGCCTGGGCCGCAGGTGCCGGCCTGCTCGCCACCCGCACCCTGCGCCTGTCCTGAACCTGGGTCGAGTCGGATCGCCGTGGAGTGAAACTCGGCGCGCTGTACGCACGGTCCATGCGGCGGGCCGGCGCTGGCTGCCTACCATCGGGGCTGTGCCTGCCACCTTCGCCGTGCCGGCGAGCCTGTCCCGGGCCACCGCGGTCGCCGCGGTGATCACCCAGGCGGGCATCGCGGTGACCGGCTCGGTGGTGCGCGTCACCGGTTCGGGATTGGGTTGCCCGACCTGGCCGCGGTGTTTCCCCGGGAGCCTGGTGCCGCAGCCGCACCCTGAAGTGGCCACGCTGCACCAGTGGATCGAGTTCGGCAACCGCCTGCTCACCGGGCTGGTCGGACTGGTAGCGCTGGCCTGCCTGGTTCTGGCACTGCTCGTCCGGCCCCGGCGGCGCCGGCTGATCCTGCTGGCCGCGACGATGCCGGCCGGGGTCCTGCTGCAGGCGGTGCTCGGCGGGATCACTGTCCTGACCGGCCTCACCTGGTGGGCCGTGGCGGTGCACTTCCTCGTCTCGATGGTGCTGGTATGGCTGGCGGTGCTGCTGGTCGCCGCCTTCGCCGAAGGTGACGCGCCACCGTGCTGGCATCTGCCGGGCCCGTTGCGCGGCCTGCTGGTCACGGCCACCGCGACACTGGGGTGCCTGCTGGTCGCGGGCACCCTGGTGACCTCCGCCGGTCCGCATGCGGGGGACCGCGCCACTCCCCGGCTCGCGGTGAGTGTCGTGACGCTGGCGCAACTACACGCCGATCTGCTCGTCGGCTTCCTCGGCCTGCTCGCCGGCCTGGGGTTCGCACTCCGCGCGGTGGGTGTACCCCCCGGTACGTGGCGGCGGTACCTGGTGCTGATCTGCGTGGTTCTCGCGCAGGGCACCCTGGGCGTCGTGCAGTACGTCACCGGGGTGCCCGAGATGCTGGTCTCGCTGCACGTCCTGGGGGCCGCCACGGTGGTCGTCGCCACGGCAGCACTGTGGACGAGCTGCCGGACTCGCGCCGGGTCACCCACAGCCATCGGAGACAGCCGCCGCCTCACCGGCGCCCCACGCTGACCGGTGGGTCCGGCGGCCGGCAGTGGGATAGGTTCGGCACCTGTGAGTTCAGATCCCTCGACCGGGCAGATCGACCGCTATCTCGACTGGTATTTCGATCACAACCCGGTACACGCTGACGCACTGGGTGCGCCTGGCTACGCCCACCGGCTCGGCGACTTCAGCAATACGGCATACGAGCGCCGCGAGCGGGAGTCCGCCGGGTGGCTGAGCCGGTTGGCGGCCGAGCCGACCGGCATAGATCGGGATCTCGCCCTCACGGCGCTGCGCAGGGACAGCCTCATGGCCGGTTGGCCTGCATGGCGGCGCGATCCTGCGGCGTATCTCAACCCGGTGTTCGCGGGCCTGCTGCTGCCGTTCCTGCACCGGCTGCGCCCGGAGCCGCAACTCGTGGAGGGGACGCTGTCCCGGCTGGCGGAGGTGCCCGAGGTGCTGGCGGCGTGCCGGAACAACCTGGACCCCGGGCTGTCGGCCCCCCGGCTGGTGCGCCGCGCGCTCGGGCAGGCTACGGCGGGTCCGGCATTCCTGCGCGGATCGCTGCCCGCCGAGGTCGAGGATCCCGAGTTACGAACCCTCGTCGTAGCCGCAGCCGAACCCGCGGCGGCGGCCTTCGAGCAGACCTCGCGTTTCCTCACCGAGTTCGCTGAGCGGGCCACCGGTGACTGGCGAATGGGCGAGACGCTCTATTCAGCGCTGCTGACCCAGTGCGAGCTGCTGGGCTACGGGTCGGGCGAGCTGCACCAACGGGGAGTCGCGGCCTGGGATGCGCTCGATAACCAGATGCGGGAGCTGGCACCCCGGGTGCCCGGCGGCACCTCCGACTGGCACGCCACCATGCACGCCCTGCAAGACGATCATCCTCCGACGTTGCAGGCGATGCGCGCGGAGTACGAGGCGGAGACCGCCCGGGCGCGGGCCTTCCTGGCCGAGCGCGAACTGGTGACCTTCGCCGGGGGTGAACAGTGCCGGGTGGTACCGGCACCGGCCTTCCAGCGCCCGATCATGGCGGTGGCCTCCTACCTGCAACCACCCGCGCTGACCCGCTCCCGCACCGGGCATTTCTTCGTACCGTTCACTCCCGAGGGCGCCACTGACGAGCAGATCACCCAGCGGCTGCGCACCAATGCCCGCGCGCAGCTACCCACCATCGCCGTGCACGAGGCCTACCCCGGGCACCACTGGCAGCTGTCCTGGTCGGCCGAGTCGTCGCCGCCGGTGCGTGCGGTGCACCGCAGCAGCTACTTCGCCGAGGGCTGGGCCCTCTACGCCGAAGGCATGATGCGCGAGCAGGGGTACTTCGCCGACCCGGCGCACGAGCTCGCACACCTCGATGCCCGGATCTTCCGGGCGGCCCGGATCGTGGTGGACACCGCGCTGCACTGCGGGGACATGGACCCGGAGCAGGCAGAGACCTTCATGAGCACGCACGCGTCGCTCTCCCCCGGGACCACCAAGGCCGAGGTGGACCGCTACTGCGCCTGGCCCACCCAGGCCCCGTCCTACCTGACCGGTTGCCTGGAGATCGAGCAGCTACGCGCCGAGTGGCCCGGGGAGCTGCGAGATTTCCACGACGCCCTGGCCGGTTCCGGGTGCCTACCCCTGGGCCTGGCCCGCCGCGCGCTGGCCGGCGAGCCTTAGCCGCAGTAGAACCCTCGCGCCGGTGGAACGCAGCCCTCGCGGGAACGGGCGGGGTGCGGTACCCCTACATGCATGGGCGACCTCCGCGAGTACCGCC
>DASYAZ010000110.1:0-1830 GCA_036501085.1 Pseudonocardiaceae bacterium | reverse complement strand
GACCACGTCGCGACGTAGGTAAAGTCGACCACCCACAGCCGGTTCGGAGCATCGGCCTGGAAGTGGCGTTTAACCAGGTCAGGAGGCCGCTGGGCGGTAGGGTCGGGACGGGTTGTACGGAACGGGCGGCCCCGCCGAACTCCGCGTATCCCCGCGGTGTGCATCAACCGTTCCACCGCGCAGCGCGGCACCGGACGCCCGTCGACCCCGCCCTGGCGACGCAGCTGGTGCCACACCTTGCGCGCCCCGTATAGCCCGCGTCCCCGCTTGGGGTCAGCGTGCAGGACGCGGATCTCGGCCAGTACCCCCTCATCACGCACCGCGCGCGCCGAAGGCGGCCGGGTACGGGCGGCATAGTAGGTGCTCGGGGCGATCGGGATCCCGTGCTTGCTCAGCACGCGGCAGATCGGCTCGACCCCGAACCGGTGTCGGTGCGCCTCGATATAGGCCACGATCAGCGCAGTCGGCGGTCGAGCTCCGCCGCGATGCTCCTATGTCAAGCCGCCGCCGGCACCGACATGCTGACGTTCGCCGCCGAGGAGTCAGCGCGGGCGCGTTCGTCGGTGAGCAGGGCAGCGAACACGGCATCGGACAGGCGCCGACGCAGCAGGCGCAGCGCTTCGGTGCGGGTCTTGCCCCGGGCGGTGAGTGTCTCGAGATAGGCCGCGCCCGGGCCCACGCCGCGGACCTGGGTTACCGCGATCATGTGCAGGGCAGAGTTGATGCTGCGGTTGCCGCCCCGGTTGAGCCGGACCTTGCCGTGAGTGGCGCCCGACCAGACCGGGACCGGGGCGGTGCCGGTGAATCGGGCGTAGGCGTCGCGAGAGCGGAATCGGTGCGCTCCGGCGGTCTCGCCCACGATCATGGCCGCTGTGATGACTCCGCAGCCGGGGACCGCCAGCAGGGTCGGCACCAGCTGGCGGGTCAGCCCCCGAAGCTCACGTTCGAGAGCGTTGATCCGCACGGTCAGCTCCCGGCAGCGCGTCACCAACTCCCGGGCCAGCCGGGCCACCAGCCCCTCGACGTCCCGCAGGCGTTCGCCCAGCTCGTCCAGCACGCGGAAGCGGCGCAGGCCCCGGGAGGGAACCTGCAGGGTCGGGTCGAGTTCGTGCAGGTGCCAGCGCAGTCGATTCTGGATCCGGGTGCGCTCGGCAACCAGATCACCGCGGTGATCAACCAAAAGCTTCACCTGACGCGACGGCCCATCGAGTTCCGCGAC
The DNA here is from genome assembly GCA_036501085.1 of Pseudonocardiaceae bacterium. Lineage (GTDB taxonomy): Bacteria > Actinomycetota > Actinomycetes > Mycobacteriales > Pseudonocardiaceae. Next base: position 611 of record DASYAZ010000110.1, on the reverse strand, counting down.
CGGCAGATCGTCGTGGCGCAAGGCGGCCAGGGCCACGGCCTCGGCGTCGATCGGGTCGGACTTGCCCGGTGTCCGCCCGCCTCGTCGGGCACCGGCCATCAGCCGGGTCGGAACCCGAACCACCCGCTGCCCGGCAGCAAGTAGATCCCGTTCCAGACGCCGGGTCAGATGCCGACAGTCCTCCAGCGCGAAACTCAGCTCCGGCCACTGGGCCGCCCAGGACAGCAGCTTCAGGTGCCCGGAGCTGGTGGCCTTGACCGTGGTCTCGCCGAGACGACGGCCGATGGGATCGAGGGCGACCAGAGTGTGGGTGCGCTTGTGCGAATCAGCGCCGATCATGACAAAGGGGAGCTCCAACATACGACGAACCAACCGGAGGGGATCCCGAACCGCCCGAGAGCGGGCACGCCTCAGTAAGGCCGAGCGCACGCTCCTATCAAGCCACGCCACCAGACGATGCGGGCGTCCGGCGGGGCCGCACATCGCCGAGAAGCCACCAGCCAAGGCTGGGGCAGCGAAATAATGAGCGAACCACACCGGACGTGATCATGATGGCACTGACGCGAAATAAGCGCTGGCGGACCGCAACACGTCGTTGACCCGCCTGAGCT
>DASYAZ010000109.1:0-7044 GCA_036501085.1 Pseudonocardiaceae bacterium | reverse complement strand
GCCCACCAGCATGCCGTCGCGGATGATCACCGTCTGATAAATCCCGCGGCTCGACTCGCTGAACTGGACGAACTCGTCGTCGGGTCGCTCCGGCTCTTTGAGCCCCATTGCCGCTACATTCACGCCCGCGACCTTGAGCTTCGTCGCGAGCCGCGAACCGTGATAGGCGGCTTCCGGGTCGGCGCCGGTGATGTGGTCGGCCAGCACCGTCGCCTGCTCCCACAGCGGCGCGACCAGCCCGTAGACCTCGCCGCGATGCTGCACGCACTCGCCGACGGCATAGATGTCGTCATCGTCAACCGACCGCAGCTGGTCGTCGACGACGATGCCGCGTTGCGTCTCCAGGCCCGAGATCATGGCCAGCCCGATGTTCGGGCGGATGCCTGCCGTGATCACCACCATGTCGACGTCCAGCGTGCTCCCGTCGGTGAAGGTGACGCCGGTGACCGCGCCGTCGGTGCCGCGCCGGATCGCTGTGGTGCGGGTGCCGGTGTGCACGGTGATGCCGAGCTGTTCCAGCGAGCGCCGCAGCACCCGGCCCGCCTGGGCGTCCAGCTGTTGGTTCATCAGCCCGTCGGCGGAGTGCACCACGTGCGTTGCCAGACCGTGCGTCTGCAGGCCGCGGGCCGCCTCCAAGCCGAGCAGGCCACCGCCGATCACTGCGGCGCGCTGCTTGCCGCGGGCGTAGCGCATCATCGCCATGGTGTCGTGCAGCGTGCGGAACCCGAACACTCCCGGCGTCAGCGTCTTGTTGTCCTCCCACAGCCCCTCCGTCGGCGGGAAGTAGGAGCGGCTGCCGGTAGCCAGCATGAGCTTGTCGTACCGGACGATCGACCCGTCGTCGGCGTAGACCCGGTGGGCGAACCGGTCGACGCGCACCACCCGCACCCCGGCTTTCAGGGTGATCCCGTTCTCCCGGTACCACTCCCAAGGGTTGAGAAAGAGGTCCTCGTCGAGCAATTGCCCGTCGGGGTCAGCTCCGCGGGCCAGTAGCTCCGACAGCAGGATGCGGTTGTAGTTGCCGTGCGGCTCGTCACCGAACATCGTGATGTGGAACGTCTCACCGCCGCCACGGGTCAAGATCTCCTCGACGGCGCGGGCTCCTGCCATGCCGTTGCCCACCACCACTAACTCCTGCATGGTGTTCACACCTCCACCAGGCCGAGATCGACGACAACCGTCCCGGTGCAGCCCTCGGGTGCGGCGACGTGTAACTCGATTTGGTTATTGCTGATCAGGTCCTCCACCACGCGCAGCAGCACGTGGGTGCCGTCCCTAGCGCCGATCGGGAAGTAGCGCATCGGTTGGCCGTCCCGCACGAGCACAATCGCGATCATCTCCTCGGTGCTGTTCCCGCCGCGGAAGTAGAGGGCCTGGCTGGTCACGCCCGGGGGAACGATGTAGGTCAGGGCGGGATCAATCGGGACGGGCTTGCTCAGGCCGTGCCCTTCGAAGGGGTAGATGCCCTGCAAGAACCGCGACGTGGTGTGCATGCGATCTCCTCTGGTCCGCGACTTTCAGGGGACTGGGTCACTGGGGTCTCCCACTGTGCTGACCGCGACTGCGCAGGCCTTGAACTCCGGCATCCGGGAGATGGGGTCCAGCGCGGGGTTGGTCAGTGCATTGGCGGTGGCCTGCCCACCCCAGTGAAAGGGCACGAAGACCGTGTCGGAGCGGATGTCCTCGGTGATCCTGGCGCGCAGCACGGCGCTGCCCCGGCGGTTGTGCAGCCGCACGAAGTCGCCTGGACCGACACCGACTCGCCGGGCGAGTTCCGGGTGCAGCTCGACGTAGGCGTCGGGCTCGGCGGTGACCAGTGCGTGCACCCGCCGGGTCTGCGCCCCGGACTGGTAGTGCGACCGGTTGCGGCCGGTGCTGAGGTAGTAGGGGTACTGCGCGTCCGGTACCTCCGCCGGGTCGCGGTGCTGCACTGGGTGCAACCGGGCGCGGCCGTCGGAGGTGGCGAAGCGGTCGGCGAATAGCCGCGGCGTGCCAGGATGCTGCTCGTTCGGGCACGGCCAGAACACGCCCTGCTCGTCGGCGATGCGGTCGTAGGTGATGCCCGCGTAGTCCGCCAGCCCACCCGCGCTGGCTGCCCGCAGCTCGTCGAACACCTCACGCGGCCGGTCGGCGAAGCTGACCCGACAGCCCAGCCGCTCCGCCAGTGCGCGCAGGATCTGCAGGTCGGAGGGGACCCCGGATGGCGGCTCCAGCGCCTTGCGGCGCAGCAGTACCCGCCCCTCCAGGTTGGTCAGCGTGCCCTCCTCCTCTGCCCACTGCGTGCACGGGAGCACGACGTCGGCCAGCGCCGCGGTCTCGGAGAGCACGAAGTCGCTGACCACCAGGCAGTCCAGCGCGGCCAGCCGCTGCGCGACGTGGGTGGCGTGCGGGGCGGAGACGGCGACGTTGGAGGCGAAGACCAGCAGCGTGTGTACCCCACCGTCGGTGCCCAGCCGGTCGAGCATCTCGTAGGCCGAGGTGCCCGGGCCGGGCAGGCTGTCGGGGTCGACTCCCCACACCGCGGCGACGTGCTGGCGGGCTTGGGGATCGTCGAGGCGACGGTAGCCGGGTAGCTGGTCGGCTTTCTGCCCGTGCTCTCGACCCCCCTGCCCGTTGCCTTGCCCGGTCAGGGTGGCGAACCCGGAGCCGGGCCGTCCGGGCAGGCCCAGGGCCAACGCCAGGTTGATGAACGCCAGCGTGGTGTTGGTGCCGTTGCTGTGCTGCTCGGCTCCCCTGGCGGTGAGAATCATGGCCGTCGATGCCTCGCCGAGTAGCCGCGCGGCCTCATCCAGTTGGGCGGCCGGAACGCCGGTGATCCGCTCCACCCGGTCCGGCCAGTACGAGCGCACCACCCTGCGGACCCGCTCGAAGCCGCAGGTTCGTTCGGCGATGTAGTCGGTGTCGATGTGGCCGTGCCGAATCACCAGGTGCAGCAGCCCGTTGGCCAGCGCCAGGTCGGTGCCAGGCACCGGCTGCAGGTGCAGTTTCGAGCCGCGAGCGGTGGGGGAGCGCCGGGGGTCGATGGTGATATGCGTCGCGCCGCGGCTGCGACCCTCGTCGAACCACTGCATCGCCGGCGGCATGGTGTCGGCCGGGTTGGAGCCGACCAGCAGGACGACGTCGGCCGCGGCGATGTCAGCCAGCGGGAATGGCAGGCCCCGATCGATGCCGAACGCGCGGGTGGTCGCCGCGGCGGCTGAAGACATGCAAAACCGGCCGTTGTAGTCGATCTGGGAGGTGCCCAGGGCGACCCGGGCGAACTTGCCGAGCTGGTAGGCCTTCTCGTTGGTCAGCCCACCGCCGCCGAAGCAGCCCACGGCGTCCGGACCGAAGTTCTGCTGGGTGCGGTGCACCGCACGGGTGACCCGGTCCAGCGCGTCGTCCCAGGTGGTGGGGTTCAGGGGCCCGTCGCGCCGGTCACGGACCAAGGGCTCGGTCAGCCGCTGCGGGTGGTCGAGCAACTCGGCTGCGTTCCAACCCTTGCTGCATAGTCCGCCTCGGTTGGTAGGGAAATCCTGCTGGGGTTCCAGGTGGACCCGGTCGGGAGCGACCCGCAGGGTGATGCCGCACTGCAGCGAGCAGTACGGGCAGTGCGTCAGAGTGGGGGCGCCATCCACAGCTCTTACCGTGCGCCTGCCGCATTGCCGTGCCGTTGTCTACCGGTTACGGCTCATCCCGTGTTGCGCATCCCGGCAGCGATCCCGTTGACGGTCAGTAGCAGGGCCCGACGCAGATCCGGGTCGGGCTCGTCGACCTCGCGACGCCGGGTCAGCAGCGAGACCTGGAGATGGTGCAGCGGTTCCAGGTAGGCGGCCCTCACCTGCAGGGTGTGGCGCAGGGGGCGGTGCCGGGCCAGCAGCGTCGAGCCGCCGGTCAACCGCAGCACCTCCCGCTGGGTCAAGTCGTGCTCGCTGACGATGGTGTCGAACAGCGGCTGCAGGCTGGGCTCGACGAGGGCCGAGACATAAGACTCCGCGATCCGCAGGTCGGTCTTCACCAGCATCATCTCGACGTTTCCGAGCAGGTTGGTGAAGAACGCCCAGTCCTGCATCTCCTCAAGCACGGGACCGAGCCCGGCAGCACGGGCGGCCCGCAGGCCGCTGCCGAGGCCGTACCAACCGGGCACGAGCATCCGGGTCTGGGTCCACCCGAACACCCACGGGATCGCCCGCAGCCCTTCCAGCGTGGCCTTCCCGCTGCCCGGTCGCCGCATCGGTCGGGAGCCGACATTGAGCCAGCCCAGCTCGTCGACCGGGGTGGCAGCGGAGAAGAACTGGCTGAGCCCGGGAAGCCCGACGAAGTCGCGATAGGCCGCCTGCGCGGCCCCGCTCACCACATCCATAACCTCGTCCCACCGGCCCAGCGTCTCCGAGGGCACCCGAGAGGTCTGGTGCAGCAGGGTGGCCTCCAGCACCGCGGTGAGGAGGATCTCAAGCTGGTCGTGAGCCAGCGCGCTCAACGAGTATCTGTCGGAGATGACCTCGCCCTGTTCAGTCACTTTCATCGTCGCGTCGACCGTGCCGTACGGCGAAGCGGCTACCGCCTCTCCGGCCGGGCCGCCGCCCCGGCCGACCGAGCCACCGCGGCCGTGGAAGAGTCGCAGCCTGACCCGGTGCGCGGCGGCGGTGTCGCGCAGCTGACGCTGCGCCTTGTGGATCTCCCAGTGGGAAGTCGTGATCCCGGCGTCCTTGTTGGAGTCGGAGTATCCGAGCATCACCTCCTGTAGGTCTCCTCGGGCCCGGACCAGCTGACGGTAGGAGGGGTCTCGCAGCATTCCGTCGAGCAGCTCTCCGGCGCGGCGCAGCTCGGTTGCCGTCTCGAACAGCGGCACGAGATCCACCTTGCTGGTGGCCCCACCGGCCGCCGGATCTCCCGGTGGGGCCAGTGCAACCAGACCGGCTTCCCGGGCCAGCACCGCGACGGCCAGCACGTCGTCCACACCTTTTGCCATCGAGACGATGTAGGTGCTGGCAGCGGGCTCACCGAAGGTCTGTTGGGCAGAGCGGATCGCGTCGAAGACGGCGAGCACGTCCGCCGCCGCTGGTGGCACCTCAGCCGCGCGGGCGGTCAGCGGCCGCCGTCCGGCCAGTTCGCGGGACAGCAGCGCCGCCCGCTCCCCACGGTCGAGTTCGGTGTAGGGCGCTGCGAGCTCACCGAGTGTGTCGTAGAGGGCCGCGAGGGCGGCGTGGTGTTTGTCGGCGTGCTCGCGCACGTCGAGGGACGCGAGGTGCAGCCCGAGCGCTCGGGCGCTGCGCAGCGCCCTGGCCAGCGTGCCCTCGGCGATGCGTTCCCCGAGATGCCTGCGCAGCGAGGCGTCCATCACCTCCAGGTCGGCGACGTAGGACTCTGCTCCCAGATAGTCTCGTCCCTGCTGGTGGCCGATGCCCTCGCGAATCCGCTGCCGGGTTCGGGTCAGGCGGGCGTGGATGAAGGAACACTTGAGCCGGTAAGGCTCGTCGGCGTTGAGCCTCACGTAGCGGTCATAGATGTCGGGCAGCAGGCGCCGGTCATGGGCGAGGCTGCGTCGCAAGTCCTCGGAGACGCCCACCACGCGGGTGGACACGCTCAGCTCCTCGATGAGCTGTTCGACTAGCGTCAGTTGGATCTGCAACGCCCGGTCCGCGTAGAGCCCCAAGACGTCGAGGGTGACCTGCGGCGAGACGTTGGGGTTGCCGTCGCGGTCCCCCCCGACCCAGCAGCCGAGCACAACTGGACGCGACTGCGGCGGCAGCACGAACGAGGCGCGGGCGAGCTCGGTTTCGAGGTCGTCTAGCAGGTTGGGTATGGCGTGTGTACCGAGCTGCTCGAGGTAGTAAGCGACAGCGCGGGCTTCGTCGAGAACCGTCGGCTGACCGGGTCGGATCTCGTCTGTCTGCCACAGCTGGTCCACCATCCGCGCGAGCCGCCGCCGTAACGGCTCCTCGGGCAGGTCCTGGTCGAGGACGTCGGCCACCCGGCGCAGGATGCTCTGCACCGAGCGGCGGGACACCTCGGTCGGGTGAGCGGTGAACACCGGTCGCAGCTCCATCCGCGCCAGCACCGCCTCCACCTCGGCCCGGTCGACCTCCCGGGCCAGCCGTTCCACCATCCCGCGCAGCCGTCCATGCTGGCCGCCGACCTGGGTCCGCTGCTCCCGCGAGCGGTGCAGCTGCTCAGCCACGTTGGCGAGCTGGAAATAGGTCGAGAACGCTCTGGCGAGCTGAACGGACGTACCGACGTCCAGGGTGGACAGCAGCGACCTGATCTCTGCGCTGCTCTCGGCCTGGGGAGCCCGGGCCAGCCCCCGTACCTGTTCCACCAGTTCGAGCAATTCCTTGCCGCCCTGCCGGACCAAGGTCTCGCCGAGCAGCGTCGACAGCAGGCGGACGTCGGCTCGCATGGCCAGGTGCTGCGCCTCCGACACGACACCGGCGTGGTCGGCCACCGAGTCAAGGCGCTTGCCCTGCGCCTGCGAGGTCAGCCCGGGCGTCACAGTGCACGTCACAGGTCGCATGTGGTTAGTGGTATCCACTGCCGCCGGATCTTTGCGATATCCGCAGCCGACAATTCCACGTTATCGATAGTCACACGGTGGAAGGGCAACCAAAAGCGCAGCCCTGCAAGCGTTTCCCACTGGTAACAGGGTGGTAACGCGACGACCGACCTTCCTCGCCCGGCCCTCGCGCGGTCGGCCTGCACGTGTCGGTGACCGATCGAGGAGGCACTGTTGCATAAGTGGGTCACGAGGTCGGGCAGGCTGTGCTGATGCGTCGTCGTCCTTGTCGAGTATGTCCGCCTCGGTCGGGGTTCGTGGGGTTCCGGTTCCCGTCGGATGTGATCATGGTGGCGATCCGCTGGTACCTCCGCTATAGCCTGTCCTATCGGGACGTGGAAGAGCTGCTGGCCGAGCGGGGCATCGAGGTGGATCACGTCAGCATCTTTCGCTGGGTGCAGCGCTTCACGCCGCTACTGGCGGAGGCGGCACGCCCACGCCGGCACCGTGTCGGCGACCGCTGGTGGGTCGACGAGACCTACGTCAAAGTGTCCGGTCGGTGGCGCTACGTC
>DASYAZ010000108.1:0-4325 GCA_036501085.1 Pseudonocardiaceae bacterium | reverse complement strand
TGGACCAGCCCGCTGACGGTGTTGGGCGCCAATCGCAGCAGGTTCGCGAGCTGGCCGACCCGGGCCGGTTGGTGGTCGTGCAGCGCCAGCAGCAACTCGACTTGGGCCATCGGCAGGGATTCCCAGGGGTAGTCGGTGCGGATGCTGGTGCGCAGCGCCCGCCGCAGCCGGGTGACGACCTCGGTGAGGATCTTGGCCTCCGACGACACCGCGGACGACACCGTGCAGTCTGGTGCGGGGGCTGACATGAGGGAAGCCTAGGCCCAAATCCGTCGATCTGCGACTATGTCGGTGACCGATATGCTTGGTCGGTCGCGGTGACGCATGGGGGAACAAGGAGCGATGATGCTGGCGTCTCTGCCCAGCCCGCCGCAGGGGATCTGGTATCTGGGTCCGATCCCGATCCGGGCGTATGCGCTGTGCATCATCGCCGGGATCCTGGTGGCGCTGTGGTGGACCCGGCGGCGGTGGGTGGCCTGCGGCGGGGCGGCCGACGACGTGCTGGATGTGGCCACGTGGGCGGTGCCCTTCGGGATCGTCGGTGCCCGGCTCTACCATGTGATCACGGATCCGGAGTTCTACTTCGGGCCTGGTCGTGATCCCGTCCGTGCGCTGTACATCTGGGACGGCGGCCTGGGCATCTGGGGCGCGGTCGCCCTCGGCGCGGTGGGCGCGTGGATCGGGTGCCGGCGGCGGGGGATCCGGTTGGCTGATTTCGCCGACGCGATGGCCCCGGGCCTGGTGGTCGCCCAAGCGATCGGTCGGTGGGGAAACTACTTCAACCAGGAGCTCTACGGCGGCGCCAGCACCCTGCCCTGGGCCGTGGAGATCGATCCCGCGCACCGGCCGCCGGCCACCCCCGACATCGGGTTGTACCAGCCGACGTTTCTGTATGAGTCGCTGTGGGACATCGGGGTGGCGGTGCTGCTGGTGTGGGCCGGGCACCGGTTCGGGCTGCGCAACGGACGACTATTCGCACTGTATGTCGCCGCCTACACCGTCGGTCGGGCCTGGATCGAGGCGCTGCGCGTCGACCACGCCAACCACTTCCTGGGGCTGCGCCTCAACGACTGGACCAGCTTGGTCGTGTTCCTCATCGCGGTGGGGTTCCTGCTGCTGCGCCGCCCCCGCCAGGACGTCGCTGAGACGGCCACCGCCGGCGCCCCAGCGCCGTCCTGACCGGAGCCTGCCGTGCGACTGTCTGTGCTTGGCCGGGAACGGGCCCGGCCGGCGCGGCTGCGCGAGTGGCCCCACGCCTGGTGGTTGGCCGTCGCGACGGTGTGCTTCGGCGCGTTTATGGGCCAGCTCGACGCGAGCATCGTCACCCTGACCTACCGCCCCCTTCAGGCGCAGTTCGGTGCCTCCTTGGCCGGGGTGCAGTGGGTGTCGCTGTCCTACCTGTTGACCCTGGTCGCGCTGCTGGTCCCGGTCGGGCGGCTGGCCGATGCCCATGGCCGCAAGCTGCTGTATCTTTACGGATTCGTGGTGTTCACCGCCGCGTCGGGCGCCTGCGGGTTGGCCCCGTCGTTGGGCGCGCTGATCGTCTTTCGGGTCGTCCAAGGCGTCGGCGCGGCCCTGCTGCAGGCCAACAGCGTCGCCCTGGTCACCACCAGCGCCCCCCACGGGCGGCTGCGCGCCGCGCTCGGCGTCCAGGCCGCCGCGCAGGCCATCGGGCTGGCCCTGGGTCCCACGGTCGGGGGGTTGCTGGTTTCCACGCTGGGGTGGCGGTGGGTGTTCGGCATTAACATCCCCGTCGGGGTGGTGGCCGTGGCCTCCGGGATGTACCTGTTGCCCCGCACCCATCACCGCACCCCCACACCACGGTGGGACCGCTCCGGGCTGGTGCTGCTGGCCACCGCGACCACCACCGGGCTACTCGGGGTGTCGGCCGCGTCCGGGTTGTCGCTGCCCGGGTGGTCCCCGATCGTGTTGCTGGTGCTCGCCGTGGCCTGCGCGGCCGGGTTCCTGCTGCGCGAGCACCACGCGGCCGCACCGCTGCTCGACTTGGCCCTGCTGCGCTCCCGCGCGGTCAGCGCTGGATTGCTCGGCGCTCTGTGCGGCTACCTGGTCCTGTTCGGCCCGCTGGTCCTCATCCCGATCACCCTCACCGCGGCGGGTTTCTCAGGACTGCACGCCGGGCTCATCTTGACCGCGCTGCCCGCCGGGTTCGCCCTGGCCGCCACCACCAGCGAACGACTCCTGCCCCGATCATGGCCCAACCGCGCCCGCTGCACCCTCGGTGCGCTGCTCGGTGTCCTCGTGCTGGCCGGGCTGGTGGCCGCGCCGCTGACCGCCGCATGGTTGGTTCCGTCGCTGGGCGCCCTCGGTGTCGCTCTGGGGATCTTCACTCCCGCGAATAACAGCCTGGTCATGCGGGCCCTGCCCGCCCGCACCTCCGGGACCCTCGGGGGACTGCTGAACATGAACCGCAGCCTGGGCACCGCCCTAGGCGTCGCCCTAGTCACCCTCGCGCTGCACCTACGCCCGGCTGGCGCCCACCTGCTCGACGGCCCCCGCACCGCCCTGCTCATCCTCACCGCCGCCGCGGCGATCGTGCTGCTCTCCGCCCGACTCATACCCACCACACCATCCCCAGCCCAGCCGCCGCACACCATCACCGCCGCACTATGAGGCCAGCTTGATCACCTCAACGGGACATCACCACAGACGCCGCGGCGAGGGCGTGGATGGCTCTCGGTGACTGCCCGCACTGTGGGCCGTTGCAGAAGAACACCGTGGGATGCTCCTGGTCCAGCTCGTCACTGCGCGCCGCCGGATCGGAGAAGGGCAGGTTGGTCGCGCCAGGGATGGTGGCCGTGTCGTAGGAGTTGCGATCACGGCTATCGATGACCGGTAACTCTTTCTCCAGGTGCTCGATCACTTCCACCTCGCCGACCGTCCGGACGCCCTCGGCCATGTTCATCGGCTGGATAGTTCCCCACGTAAGGTCCACCTCCACGAGGCCCGGCTCTCCCTCCACCGGACGGGGGGACGGCCTGCATCTGCTGTCTCCTCGCCATCCGTTCAAGACGGAATGGGCTTCCCCTCGTAGCGTGGAGACATCGCCTTAAGGAGGCGGCGATGGCGGAGTCACGACGGAAGTTTGATCAGGATTTCAAGGAGGGCGCGGTTCGGTTGGTCCGGGAGACCGGGCGGCCGATTGCGCAGATCGCAAAGGACCTGGGGATCAACGCGGGGACGTTGGCTAACTGGGTGGCCCTGGATCGGCAGGGCAGGGATGGTAACGGGCGGCTGGATGAGGACGAGCGCCTGAAGCTGGCTCGGTTGCGGCGGGAGAACGCCGAGTTGGCGATGGAGCGTGATGTGCTCAAGCGCTCGGTGGCCCTTTGGGTCAAGGACGCGATGGGTCGGCGGTAGCCGTGGCCGAGTTCATCGCCCTCCAGAGGGCCGAGTTCGGGGTGCCGCATGTGGTGGCGTGTTGGGCGTTGGGGGTGTCCCAGGCCTGGTTTTACAAGTGGCGCCATGGTGATAGCTCGCCGCGGTGGGCGCGGCGGCGGCCCTTGGCGGCGCTGGTCGCGGCGTTGTTCGCCCAGCACAGGGGCACCTATGGCGCACCGAGGATCACCGCAGATGTGCGGGAATTGGGGTGGCGGGTCAGCCAGAACACCATCGCGGCGATCATGGGCGAGCAGGGTCTGAAAGCCCGGGCACGCCGACGTCGGCGGAGCACGACCCGCCCGGGCAAGGGCCGCTGGCGGGCTCCGGACCTGGTGAAACGGGACTTCGCCGCCGAGGGTATCAACCAGAAATGGTACGGCGATGGAACGGAGATCCCCACCGGTGAGGGCAAGCTGCACTTGGCTTCGGTGCTGGACATGGGCTCCCGGCGCATCGTGGGGTTCGCCCTGTCCGAGCACCACGACGCGGCACTGGCCTACGGCTCACTGGCCATGGCGGTCGCGGTCCGCGGCGGGCAGGTGGGCGGGGTGGTGCTGCACACTGATGGCGGCAGCGAGTACACCGCCGCGCTTTTCCGCGCGGCGTGTGCCCGTGTGGGCATCCGCCAATCCATGGGCCGCCCGGGATCGGCCCTGGACAATGCGGTCATCGAGTCCTGGCACTCCACCGTGGAGTTCGAGCTGCGCTCCTGTGAGCAGTTCGCGACCAAGGCCACTGCCCGCCAGCGGGTCGCGGCCTGGGTGGATGAGTACAACCGCACGCGGCGTTCTCTGGGGGTGTCCCGAGCTGTCGCGTGATGTTGCGTAGGGGCGGTACCGGATCGGGTGTGCAACGCATCTCGGGGTCTGTAGTTCTCGTGGCTGGTAGTTGCTCATGTCTTCCAGCACGAGATCGGAGAGATGAGG
>DASYAZ010000107.1:0-11988 GCA_036501085.1 Pseudonocardiaceae bacterium | reverse complement strand
GATGTCCACCCCGACGTCGACTCCGGCCTGGAACTCGGTGCCCTCCGCGCTCATCTGTGCTAGCCGCCGATCGAGGCGGTGCTTGGCCATCTTGAACTCGGGGATGCCGTAGCGCAGCAGCCCGCCGATCCGGTCCGCCCGCTCGAATACCTCCACGTGGTGCCCGACCCGGGTCAGCTGCTGGGCGGCGGCCAGCCCGGCCGGGCCGGAGCCGATCACGGCGACCTTCCTGCCGGTGTGCGTCGTGGGTGGTTTCGGGGTGACCCAGCCCTTGTCCCAGGCCCGGTCGATGATCCCGATCTCGACCTGCTTGATGGTCACCGCATCATCGTTGATGGCCAGCACACAGGACGCCTCGCACGGCGCCGGGCACAGCGTCCCGGTGAACTCCGGGAAGTTGTTGGTCGCGTGCAGCCGCTCGGCGGCCTCGACCCAGTCGTTGCGGCACACCAGGGTGTTCCACTCCGGGATGAGGTTGCCCAACGGGCAGCCCTGGTGGCAGAACGGGATCCCGCAGTTCATGCACCGGCCGGCTTGCGCTTGCAGGGCCTCGGGCGGGAATTCGTCGTAGACCTCGCCCCAGTCGCGCAACCGTAGCTCGACCGGGCGGCGCGGCGGGGTCTGACGGCTGGTGTTCAGGAATCCCCTGGGGTCAGCCATGAGCGGCCTGCATGATCGCCTCGTTGACGTCGCGGCCGTCGCGCTCGGCGGCGGCGTGGGCGGCTAGCACCCGCTTGAAGTCCTTGGGCATGACCTTGCCGAACCGGTCCAGTGCGCTGTCCCAGTCCTCGAGCAGGGTGTATGCCAGTGTGGACCCGGTCTCGGTGTGGTGTCGGGCCACGGTGTCAGCCAGGAATGCCCGGTCGTTCTCGTCGAGCGGGTCCAGGTCGACCATCTCCGGGTTGACCCGTCCGATGTTCAGGTCGAGCAGGTAGGCGATACCGCCGGACATGCCGGCCGCGAAGTTCCGCCCGATCGGCCCGAGTACCACCACCCGGCCGCCGGTCATGTACTCGCAGCCGTGGTCACCGATACCTTCCACGACGGCCAGCGCCCCGGAGTTGCGCACACAGAAACGCTCGCCGACCACGCCACGCAGGAACGCCTGCCCGGACGTGGCGCCGTAGAGGATGACGTTCCCGGCGATGATGTTGTCCTCGGCGCTGAACCGCGCGCCGGGGTGCGGGCGGACCGTGATCCGCCCACCGGACAGGCCCTTGCCGACGTAGTCGTTGGCGTCGCCGAGCAGCCGCAGGGTGATCCCCCTGGGCAGGAACGCGCCGAGGGACTGCCCGGCCGAGCCGGTCAGGGTGACGTCGATGGTGTTGTCCGGCAGCCCTTCACCACCCCAACGTCGGGTCAGGTGATAGCCCAACATGGTGCCGACAGTCCGGTTGACGTTGCGTACCGGCAGCTCCAGCCGCACCGGATCGCCGCCATCCAGCGCGCCCTCGGCCAGCTGGATCAGGGTGTTGTCCAGCGCCTTGTCCAGCCGGTGGTCCTGCGCCTTGGTCTGGTGGCGGGGAGCGGCCGGATCGAGGTCGGCGGGCAGGTACAGGATCGGTGACAGGTCCAGCGCGGAGGCCTTCCAGTGCTCGATCGCGGGTTGGGCGTCCAACATCTCGGTGCGCCCAACGGCCTCTTCGAGGGTCCGCAAGCCCAGCGCCGCTAGGTGCTCGCGGACCTCCTGCGCGACGAACCGCATGAAGTTGACGACGAACTGGGCCTGGCCGGTGAACTTCGCGCGCAGCACCGGGTTCTGGGTGGCCACCCCGACCGGGCAGGTGTCCAGGTGGCACACCCGCATCATGATGCAGCCCGAGACCACCAAGGGAGCGGTGGCGAAGCCGAACTCCTCGGCACCGAGCAGCGCGGCGATGACCACGTCACGGCCGGTCTTGAGCTGGCCGTCGGTCTGCACCACGATCCGGTCGCGCAGCTTGTTGGCGATCAGGGTCTGCTGGGTCTCGGCCAGCCCCAGCTCCCACGGGGTGCCGGCGTGCTTGAGCGAGGACAGCGGGGAGGCACCGGTGCCGCCGTCGTGTCCGGAGATGAGCACCACGTCGGAGTAGGCCTTAGCGACCCCGGCCGCGACCGTGCCAACCCCCACTTCGGAGACCAGCTTGACGTGCACCCTGGCTCGCGGGTTGGCGTTCTTCAGGTCGTGGATCAGCTGTTTGAGGTCCTCGATGGAGTAGATGTCGTGGTGCGGCGGCGGTGAGATCAGCCCAACCCCGGGTGTGGAGTACCGGGTCTTGGCGATCCACGGGTACACCTTCGCGCCGGGCAACTGGCCGCCCTCACCGGGCTTGGCGCCTTGGGAGATCTTGATCTGCAGGTCGTCGGCGTTGACCAGGTACTCGCTGGTCACCCCGAACCGGGCCGCCGCCACCTGCTTGATCGCCGAGCGGCGCAGGTCCCCGTTCGGGTCGTGGGTGAACCGGTCGGCGTCCTCACCGCCCTCACCGGTGTTGGACTTGCCGCCGAGCCGGTTCATCGCGATGGCCAGCACCTCGTGCATCTCCGCCGAGATCGACCCGTAGGACATCGCACCGGTGGCGAACCGCTTCACGATCTCGCTGACCGGCTCCACCTCATCAATCGACACCGGCGGGCGCAGACCATGGCGGAACGCGAACAGCCCGCGCAGCGTCATCAGCCGCCGCGACTGGTCATCGACCAGCTGGGTGTACTCCTTGAAGATGTCGTAGCGCCCGGCCCGGGTGGAGTGCTGCAGCTTGAACACCGTCTGCGGGTTGAACAGATGCGCCTCGCCTTCGCGGCGCCACTGGTAGTCCCCGCCGACGGCCAGGTCACGGTGCGGGGCGTGCACCCCGTCAACCGGGAACGCGGTCCGGTGCCAGCGGGCGGTCTCCTCGGCCAGTGTGTCGAACCCCACCCCGCCCAGCCGCGAGGTGGTGCCGGTGAAGCAGGAGTCGATGACCTCCGCGCCCAACCCGATCGCCTCGAAGATCTGCGCGCCGGTATAGGAGGCGACCGTCGAGACACCCATTTTCGACATCGTCTTACGGACGCCCTTGCCCAGTGCCTTGATCAAGTTCCGGGTCGCGGTCTGGGCGTCGACCTCGCCCAGCAGGCCGCGTTCGGCGAGATCCTCCACGGTGGCCATCGCCAGGTAGGGGTTGACCGCCGCCGCGCCGTAGCCGATCAACAGCGCGATGTGGTGCACCTCGCGCGCGTCCGCCGCCTCCACGATCATCCCGACCTGGGTGCAGGTCTTCTCCCGCACCAGGTGCTGGTACACCGCGCCGGTGAGCAACAGCGACGGGATCGGCGCGTGCTCGGCGTCGGCGCCCCGGTTGGACAGCACGATCAGCCGGGCACCGTCACGGACCGCGCCGGAGACCTCAGCGCGGATCTCAGTGAGCCGGTGAGCCAGCGCCACGCCGCCACCGGACACGACGTAACGGCCCTGAACGGTGTAGGTCTGATACTCCGGCCGGTCACCGTCGTCGTTGACGTGAATGAGCTTGGCGAGTTCGTCGTTGTCCAGCACCGGGAACGGCAGCACGATCCGCCGGCATGAGCCCGCGCCGGTCACCAGCAGGTTGGGCTGGGCCCCGATCTGAGCCCGCAGCGAGGTCACCAGCTCCTCCCGGATCGCGTCCAGCGGGGGGTTGGTGACCTGCGCGAACAGCTGGCTGAAGTAGTCGAACAGCGGCCGGGAGGCCCGCGAGAACGGCGCCAGCGGGGCGTCGTTGCCCATCGACCCGATCGGCTCCGCGCCAGTGATCGCCATCGGCGCCAACAACACGTCGAGCTCTTCCTGGGTGTAGCCGTTGGCCTGTTGGCGGCGCAGCAGGGTGAACCGGGTGAGCACCTCCCGCTCGCGAGCGGGCAAATCCCCCAGCTGGGTCAGGCCGCGGCCCAGCCACTCGGTGTAGGGGTGTTCGGCCGCGAGCTGGCCCTTGATCTCGTCGTCGCTCACGATCCGGCCGGCCGCCAGGTCGGCCAGGAACATCCGGCCCGGCTCCAGGCGCCCCTTGCGCACCACCGTGGCGGGGTCGATGTCCAGCACACCCACCTCGCTGGCCAACACGACCAGACCGTCCTCGGTGACCCAGTACCGGGCCGGGCGCAGGCCGTTGCGGTCGAGCACCGCGCCGACCACGCTGCCGTCGGTGAACGCGACCAGCGCCGGCCCGTCCCACGGCTCCATCAGGGTGGAGTGGAACTCATAGAACGCCCGCCGCGCCGGATCCATCTCGGCGTGGTTCTCCCACGCCTCCGGGATCATCATCAGCACCGAGTGCGGCATCGAGCGCCCACCCAGGTGCAACAGCTCGAGGACCTCATCGAACGAGGCCGAGTCGCTGACCCCCTCGGTGATGATCGGGAAAATCCGGTCCAGCTCACCGCGGATCAGATCGGTGGCGAGCTGGCTCTCCCGGGCCCGCATCCAGTTCCGGTTACCCCGCACAGTGTTGATCTCACCGTTGTGCGCAACCATGCGATGCGGGTGGGCCAGCGGCCAGGACGGGAAGGTGTTGGTGGAGAACCGGGAGTGCACCAAACCCAGCGAGCTGGTGACCCGCCGATCAGACAGGTCCGGGTAGAAGGTGCCTAGCTGCTCCTCGGTCAGCATCCCCTTGTAGACGATGGTGCGCCCGGACAGACTCGGGAAATACACATCCAGATCGCGCTCGGCGCGGCGGCGCACGCAGTACACCATCCGCTCCAAATCCAGCCCGGTCACCGCTTCCCCGTCCGCCCCCGTCGCCGCGAGGAACAGCTGCCGGAAGCGAGGCATCACCGCGCGGGCGCTCTCGCCGACCCCCTCCGGGTTGATCGGCAGGTCCCGCCACCCCAATACCCGCACGCCCTCCCGCGCCGCGATGGCCTCGACCCCGGCCATCACAGCGGCCTCGGCGCCGTCCTGGGCCGGCAGAAACGCGGTGCCGACCGCATAGCCACCAGACTCCGGTAGCGCGAAGTCCACGACCTCGCGGAAGAACCCGTCCGGTACCTGGATCAGGATCCCAGCGCCATCACCGCTACCGGGTTCGGCGCCCCGCGCGCCCCGATGCTCCAGATTGAGCAGCGCCCTCAAAGCCTTCGCCACAATGGCGTGCTCGCGGCGCCCGGCCAGATCAGCCACGAAGGCCACACCACACCCATCATGTTCATAGACCGGGTCGTAAAGACCCCCCGCCGGGCGTCCACCGCGACCAGGGTCTGGCACCGAGAGAAAGCCAGTGGCGGTCACCAGCACCCCCTAGCGTCGTCGTCCATGCCGAGGTCGACAGTCGTTCCCGACGCGACCAAAGCGGTCGTCATGGCGTCGTAGTCGGCGATTGTGCGCATCGAGTCCGGCCCGCCGGCCACCACCCCCCTTTCCGCGGATCGACGAGATGGAACTCCGCCCCACCGACGACCCGCGAGTCCCCGAAATCGCCCATAGAGGTGACGCTAGGCGATCGTTGTTACGCCCACTTTGCCTAGAGGTGGCTCACTCAAAGTCGCGCGGAACGACATCGCCGCCCTCCACTACCCTCTGTTAGGCCACAGGCCGGACCGCCGCCACCGAAATCGTCCCAAGACGGGCGCAGATCGCAGGGGGCTCGGGCGGCGGACAGTACACCTTCCGGATCACTCGGGAGCTCACGGGAACAATGACCGCCCCTAGATGCGCTCCAGTACAGGGGCGAGGGCAACGCGCTAAATCGGCAGATCCGTGAGGTGAGCCAACGCGGCGGCTACCGCCGAGCGCAGGATCGTCAACCAGCACGCGGACGCCTGCCTTGCGTCTGAGATAGCTGACCATTCGATCTTGGAAATACCCAGCCACGGATCGGCGTGTTGGATCGATCTGGAGGCTGATCATGACGTCCAGTACGAGCATGAGTACGGGCGGAGTAGGCAAGCGCCGGCGGTTGCTGTCGCCGAGCGAGAAGTACGAGTTGTACGGTCCGGGTGTAGCGGGGGCGAGTGACCTGTCGGGCAAGCACCGACAGCTGGTGGCGCAAGACAGCGATCTCGACGTCTCGGGCGTCTGGCGCCAGGCCTAGACCGAACGCCCCGAGTAGCCTCCTGACGATCAGGAAACCCAGCCTCTGCACCACCCCAACGCTGATCTTGCCAGTCCGATCCCAGCTGGTCACGACCCTAACAGTGAACTTGCACGCTTCACGTCTCCCCATGGTGGTGTTCCGCCGGGATAGGTGCCTGGCACAGCCGCTGCGCTGCGCGCCGCCTAGCCGCAGCGGGAGTTGACAGGGGTCACGACCCGAGCGCGGCCGGGGGGCTGGGGCGGTGGACAGGGTTGCGGGTCCTAGCTCAGTGCGTCCAGCAGCGCGGCGCGCTGCTGGACACTGAGCCCGCCGACACGGCGACTGGGGCCGATGCCGGCCTTGTCCATCAACACCACTACCCGCGCCGAACTCAACCCCGGAACGGCGTTGAGCAACTGCGCGACCCGAATCTTGGCCACCACAGGATCCGGTGTGGTAGCCAACAGCAACCGCGGCACCGTCTGCTCACCACTCCTGACCGAGGCGATCACCTCGGCCTGCGCTTTCCTGGTTTCCTTGGCCGCAGCCAGCGCGGCGGTGCGCTGTTCGGGAGTCGGTACAGGCACAGCCATCCCGGTAGTCCCTTCACCGAAATCGTGCGACCGCGAGACCGTCAGGTGACGGCCCCGTCAGGTCCGCACTGGCGATCGCGTCGGACCACGCTACCAAGGCCGACCCCGGGACCGCCCAGGCTGACACGGGGGTCTCGGTGATCAGCGGTCCGATCAAAGACCTGGCGCAGGAAGCGCACGCGTAGCCGCCACCGGCGCAGCGTCATGATGAATTGACGGCGTGCGCCAGGACGAGTGTGCACAAGATCGTTGCTCGCGGGCCGGTGCGAACCGAGAAAGGCAGGGATAACGAGGAGGCAATATCGTTGTGACGAAAGTGGAGGAGGGTGACCGGATGGATAACCGGCTAGGTGTAATGCGTGAGCGCGTGATCGGGAAGGACTGTGAGAGCTGTGGCCAGCGCTTCACGCCACGGACTTTCGGTCGTCCGGCCCGGTTGTGCTCACGGTCGTGCCGGCAACGCGCCTGGGCACTGCGACAGGCGCAGGCGGCAGTGCAGCGCGGTGCTCCTTGCCCAGATGTGGACTGGGAAGTCGCGCAACGTCTGGTCCAGGTGTCGGCACCCGTTACGGCCGTGCCCAGCACGGCTCGTGAGTGGAGCGAGCTGCTAGAGCAACTAGCAGCCCAACTCAGCGACCCCGAGAGTGATCTTGCGCGTCGACACTATGACCACCGGCGGCTTCATCAGGGGCTAGTGGCAGCGCTCACCACGCTCGGCGAGGCGACTCCCAGCGGCCTGGAGAACCTCGTCATGCGTCGTTGACGTAGCCCTCGTTGACGTAGCCCTCGTTGACGTAGCCCTCGTTGACGTAGCCCTCGTTGACGTAGCCCTCCTGAACGCAGGAAGAGAATCCCAGTTTCGTCAGGACGAAACATGTCCGGCCCGAGAGCACTTCCTGACCAGACGATTCCGGACAGGCTCCGATTCATTCCGGCTCGGTCGCGTCATAGGCCTGGATTGAAACGACTCAGGTTGCGCCCCGAACCCGGCACCACTTCGGAGATGGGGGAGAAATGGCGGGGGTGGAGACCGCTTCGACCTACTTCGGCCACACCGACGTGCAGGCCCAGCGTGAGATCCAGGAGTCCACATAAATGACCATCCATGTCGCGCTCGAACACAAGACCTGTTATGAGTTCGACCGATCCGTCCGGCTCGCGCCGCATGTGGTGCGCCTGCGGCCGGCCCCGCATTGCCGCACACCGATCTTGTCCTACTCGCTGAAGGTCGAGCCGGGCGGGCACTTCCTGAACTGGCAGCAGGACCCGTTCGGCAACTACCTGGCCCGGCTGGTGTTCCCGGAGAAGGTCCGCAAGCTCGACATCACCGTGGATCTGGTCGCCGAGCTGATGCCGATCAACCCGTTCGACTTCTTCCTCGAGGACAGCGTCGAGCACTACCCGTTCACCTACGAGCAGACGCTGGCCCACGAGCTGGCGCCCTACCTGGTCAGCCAGGAGCCGGGGCCGCTGCTCACCGAGTGGCTCAAGGGCGTCAACGTATCGAAGACCCCCACCAATGACTTCCTGGTGGCGCTCAACCAGCGGGTATGCGCCGATATCGGCTACTCCACCCGGATGGAACCGGGCGTGCAGACCCCGCAGGAGACCCTCGAACGTCGTATCGGCTCCTGCCGGGACAGCGCATGGCTATTGGTCACGATGCTGCGGCGGCTGGGGCTTGCGGCCCGGTTCGTCTCTGGTTACCTGGTGCAGCTGGTCGCCGACCAGAAACCGCTGGAAGGCCCGTCTGGGCCCAGCGCCGACTTCACCGACCTGCACGCCTGGACCGAGGTGTATCTGCCCGGGGCCGGCTGGGTGGGCATGGACCCGACGTCGGGGCTGTTCGCCGGCGAGGGTCACATCCCGCTCGCCTGCTCCCCCGACCCGTCGAGCGCCGCCCCGGTCACCGGGGCGATGGACGCCGCCGAGGTGGAGTTCAGCCACTCCAACACCGTGCGGCGGATCTATGAGAGCCCGAGGGTGACGCTGCCCTACAGCGAGGGCCAGTGGGCTGACATCGACGCCCTGGGCCGCGCCGTTGACGTGGCGCTGGCCGCCGGTGACGTGCGGCTGACCCAGGGTGGCGAGCCGACGTTCGTCTCGGTGTCGGACATGCAGTCACCGCAATGGACGACCGCCCCGGACGGCCCGGACAAGCGCGCGATGGCGGTCAAACTGACCAAGAAACTCGCCGATCGGTACGCCCCGGGCGGGTTGCTGCACTTTGGCCAGGGCAAGTGGTACCCCGGCGAGGAGCTGCCGCGCTGGCAGATGGAGATCCTCTGGCGCACCGACGGCGAGGCACTGTGGCGCGAGCACTCGCTGCTGGCCTCGCCGTGGCCCGATCCGAACTCCCGCCCGGGGCAGAACCTGTGGCAGGCCAACCCGACCGGCCCGGCCCCCGCCGAGACCCCAGAGACCCCAGAGACCGCCGAGACGAACGGGAAAACGAACGGCACGGGCAGGCTCGCTACCACCGAGAACGCCCGCGACCTGATGCACACCATCGCCGCGCGCCTGGGCATCGAGCCGCGGTACTGCCTGCCCACCTACGAGGATCCGCTGGAGCGGCTGGTCGCGGAGGCACTGCTGCCCGACGGCGCGCCGCCCGAGCCCAACATCGACCCCGCCGACCCCGACCTCGGCGATGCACACAAGCGCGCGCAGCTGCTGGCCGAGCTGGACGCCAACCAGGGTGACCCGGCCGGCTGGACGTTGTTCGTGCACCCGGTGTTCGGCACGCCCGACGAGCGCACCCGCTGGGGCACCACCCAGTGGGCGCTGCGCCGGGGCCAGCTGATGCTGCGCCCCGGTGACTCGCCGCTGGGGCTGCGGCTGCCGCTGTCGTCGTTGAACTGGTTCACGCCGCCGCCGGTGATGGAACGGTCCACCTTCGAGCCGCGCGAGCCGCTTGCGGCGCTGCCGGGCCGCCGGACGCACACCCGCAACGGGTCGCCGCCCGCCCCGCCGCTACCCCCGGGGCAGGCGTCCACATCGTCGGTGGTGACTCCGTCCGGACCGGCCCCCTACAGTGCGCTGTGCGTGCAGATCCGCAACGGCCGCGCACACGTGTTCCTGCCACCGCTGCAGTACCTCGAGCACGCCGTCGAGCTGCTCGCCGCGATCGAGGATTCCGCGGCGGCAACCGACACCCCGGTCGTGCTGGAGGGCTACCCGCTGCCCCCCGACCCCCGGCTGAGCAGGCTCGTGGTCGGCGCCGACCCCGGGGTCATCGAGGTCAACGTGCACCCCGCCGCGAGCTGGCCGCAGCTGGTGGAGATCACCGAGGGGCTCTACGAGGACGCCCGCGAGTGCGGGCTGGGCACCGAGAAGTTCGACATCGACGGCCAGCACACCGGCACCGGCGGCGGCAACCACGTAACCCTCGGCGGCGCCACCCCGGCGGACTCACCGCTGCTGCGACGCCCCGACCTGCTGCGCAGCCTGATCACGTTCTGGCAGCACCACCCGTCGCTGTCCTACCTGTTCTCCGGGCGGTTCATCGGGCCGACCAGCCAGTCGCCCCGGGTGGATGAGGGCCGCAACGAGACCCTCTACGAGCTGGAGATCGCGTTCGCCGAGCTGGACCGGGCGCAGCGCAACGCCGGCGCCCACCCCGACCAGCAAGGCCCGCACGGGCCGGGCGCCCAGACCCCGGCATGGATCCCCGACCGGCTGCTGCGCCACCTGCTCACCGACATCACCGGCAACACCCACCGCGCCGAGTTCTGCATCGACAAGCTCTACGCGCCAGGCAGCGAACGGGGCCGCCTCGGGCTGCTGGAGCTACGCGCATTCGAGATGCCGCCGCACGCCCGGATGGGCCTGGTGCAAGCGCTACTGGTGCGCGCGCTCGTCGCACGCTTCTGGAAGACGCCCTACACCAAGGCGCTGGTGCGCTGGGGCACCGAGCTGCACGACCGGTTCCTGCTTCCCGCGTACGTGGCCACCGACGTCGCCGAGGTCAGCGCGGATCTCCGCCGCCACGGCTACCAGTTCGAGCAGCAGTGGCTGGCGCCGTTCCTGGAGTTCCGGTTCCCGCTGATCGGCAAGGTCGAGGTGGCCGGCGTCGAGCTCGAGCTGCGGACCGCGATCGAGCCGTGGCCGGTGCTCGGCGAGGAGGTCGCCGCGAACGGCCCGGCCCGCTACGTCGACTCCAGCATGGAACGGCTGCAGGTGCTGGTCACCGGGATCACCTCCAGCCGGCACCTGGTCACCTGCAACGGGGTGCCGATCCCGCTGCGCCCGACCGGGACCCCGGGCGAAGCGGTAGCCGGCGTCCGCTACCGGGCCTGGCAGCCGTTCTCCGCGCTACACCCCACCATCGCCATCCACGCCCCGCTGGTGTTCGACCTGGTGGACACCTGGAACAGCCAGTCCCTCGGTGGCTGCACCTACCACGTGACACACCCAGGCGGACGCGGCTACGACGACTTCCCCGTCAACGCAGGAGCAGCCGCCGCCCGCCGGGCCAGCCGTTTCAGCCCACTCGGGCACACCCCCGGACCGATCGAGATATCCGCACCCCTGCCACTGCTCGGTGACGATGAATACCCTCACACGCTGGACCTGCGGCGGGTTCCCCACCAGGCGATGAGGTGACAGCGGGACTTTTCACAGGAAGCGAGGGCTCTTCGACTGACCTTCCGCACATCTACCCACGGGTGTAGCCCAACCAGACGCATCGAGCGGGTGGGCGCAAGGCGCGGATGGCCTCCCCGAAAAGCTTCGCTCTCCCGGACGCGATGCGGCACTGTCTTGAATTCCGCAGCTAAGCGATCTTCGTGGGCATGTGCTGGGTCGTTTGTCCTGGTCTTGAGCTCGATGGAGTCGCCGTGGGGCAGGTAACGGGGTTTGACTGTAGGCATACGCGTTGAGCGTGTCGCCGCTGGGTGTCAGGCTTTTGCTGGTACCAGTACAGGCATGTACTTGCGGACGATCCAGCGCCGGAACAAGGACGGGTCCATCGCGCGCTACGTCCAACTGGCCCACAACGAACGCCACCCGGAGTCGGGCAACTCGGTGGCCAAGGTCGTGCACAGCTTCGGCCGGGAGGACCAGCTCGACCGCGAAGCCCTCTCACGGCTGGTGGCCTCGATCGGTCGCTATCTGGGGCCGGAGGCGCAGCTGCGTCTGCTCGCGAACGTAGGCGGCGACAGCAGCGGCGAGGACAGCGGTGGGGACGGTGAGCTGGCGTTCGTGTCATGTCAGCAGCTGGGTGGCACGTGGGTGCTGGATGGGTTGTGGCGGCGGCTGGGTATCGATGAACGGATCAAGAAGTTGTTGGTCGGGCGTCGTTGTGATCCCGCGCAGGTCGAGCGGGTGTTGTTCGCGCTGGTGGCCAACCGCGCGTTGGAACCATGCTCGAAGCTGGCCGCGAC
>DASYAZ010000106.1:0-45735 GCA_036501085.1 Pseudonocardiaceae bacterium | reverse complement strand
CCCATCACGTTCCACCATGACCAGCACCCGCCACTGCGGCAGGCTCAGCTGTTCCTCCAGCACCGCCATGGACCGTGCGGTGATGGCGACGAGGACCCGGGCGGCGAGCATCACGGCGTCGACCTGTTCGACATCCTCGGCACTCGGCTGCTCGTGGTTCATGAGAGCGAGTATCTCACAATGTTGCTTAATCGCAAATATTGCGAGTGTGTTACCATGTGCATGATCGCAATTGTTGCGTCACAGTGGGACTGGAGAGTCCGAATGAACACCAGACAGCGGACGATCATCCTGGCCCGCGCCCCGACCTGGCAGGGGGCTCGGTCGTGACCGTCGAAGGACTTATCGCCAACAAGGGTCGGTCGGTACAGACGATCCAGCCGTGGTCGACCCTCGTCGCGGCGGTGCGCCTGTTTGCCGGGCCGCCCCGCATCGGCGCGCTCGTCGTCACCGGTCCCGACGGCCAGATCGCCGGCATCATCACCGAGCGGGACCTCATCCTGGATCTGGATCGCCACGGTGGGCAGTTGCTCGACCGCCAGGTCTCCGATGTGATGCAACACCACGTGCCGGTGTGTTCCCCGCGGGACAGCATCGAGCGCGTCATGATGCAGATGACCAGGCTGCGATGCCGCCACCTCCCCGTCATCGACCGCGGCCGGTTGGTCGGGCTGGTCAGCCTCGGTGATGCGGTCAAATACCGGATCGACGAGATCCGGCTCGAGGCCGACGTGCTGCGCGATCTCTACATCGCCGGCCGGTGACCGGGGAGATCACACGGCTGCCACCGCAGCCGGCTGGTCGAACTGGGTGCGGTAGAGCTCCTGGTACCGGCCGCCTGCGGTGACCAGATCGGTGTGCCTGCCGCGTTCCACGACCTGGCCGCCCTCGATCACGAGGATGAGATCCGCGGCCCGGATGGTCGAGAGCCGGTGCGCGATCACCACCGCGGTCCGCCCGGCCAGTGCCTCGCCCAGCGCAGCCTGGACCTCCGCTTCCGAGGTCGAGTCCAGGTGGGCGGTGGCCTCGTCGAGGATGACCACCCGCGGCCGGGCCAGCAGCAGCCGGGCGATCGTGAGCCGCTGGCGCTCCCCACCGGAGAGGCAGTATCCCCGCTCACCCACCACGGTGTCCAGGCCTTCCGGCAGGCCCGCGACGAGCTCGGCGAGCCGGG
This sequence comes from Pseudonocardiaceae bacterium, assembly GCA_036501085.1. Taxonomy (GTDB): domain Bacteria; phylum Actinomycetota; class Actinomycetes; order Mycobacteriales; family Pseudonocardiaceae. The sequence goes on along the minus strand of DASYAZ010000106.1, from coordinate 44,561 downwards.
CCCTGCGCAGCACCTCCCACAACTCCGCCTCGGCGGCCTCGGGCCGGGCCAGCAGCAGGTTCGCCCGCACCGACTCGTGGAACAGGTGCCCGTCCTGAGTCACCATCCCCAGCGCGTCGCGGATCGACTCGGCGGACAGGTCGCGGACGTCCACCCCGGACAGCCGCACGGCGCCGGCGTCCACGTCATACAGGCGGGTCATCAGCTGCGCGATCGTGGACTTCCCGGCCCCCGACGACCCGACCAGCGCCACCATCTGGCCCGGCTCGGCGCGGAAGGACACCCCGTGCAGCACCTCCACGCCGCCCCGCTCGTCGAGCTTGGCCACCTCCTCCAGGGAGGCCAGGGAGACCCGATCCGCCGCCGGGTAGCCGAAGTGCACCTGGTCGAGCTCCACCGACACCGGCCCTTCGGGCACCCGGCGGGCGTCGGCCTTGTCCCGGATGAGCGGTGTCAGGTCGAGCACCTCGAAGACCCGCTCGAAACTGACCAGCGCGCTCATCACCTCCACCCGCGCGCTGGCCAGCGCGGTCAGCGGGGCGTAGAGGCGGGTGAGCAGCAGCGCGAGAGCCACCACCGCGCCCGCTTCCAGCTGCCCCCGCAGGGCGTAGAAGCCGCCGAGGCCGTAGACCACGGCCAGCGCCAACGCTGAGACCAGCGTCAACGCGGTGACGAACACCGACTGCACCATCGCGGTGCGCACCCCGATGTCGCGCACTCGCCGGGCCCGGGAGGCGAACTCCGCCGACTCCCGAGCCGGCCGGCCGAACAGCTTCACCAGCGTCGCCCCGGGGGCGGAGAACCGCTCGGTCATCTGCGTGCTCATCATCGCGTTGTTGTTGGCCGACTCGCGCGCCAGGCGCGCCAGCCGGGTGCCCATCCGGCGGGCCGGCAGCACGAACGCCGGCAGCAACAGCAGCGCGAGCATCGTGATCTGCCAGGAGATCCCGATCATCACCACGAACGTGAGCACCAGCGTCACCAGGTTGCTCACCACCCCGGACAGCGTGTCGCTGAAGGCCCGCTGCGCTCCGATGACGTCGTTGTTCAGCCGGCTGACCAGCGCGCCGGTGCGGGTGCGGGTGAAAAACGCGATCGGCATCCGCTGTACGTGATCGAACACCGCGGTGCGCAGATCGAGGATCAGGTCCTCGCCGATGCTCGCGGACAGCCAGCGGGTGGCCAGACCGAGCCCGGCTTCGGCCAGGGCGATGACGGCGATGAGCGCGGCGAGGCCCAGAACCACGCCCAGCGCCGCGCCGTGCACGATCGCATCGACGACCCGGCCCGCGAGCACCGGCGTGGCGACCGCCAGCGCCGCGGTGGCCACGCTGAGCAGCAGGAACCATCCCAGCGGCCGGCGGTGCGGCCGGGCGAAACCACCGATACGCCGCAGCGTGGCCAGGGAGAACGGGCGGCGCTCCTGCTGGGCGTGCATCGTGTGGTACATCGACATCCACACGGTGACTTCCATGTCCATCGCACACCACCAGGCTCCGTCCGGGGACTACCAGCACGGAGGCTAAATCCTCAACTATCCTTGAGGTCAAGTCCGCTCTCTGTTCTCCACTACCGCCCCGCGCGCGCCGAGTTTCACTCCACGGCTGCTCAGCGAGACTCCAAGAACCCTGTGGTGGAACTCGGCACACTGGTGGCGGTTGTGGTGCCGGCAGCGTGGTAAGGAGGGGTGGTGAGCGAGGTCTGGCTGGGTGATATCCGGCTGCGCAACCGGTTGGTCACCTCCTCGAGTCTGCTGGGTTACGGCGCCCCGGATCCCGGGCTGGTGCCCTACGGGATGAGCCCGATCTCCCGGTTCGTGCCGCTGGAGCGCTTCGGTGCGGTGACCACCCGCACCCTGACGGTGCAGCCTCGCGACGGGCATTTCACCAACCGCACCGACTGGCCGCTGCGGGCGCTGCCCAGCCTGCTGCGCCGCTACGCCACGGTGCTGCGGGAGGTGGATGCCGGCTGGCTCAACGCCTTCGGCTGGTGCAACATCGGGATCGAAGCCTACCTGCGGGACTACTACCCGCGTACCCGGGACCAGAACACCATCATCTCGGTCGGCGGGTTCGCCGCCGAGGAGTTCGTCATCCTCGTCGATGCGGTGAACGCGGCGGTGCCCCCGGGGCAGATCGCTGCCGTGGAGTTCAACGTCTCCTGCCCGAACGTCGGTCACGATTTCGAGCCGATCCTGGACGGTGTGCTCGCCGATGCGCTGCCCCGCAGCCACCATCCGGTGATCCTCAAACTCTCGCCGGACCGGGATTACATCGACCATGCCACCCGGGCCGCCGCGGCCGGCGTGTCGGCGCTGACCGCGATCAACACTGTCCGCGCGTTGCGGCTCGATCCACGGACCGGGCAGCCGTGGCTGGCCAACCGGTACGGCGGGTTGTCCGGCCGGGCGGTGAAGCCGATCGGGTTGCGGGTGGTCGCGGAGTTGCGGGACGCGGGGATCACCCTGCCGGTGATCGCGACCGGGGGGATCCGCACCTTCAACGACTGCCGGGAGTATTTCTGGGCGGGGGCGGACGCGGTCAGCCTGGGCAGCGCGAGCTGGCTGGCCTCGTACCCCGGGTATCTGCTCTCGCCGATATGGGGTTGGCGGATTCGCTCAATCCTGCGGAGGATTGAGCTCGTGAGTGGCAAACAGTGTTATGGCACCCAATGCCACTCACGACGGGTCCACTAGGCTGGTGCCTAGTGGACCCGTCGATCTACCGCCCCGCACCGGGCACGATCCCCGAAGCGCCCGGGGTATACCGCTTCCGGGACGAGCATCGCCGGGTGATCTACGTCGGCAAGGCGAAAAACCTGCGTAGCAGGTTGAACTCCTACTTCGCCGACCTGGCCGGGTTGCACCCGCGAACCCGGCAGATGGTCACCACCGCGGCCTCGGTGGAGTGGACGGTGGTCAGCACCGAGGTCGAGGCGCTGCAGCTGGAGTACAACTGGATCAAGGAGTTCGACCCGCGATTCAACGTCCGGTACCGCGACGACAAGAGCTACCCGGTGCTGGCCGTGACGTTGAACGAGGAGTACCCGCGCCTGTCCGTCTACCGGGGTCCCCGCCGACGCGGGGTCCGGTATTTCGGGCCCTACGCGCACGCCTGGGCGATCCGGGAGACGCTGGACCTGCTGACCAGGGTTTTCCCGGCCCGGGTGTGCTCGACGGGCGTCTTCAAACGGCACGGCCAAATCGGCCGGCCCTGCCTGCTGGGCTACATCGACAAGTGCTCGGCGCCATGCGTGGGCACCGTCAGCGCGCAGGAGCACCGGGCGATCGTCGAGGATTTCTGCGATTTCCTGTCCGGCCGGACCGACAAGATGATCCGCCGGCTGGAACGAGAGATGAACACGGCCGCAGCCGAGTTGCAGTATGAACGTGCCGCCCGGCTCCGCGACGATCTCGGTGCGCTGCGCCGGGCGATGGAGAAGCAGGCGGTGGTGCTGGGTGACGGCACCGACGCGGATGTGATCGGGTTCGCCTGCGATGAGCTCGAAGTCGCGGTGCAGGTGTTCCACGTCCGTGGGGGGCGGGTCCGCGGTCAGCGTGGCTGGGTGATCGAGAAGGACGAGCAGACGGACCTGGTCAGCCAGTTCCTGACCCAGTTCTACGGCGAGCAGGCCGCACTGGCGGGGTCCGCCGATGACCCCAGCCAGCCGGTGCCGCGGGAGGTGCTGGTTCCCGAGCTCCCAGCCGACCCCGAAGAAACTGAGGCGCTGACCGAGTGGCTGTCCGGGCTGCGCGGATCCCGGGTTGCGCTGCGGGTGCCGCAGCGGGGCGACAAGCGCGCGCTGGCCGACACCGTGGCACGCAACGCCGCGGAAGCCTTCGCCCAGCACAAGCTGCGGCGCGCCGGTGACCTCACCGCCCGTGCCGCGGCGCTGCATGAGATCCATGAGTACCTGGGACTGGACACCCCCCCTCTGCGCATCGAGTGCATCGACGTCAGCCACGTGCAGGGCAATGACGTGGTGGCCTCGCTGGTGGTCTTCGAAGACGGCCTGCCCCGCAAGGCCGACTACCGGCGCTTCGCGATCCGGGATGCTGCCGGCGGGGGGCACTCCGATGACGTGGCGAGCATCGCCGAGGTCGTCCGCCGCCGGTTCGCCCGCTACCTGCGGGAAACCGAGCAGGAGGCCAAGCCCGGCCTGGACCCGGACACCGGCCGCCCCCGGAAGTTCGCCTACCCGCCGAACCTGCTGGTCATCGATGGTGGCCCGGCCCAGGTGGCCGCCGCGGCCGAGGCGCTCTCGGAGCTGGGTGTGGCCGGCGTCGCTATTGCAGGGTTGGCCAAGCGGCTGGAGGAGGTCTGGCTACCCGGAGAGGCCGACCCGGTGATCCTGCCGCGCACCAGCGAGGGCCTGTACCTGCTGCAGCGGGTGCGGGACGAGGCGCACCGGTTCGCGATCAGCTACCACCGGCAGAAACGGTCGGCCCGGATGACCAGCTCCGCGCTGGATGACGTCGCGGGGCTGGGGAAGACCCGGCAGGCCGCGCTGCTCAAGCACTTCGGCTCGGTGCGCCGGATCCGGCAGGCCAGTGTGGCTGAGCTCACCGAGGTCCCCGGAGTCGGCCCGAGCACCGCGCGCGCGGTGCTGGCCGCGCTCGGCGGCGCCGGCGAGGTGAGTGCCCCGGAGCGCAACGGGGCGGTCCCGTGACACCGGTTCCGGAGGCCCCGCTACAGGGCGGGATCGAGGTCACCGTGGTCTCCGGGCTCTCCGGTGCGGGGCGCAGCACGGCCGCCAAGGTGCTCGAGGACCTCGGCTGGTTCGTGGTGGACAACCTGCCCCCTGAGCTGATCGCCACCATGGTCGAGCTCGGTGCGCGCTCGCTGGGGGTGGTGACCCGGGTCGCGGTGGTCATGGATGTGCGCAGCCGCGCGTTCACCGACGACCTCGCCGCGGTGATCAAAGACCTGGACGCCCGCGGTTACCGGCCCAAGGTGCTGTACCTGGAGGCCACCGATGCGGTGCTCATCCGCCGCTTCGAGCAGGTCCGGCGCAGCCATCCACTGCAGGGCGACGGCCGGCTGGCCGACGGGATCGGTGCGGAGCGCGCGCTGCTCGCCCCGCTGCGCGAGGAGGCTGACCTGGTGCTGGACACCACCGGGCTGTCCGTGCACCAGCTCCGGGCCAAGATCGAGCACGCATTCGGGGGCGAGGCCAGCGCAGGCACCCGGATCACCGTGCTGTCCTTCGGCTACAAATACGGGCTGCCGATGGATGCCGACCTGGTGATCGACGTGCGCTTCCTGCCCAACCCGTTCTGGATACCGGAGTTGCGCGAGTTCACCGGACTGGACGCCGACGTCCGCAACTACGTGCTCGCCCAGGAGGGCGCGGAGGAGTTCCTGGATCGTTACCTCGAGCTGCTGCGACTGATCAGCGGCGGGTACCGCCGGGAGGGTAAGCGCTACCTCACCATCGCGGTGGGGTGCACTGGTGGTAAACACCGCAGCGTGGTCGTGTCCGAGGCGCTGGCTGCCCGGCTCGGCGGCAGCGACGGGATGGACGGAACCGACCGGATCACGGTCAAGGTGGTGCACCGGGACGTGGGTCGCGAGTGAGCCGAGCGCTCAGAGCGGTCGCGCTGGGCGGCGGCCACGGGCTGTACGCGACGTTGCTGGCATTGCGAGCCATCACCGACGACATCACGGCGGTCGTCACGGTGGCCGACGACGGTGGCTCCTCCGGGCGGTTGCGCCGGGAACTGGGCATGCTCCCACCGGGTGACCTGCGGATGGCGCTAACCGCGCTCGCCGCCCGCGAGGGCAGTGGAGCGCGCTGGTGCGAGGTGTTCCAGCACCGTCTCGGCGGCACCGGGGCACTGGCCGGGCATGCCGTGGGCAACCTGGTGATGGCGGGGCTGCTGGAGATGCTCGGCGATCCGGTGGCGATGCTCGACGAGGTGTGCGGGCTGCTCGGGGTGACCGGCCGGGTGCTCCCGATGGCCGCCGAACCGCTGGACATCGAAGCCGATGTGGCCGGGCTGGACCCGGACTCGGACGCCGTGCGCCAGATCCGAGGGCAGGTGGCGGTGGCCACCACACCGGGCCGGGTGCACCGGGTGCGGCTGCGCCCGGCCCGGCCCCAGGCGTGCGCCGAGGCGGTGCGGGCGGTCGGTGCGGCCGATGTCGTCATCCTCGGACCGGGTTCGTGGTTCACCAGCGTGCTGCCGCACCTGCTGGTACCTGGCCTGGCCGACGCGCTGGCCAGTACCCCGGCCCGGCGCGTCCTGGTGCTCAACCTGGCCCCGCAACCCGGCGAGACCGCGGGCTTCTCCCCGGAGCAGCATCTGACCGTGCTGCGCGACCACGCCCCACCCGGATTCAGGGTGCACGCCGTCCTCGCGGACCTCGACACCGTCGCCGCGCCGGCCAGGTTGGACCACGGCGCAGCGGCGCTCGGGGGGCACGCGTACCTTGACCGGGTCGCCGAGGACGGTTCCACCGATCGGCACGATCCGGTGGCACTGGCCGCAGCGCTGCATCGGATACTGGTAAACGAGCCAGGCGAGCCGGTCGCATCGATGCGATTCGCACCTGAGGCCGGATCTGCGAGGGAGGAGAACCGCCGGTGGCCATGACCTCTGCCGTCAAGGACGAGCTGAGCCGGCTGCGGGTGACCAAGACGTGCTGCCGCCGGGCCGAGGTCTCCTCGCTGCTCCGCTTCGCCGGAGGGTTGCACATCATCGCGGGTCGCGTGGTGGTGGAGGCCGAGCTGGACGCCGGTTCCACCGCCCGCCGGCTGCGCCGGGAAGTGCACGAGCTGTACGGGCACAACTCCGATGTGCATCTGATCACGGCTGGTGGGCTGCGCAAGGGGACCTGTTACGTGGTGCGGATCGTGCGGGACGGGGAAGGGCTGGCCCGCCAGACCGGGTTGCTGGACCTGCGTGGACGCCCGGTCCGCGGGCTGCCCCCGCAGGTCGTCTCGGGTGGTCTCTGCGATGCCGAGGCATCCTGGCGAGGCGCGTTCCTCGCGCACGGCTCGCTCACCGAGCCCGGGCGCTCGGCCGCGCTGGAGGTGACCTGTCCTGGGCCGGAGGCGGCACTGGCCCTGGTCGGGGCGGCTCGCCGGCTCGGCATCGCGGCCAAGGCGCGCGAGGTCCGGGGCGCCGACCGGGTGGTGATCCGGGACGGGGACGCCATCGGTGCGTTGCTCACCCGGATCGGCGCGCACGACTCGGTGCTGGCCTGGGAGGAACGCCGGGTGCGCCGCGAGGTCCGCGCCACCGCCAACCGGCTGGCCAACTTCGACGACGCCAACCTGCGCCGCTCCGCGCGCGCGGCGGTGGCCTCGGCGGCGCGGGTCGCCCGGGCCCTGGAGTTGCTCGGGATGGATCTCCCGAATCACCTGCTCACGGCGGGCCGGCTGCGGCTGGAGCACCGGCAGGCGTCGCTGGAGGAGCTGGGGCAGCTCGCCGACCCGCCACTGACCAAGGACGCGGTGGCCGGCCGGATCCGCCGGTTGCTGGCGATGGCCGACCGCAAGGCCGAAGAACTCGGGGTGCCGGACACCGAGTCCGCGGTCACCCCCGACATGCTGGACGCCTAGGCGAGCCCAACAGCGAGCACGGCGCGAACACCCCTACAGCTCCCCCTCCCGGGGGGCCTGCCCGGTGGGTGCCGGCCGCTAGGGTGACGCCGCAGAGAATCAGGTGGAGTCGTACCGGCCGCGCCGCCGGTGTGGGTGTGGAGAGGAAGAGAGCATCGTGACCGTTCGGGTAGGGATCAACGGGTTCGGCCGCATCGGGCGGAATTTCTGGCGCGCCGTGCAGGCCGGTGGCCACGACATCGAGGTGGTGGCATTCAACGACCTCGGGGACATCGCCACCATGGCGCACCTGCTCAAGTACGACAGCGTGCTGGGCAGGTTGGCCGAGGACGTGCACGTCACCGACGACGGCATCGCGGTCGGCGGCAAGACCATCAAGGCGCTCGCCGAGCGGGACCCGGGCGCATTGCCCTGGGGTGCGCTGGGTGTGGATGTGGTGCTGGAGTCGACCGGCTTCTTCACCAAGGCGGCCGACGCCCGCAAGCACGTCGACGAGGGCGGCGCGAAGAAGGTGGTCATTTCCGCGCCGGCCACGGATGAGGACCTCACCGTGGTGCTCGGGGTCAACGACTCCAGGCTGAACAGCTCTCAGACGGTGATCTCCTGCGCCTCGTGCACCACCAACTGCCTGGGCCCCATGGCCAAGGTGCTGCACGACGCGCTGGGTATCGAGCAAGGCTTGATGACCACCATCCACGCTTACACTCAGGATCAAAATCTGCAGGATGGCCCGCATAAGGATCTGCGCCGGGCTCGGGCCGCCGCGATCAACGTCGTGCCGACCTCCACCGGGGCCGCCAAGGCCATCGGGCTGGTGCTGCCGGACCTCAACGGAAAGCTCGACGGTTATGCGCTGCGGGTGCCGATTCCGAATGGATCGATCACAGATCTATCCGCCTCGGTCTCCCGGGAGACCAGCGTGGAGGAGGTCAACGAGGCCTTCCGGGCCGCCGCCGACGGCTCGCTGAAGGGCATTTTGCGCTACAGCGCCGAGCCCATCGTGTCCTCGGACATCATCACCGACCCGGCGTCCTGCGTCTTCGACTCGCCGCTGACCAAGGTGATCGGCAACCAGGTCAAGATCGTCGGCTGGTACGACAACGAATGGGGGTACTCCAACCGGCTGGCTGATCTGATCGTGATGGTGGGCTCGCAGCTGTGAGGACGCTCGACGACCTGATCGCGGCGGGAGTGTCGGGGCGGGGGGTGCTGGTTCGCGCCGACCTCAACGTCCCGCTGGACGGGCCGCGGATCACCGATGACGGCCGGATCCGCGCCTCGCTGCCCACCCTGCAGGCGCTGTGCGGCGCGGGAGCCCGGGTGGTGGTGAGCGCCCACCTGGGGCGGCCCAAGGGAGCGCCGGACCCGGCCTACTCGCTGGCCCCGGTGGCGGCCCGGCTCGGGGAGCTGCTCGGTGCCCCGGTCGCGGCGGCGGCCGACGTCGTGGGCGAGTCGGCCCGCGCTGCCGCCGCCGGTCTGGGCGACGGGGAGATCGCGCTGCTGGAGAACGTCCGCTTCGATCTGCGGGAGACCGCCAAGGACGCCGCTGAGCGGGGCGCGCTGGCCGACGAGCTGGCCGCCCTGGTCGGGTCGGACGGGGCATTCGTCTCCGACGGGTTCGGCGTGGTGCACCGGGTGCAGGCCTCTGTCGTGGACATCGCCGAGCGGCTACCCGGTTATGCCGGCACGCTGGTACTCGACGAGTTGAGCACCCTGCGACGGCTCACCGGTGGGCCGGACCGACCCTACGCCGTGGTGCTGGGCGGGTCGAAGGTGTCCGACAAGCTCGCCGTGATCGAGGCACTGCTGCCGACGGTGGACACCCTGCTCGTCGGCGGCGGGATGTGTTTCACCTTCCTCGCCGCACTCGGCCACCCGGTCGGGGCTTCGCTGCTGGAGCCGGACATGATCGAGGTGTGCGCCCGGCTGCTCGAGAGCTCCGGCGAGTCGATCCGGCTGCCGAGTGACATCGTCGTCGCCGACAAATTCGCAGCCGACGCGAACACCCGCACGGTGCCGGTGCGGGAGATCCCGGATGAGTGGATGGGCCTGGACATCGGACCGGAGGCGGTGAGCGAGTTCTCCGCGGCGCTGGCCGGAGCTGCCACCGTGTTCTGGAACGGGCCCATGGGCGTGTTCGAGCTCGCCCCGTTCGCGGCGGGCACCCGGGGTGTTGCGCAGGCTATCGCCGGATCGGGTGCGTTCAGCGTCGTCGGCGGCGGTGACTCGGCGGCCGCAGTGCGGTTGCTCGGTCTGCCTGAAGAGGGGTTCTCGCACATCTCCACTGGTGGGGGCGCATCGCTGGAGTTTTTGGAGGGCAAGGCGTTGCCCGGTGTCGCGGTGCTGGAGACTTAGGCCGTGGCTCGCCAACCATTGATCGCCGGTAACTGGAAGATGAACCTCAACCACCTTGAGGCCATCGCACTGGTGCAGAAGCTCGCCTTCGCCTTACCGGAGAAGTACTTCGCCAAGGTCGAGGTGGCGGTGCTGGTGCCCTTCACCGCCGTGCGCAGCGTCCAGTCCCTCATCGAGGGGGACAAGCTGCTGATCCGCTACGGTGCCCAGGACCTGGCCCCGAAGGATTCCGGGGCCTATACCGGCGACGTGTCCGGGCCGATGCTCGCCAAGCTGGACTGCAGCTACGTCATCGTGGGGCACTCCGAACGGCGCGAGTACCACGGCGAAGACGACGCGCTGGTGGGCAGCAAGGTGCGGGCCGCGTTGCGGCATGGGCTGGTCCCCATCCTGTGCGTCGGTGAGGGACTGGAGATCCGGGAGGCCGGTGATCACCTGGCGCACAGCACCGAGCAGCTGCGCGCCGCCCTGAAGGGCCTGACCGCCGAGCAGGTCCGGACCGTGGTGATCGCCTACGAGCCGATCTGGGCGATCGGCACCGGGCGGGTCGCCACCCCGGCCGATGCCCAGGAGGTCTGTGCCGCGCTCCGCCGGACCCTGGCGGACAAGTACGGCGCCGAGGTCGCCGACGATGTCCGGGTGCTCTACGGCGGATCAGTCAAGTCGAGCAACGTCGCCGATCTGGTCGCCGAGGCCGACATCGACGGTGGGCTGGTGGGTGGCGCGAGCCTGGACGCTGACGAGTTCGCCAAACTCTGCGCTCTGGCGGCCGGCGGTCCGCTCCCGTAACCGCCTCCCGGACAGGCCGGGCCGCCACCGGTGCTCAGAGGGGGTAACCTTGCGAATCAGTCGTTGTCCGACGAGGGTGTGATGAAGCTCTTCCTGCAGATCCTGCTCCTGCTCACCAGTACCGCGCTGGTCCTGCTGATCTTGCTGCATCGAAGCCGTGGCGGGGGGTTGTCCAGTCTGTTCGGCGGCGGTATGCAATCGAGTCTGTCCGGGTCTAGCGTCGTGGAGAAGAACCTCGATCGGCTGACGTTGTTCGTCAGCTCGGTATGGTTGATCTCTATTGTGGGGATCGGACTTCTGATCAAGATCGGCTGAGCATGTCCGGGGTGATTCCCGGCGGTTCCGCGAGGTGAGGCGATCAATGGCTAGTGGGAACGCGATCCGCGGCACGCGGGTCGGAGCCGGCCCGATGGGCGAATCCGAGCGCGGGGAGACGGCTCCCCGCCGCCGGGTGTCGTACTGGTGTGCGAACGGGCACCAGTCCACCCCGTCGTTCGCGGCCGAGGCTGAGGAACCCGAGGTGTGGGACTGCCCACGGTGCGGTTTCCCCGCTGGGCGCAACGAGCAGCGGCCACCCGATGCGCCGCGCAACGAGCCCTACAAGACGCACCTCGCCTACGTCAAGGAGCGCCGCTCCGACGCCGACGGCGAAGCCATTCTCGCCGAAGCGCTGGCCCGACTGAAGGAATCCCGCGAGCCCTGACGTTGGTCGCTCTTCAAGTACTGCCAACCCGGGCGCGGGGCGCTCTCAACGAGGGCCAACCCTCCGCGGCGGTGAGGAGCGCCCGAGAATGACCCGCTGGACGCTGCCACCCGCTGAGATCCCATCGGCCTGGTTCAACGTCGTGCCGCACCTGCCGGCTCCGCTGCAGCCGCCACTGCACCCGGCAACCCGGGAGCCGCTCGGTCCGGACGATCTGGCGCCGCTGTTCCCGGCTGCACTCGTCGAGCAGGAGATGACCACCGCGCCCTGGATCGACGTGCCGGGTGAGGTTCTCGACATCTTGCGGCTGTGGCGGCCCACCCCGCTGGTTCGCGCGATCCGCCTGGAGCAGGCGCTGGGCACCCCGGCCCGGATCTATTTCAAGGACGAGGCAGGGTCCCCAGCGGGGAGTCACAAGCCGAACACCGCCGTGGCGCAGGCTTTCTACAACGCCCGGGACGGGGTCCGCAGGCTGACTACGGAGACCGGCGCCGGCCAGTGGGGCACTGCGCTGGCATTCGCCTGCGCCCAGTTCGACCTGGAATGCATGGTGTACATGGTCCGGGCCAGCTTCGAGCAGAAGCCCTACCGCCGAGTGATCATGCAGACATGGGGCGGCGCGGTGGTGCCTTCTCCGGTGGACGCCCCAGGCCATCCCGGCTCGCTCGGAACCGCGATCTCCGATGCGGTCCGGGATGCCGTGAGCCGCGCGGACACCCACTATTCGCTGGGTTCGGTGCTCAACCATGTCCTGCTGCACCAGACGGTGATCGGGCTGGAGGCCCGGGAGCAGCTCACACTCGCCGGGGAGCGGCTGCCCGACGTGGTGATCGCGCCTTGCGGAGGCGGGTCCAACCTGGGCGGGATCGCGTTCCCGTTCGTCCCCGAGCCGGCGGTGCGGCTGCTCGCCGTCGAGCCGCTGTCCTGCCCCACCCTGACCCAGGGCCGGTTCGACTACGACTTCGGGGACGCCGCCGGGTTCACGCCGCTGCTGCCGATGTACACGTTGGGCCACGACTTCGTGCCGCCGAGCATCCACGCCGGGGGACTGCGCTACCACGGGGACAGCCCGCTGATCTCGGCGCTGGTCCGGGACGGCCGGATGGAAGCGGTGGCCTACCCGCAAGGCAAGGTCTTCGAGGCCGCCATGCAGTTCGCCCGCACCGAGGGCAAGGTGGCCGCCCCGGAAGCCGCCCACGCTATCCGCGCGGTGATCGACGAGGCGCTCGCCGCCAAGGAGACCGGCACGGAGAAGGTCATCCTGTTCAACTACTGCGGCCACGGGTTCCTCGACCTGTCGGCCTACGACGACTATCTCCAAGGCAGGCTGCCCGACGAACAGGGCTGAGCTGGATCGGGGCGGGCCGGTATTTCCTCACCTGACGAGACGCCCACCGCCCCCGCCGCCACCCCCACCTCCACCGGCGATGCGCTGGATGTTCTGCAGGCTCGTGGTCGGCAGCGGCTGGGACAGCTCGGCGAGAACGACTTGGTCACCCTGGTTGAGGCCGCTGAGTATCTGGGTGCGGGTGGGTCCGACGGCACCGAGGGAGACCCGCGCCGAGCTCGCGATGCCCTGACGTAGCACGGTGACGATGGTGAGGGCACCAGCATGGTGCACCGCGGAGCTGGGCACGGTCAGGGAGCCCGATGCGTAGCCCATCAGGATGGAGACCGAGGCACTCTGCCCGGCGAAGAGCTGCTGCCCAGTACTGGTGAGACCGATGGTGACGGGGTAGCTCACAGATCCCGGCCCGGTAGTGGAGGAGGTGGAGGAGAGCACACCGATCGAGACGATCTGACCGTGCACTGGTGTCGAACTTCCGCTGGGGATGATGGTTGCGGCATCTCCCAACCGCACTGAACCGATAGCGGTGTCGCCGATCGACGTGATGACCTGGTGGGAACCTGGACCGATGACGACCAGCTGCGGAGAGCTGGAGTTCCCTTGGACCGCCGCTCCAGGGCTGATGGCCACCGAACCGACCGTGCCATCGATCGGGCTGCGCAGCTCAGCCTGATCGCGGGCTTGCTGTGCCTCGGCGAGCTCTGCCTGCGCGGCGTCTACCGCGGTCTGGTCCGAGGTGAGCTGCTCGGCCGAAGCCGCTCGAGTCGGTGCTGGCGCCCGGGCCGCCGGCTCGGCGGGTGACCCGGCCGGGTGGCTGGGCCGGGGGGTGTTTTTCGGTGCCGGTCCAGTGGTTGAGGGACGCTGCTGCCCCGAAATCGGCTGCGAGGTGTGCTGCGGCTGCGGTTGTGTTGTTGGCTGGTTGGTGGCCTGAACGGCAGCCACAAGCTTGTCGATGGCGCCGTCGAGTGCCGGCTCCAAGGCGGCCACAGCTTGCTGATCGTGCTCGACAGCGATCTGGTCTGCCAGCACCGTCCGCGCCGCGGCCGCACAGTCACTGGCATCAGGTGCCGCGGTACCTCCAGCGGGACTGGCCACTCCCACTGGAGGTACTGCGGCAGCTGCCGAGGTCCGAGCGGTCGAGGCCGTGGCCCGGCGCCGGTTGGCGTTGCCGCGCATGGGATGTACTGCCCGGCGAGGCGAGAAATGCCTGGCAGACGCTGGTCTCAGCGGTGAGATCGCGCTGTTCCTGAACAAGGTCCTGATCGGCCTGGTGTTGCCCGGCGACAAGACGAGCCTGCTGCGTAGTGACGAGGTTCCGGGCTGCTGAGACGGGATCCGAGGAGCCGGTGCTGCCCGAGGCGCTGCCCGCGTTCGTGGCGGTCGGGGCGATCGCGGTACGGAATGCGGCCGGTGCCACCGCGGCGGTGGAGGTGCCACCCGTCTGGCTTGAGCTGTCGGAGGCCAGCCTGGCCTGGGCCGCGGCGAGGGTGGACTGCGCCGCGGCGACCTGCGCGTCCAGGGAGGTGGTGTCCAACTCGGCCAGGGTCTGGCCGACGCTGACGTGCTGGCCGATCACGGCTGACACGCTGCGCACGACGCCGGCAACGGGAAAGCTGAGGTTAGCCTGGTTGACCGGTTGGATCGTGCCCGGAGCGTCCAGGGTGGATTCGACATCGCCCCGTTCGACGGCTGCGGTGCGGTAGGTCGCTGCGCCGGAGCTGCGGGCCTCGACCACTCCCGCAAGGGCAACCAGGACAGCCACCATCCCCACCACCAACAACCATCGGCGGCGGCGCCGCCGCAACCGTCGATTCATGGGTTCCTCATTCGTTTCGCAATGCTTCGATCGGGGCGAGCCGGGCGGCCCTGCTCGCCGGGTACACCCCGAAGACCAGCCCGATCCCGATGGCCACGGCAAGCGCCCCCAGCGTCACCGGCGCCGAGATCACGATGGGTTGGGAGATCAACCTCGAGAGGACGATCCCGGCGGTCAGCCCCAGCGCCACGCCGAGGACCCCGCCGGCCAGGCCGAGAACGGAGGCCTCGACCAGGAACTGGCGCCGGATCACCCGGGGGGTGGCGCCCAGAGCTTTCCGCAGACCGATCTCGCGGATCCGCTCCGTCACCGACACCAGCATGATGTTCATGACGCCCACCCCGCCCACCAGCAAGGAGATCCCCGCGATGCCACCAAGCAGCACCGTGAGGGTCTGGGTGACCGAAGTGGCGGTGTTCAGGATCGACTGCTGGCTGGTGATGGTGAAATCCGCACTGGCGGGAGTCAGGATGTGATGCAGGTTCGACAGCTCGGAGTCGGCTTCCTGGTAGGCGGCGGACAGCGTGTCCGATGACCGCGCCTGCAGGTAGATGCTCTGCACAGCATCACGGGTCGCGCCACCGAAGAGCCGCCCGGATGCCGTGGTGATGGGGACGATGGCTTGGTCGTCCTCGTTCGCGACCGCCGTCGACCCGGCGGCTCCGAGCACTCCGACAACGGTCATGGGCGTACCGGAGATCGTCACGGTCTGCCCGACCGGGTCCCGCAGGCCGAACAACTCCTGCGCTGTCGTGGGGGCCAGCACGGTGACCGCGGCGTGGTCGGTCAGGTCCTGGCCGGTGAGGAAGCGGCCGCTGCTGACCGTGCGAGCCCGGACCGTCGTCCAGGCCGGCATGGTGCCGACCACGGTCGTAGTCCAGTTCACGGTCCCGGCGATCAGGGACTCCGATCGCTGCACGGTGGGAGCGACCGCGGCGACGTCCGGCGCCACGATCCTCGAGGACAGCGCGGTGGCGTCGGTCAGGGTCAGGGTGGACGCGGAACCGGATCCGCCACGGACGCCGCTGTTGCTGGTGACGCTGCCCGGGGTGACGATGAGCAGGTTGCTACCCAGCGAGTTGATCTGCTGGGTGATCTGTTCCTGGGCGCCGAGCCCGAGCCCGACCGTCAGGATGACCGCGGCGATGCCGATCAGGATGCCGAGCACGGTCAGGCCCGAGCGAAGCCGGTGCGTGCGTACTGCGTCGAGTCCGGTGCTGATGGTCTCCAGCCAGTTCATCCCGGCATGTCCGTCCCGCGCGCATGATCGCTGTCGCCGCAGATGGCACCGTCCAGGAGCCGCACCGTGCGCTGGGCTGCCGCGGCCACGTCGGGCTCGTGGGTGATGAGCACGATGGTCCGGCCGGCGGCGTGCAGATCGGCCAGCAGTCCCAGCACGTCTGCCGTGGAGGCCGAGTCCAGGTTGCCAGTTGGTTCGTCAGCCAGGATCAACGCCGGATCACCGACCAGAGCCCGGGCGATCGCCACTCGTTGTTGCTGGCCACCGGACAACTCGCTGGGACGGTGCTCCATCCGATCGGCCAGGCCCACTCGGGTCAGCACGTCCGCGGCCCGGGCGCTGCGCTCAGCCCGCCGGACACCGGCATAGCACAGCGGCAGCTCCACATTGCGCCGCGCGTTCAGCGAGGGCATCAGGTTGAACTGCTGGAACACGAAGCCGATCCGCTGGTTTCGGACCTCCGCCAGTTCCTCTTCTGACATCGTGCTGACGTCCTGGCCGGCCAGCCGGTAGTGACCCGCGGTCGGGCCGTCCAAGCAGCCCAGGACATACATGAGGGTGGACTTTCCCGATCCGGAGGGGCCGGTGATCGCGACGAACTCACCCTCCCGGATGGAGATGGTGGCGTCGCGCAGTGCCGCCACCTGCAGCGATCCGCTGCGGTAGGTCTTGCTGACGTTTCGGAGTGCGAGTAGTGGCGCCCCGGCAGGGAGAAATACCTCAGCGGTCATCGCTCAACCCGTCCTGCCGGCCCGGCCGCCCCCGCCGACGCCACCGCTGCCGAAGCCGCCCCCGCCGCCGAAACCACCGCCCCCGAAACCACCGCCGCGACCCGTGCCGCCACCGCCATTGCCGCGCCCGGTCGTACTGGGACTGGACCCGGCGGGAGCAGCAGGCACCACGACGGGCGTACCGGCACCCAACCCGCTGATGATCTGGGTCTGCCCTCCCGCGCTGAGTCCCACCGTCACCGGATGGGGCACCTGCGTGCCAGCGGCCATCTCGTAGACCACGGAGCCGGCGCCGTTCTGGTGCACGGCGGTCCGGGGCACCACAACAGCACCGGTGAGTTGCCTGACGATGATGGAGATCTGGGCGCTGGCACCGAGAGGCAACTCGCCGGGGCTGCCGGTGACGGTGATGGTGACCGGGTAGGTCGTGACGCCGGAGCTCTGGTTGCCGACCATCCCGACCGAGGCCACCGTGCCGTCGATCTGCCTGGTGGCGCCTTCCGGCACGATGACGGCCTGCTCGCCGGATGTCAGCTGCCCTACCTCAGTGTCATCGACGCCGGCATCGACGACATAGGTACCGGCACTGATCACCACCACGTCGGCGTTCGAGGTGGACGGTGTCGCCGTCACCGAGCTCGATGCGCCGCCGCCACTGCCACTGCCACCGGATGCGCCGCTCGCACCGGATGCGCCGCCACCGGATGTGCCGCTCGCACCGGATACGCCAGCAGGAGTGGGATTCGTGCCAGCGGAGGAGTTGGCTGACACCTGCTGGCCCACCGTGAGGGCGACCGAGGCCACGGTGCCGTTGAACGGTGCGGTCAAGGTCGCCTTCGACAGGTTCTGCTGCGCCACGGTCAGCTGCGCGTTCGCCGCGGTCACCGCGGCGTTGTCGGCGTTGAGCTGTGCGTCCGTTGCACCGGATGTCTGGTCTGCGGCGAGCCGGGCTTCATCGGCCGCGACCGCCGCCCGTGCCTGGGCCACCTGGCTCGGCAACGAGGCCGCGTTCACGGTCGCCAGCGTCTGACCGGTTTGTACCTGCTGCCCGACCGTCGCCGGTACCGAGGTGACCTGGCCACTGACCCCGAAGCTCAGATTCGCCTGCTGGGCCGGTTCGATCGTTCCGGTCACCAGGACCGTCTGCCGCAGCGTGCCGAGCCTGGCGGTGACCAGCTGTGGCGCAGCCCCCGGCTGCGATCCTGCCCAGGCCCATCCGGTGAGGGCGGCGCCGCCGAGAACGACCAGGGCGCCCACCGCACCCACGATCAGCCACTGCTTGGTTGACATCCGGCGTATCGCGAGCGCTGCCCTCACCACGGCACCCTTCCGCAGAAAAATGCCGGGAGCAGTGCCCCCGGCATCAACGACAGCGAGTCAGCCACACGAAAATGAACATTTGCTGCGGGCAACCTGGGAGTTGAATGTGAGCGCCCGACCCGCGCTGGTGGCACCGGCTTGGCAGACCTGGGGTGCACTCCGTGCGCCGAGTTTCACCACAACGCTCTCCAGCCAACGGTGCACAGCACCATGGTGAAACTCGGTACCCACGGCGCTGGCGGGCAACTCGCACCACTGTCTCGTATGCCCAGGTCAATCATCTCCAACGCTGATCTCATCGTCACGAGCCGCTTGCCGCATGCGGGTCCGGCGCACCAGTTCGGCGACAAGCTGGTCATTGACGGCGTTATCACCGCAGTCGGCATTGGCCAGAAAGTAGTTACACAGGGCTCGACCGGCGGCGTGCGCTTCGGAGGTGGTACCGCCCCCAGCGAGGTGTTTGGGATCCGGCTGGCCGCCAGGAGCTTGCAGCGGCAGGGGGACGCTCGACCGGTGGCCAGCCGGGGTCTTGCGGGGAAACTGAGGATCGGGCACTCGGAGGCCTGCCGCTATGTCCATGCCGTGACGCTATGGACAAGGCTGCGTTGAATGCTAGCGTTATGCGCGTGCTCGAATTATTCGCTGGTTCGGAACGTGTCAGCCAATTTCTTCAGAACGCTCCGAGCGTCACCCGCTCACAGGGCGTGGTCGCCGAAGAAATCAAAGAGTGCCCAGTAGTGATCGATGTCCCTGGGGTCACGTAACACCAGCTGGCCGCTAAAAAGTTCAATGGTCACCAGGCGACGATCGTAGATGACGAAGGTGTGATAAGCGCCTTCGGTCACCCCTGCCGAAATTGGCAATACGCCAATATGGATATTTGTCTGCTGTGACAGCGACACGAGCCGGTCGATCTGCACCGCCATGATCGACGACTCGCAGAGTCTCCATCGTATTGCCGACTCTGTCAGCAAGAACTCAAAATTCTTGGTTTTGTCGTGCAGTACTGCTTGCCTTTGCAGCTTCAGCGCTATTGCCTTGTCAACGTTGCCCGCGGCCGGTTTGACCGGGGTACTCATGGCCGCCCGCATGTACTCGGGTATTTGGAGTAACCCGGTGATGAGGGTCGGCAGAAAGTGTCGCACCTGCGTGGCGGTGGCTTCCAGCGTGGCCAGCTCACGCTGCCGGTGGTGAAGCCCTCGACGTACCGAAGCCCGCACATCCTGGTACTCAGCATTAGCGACACGAGCGAGCACCAGCAGCTCGCGTCGGGTCGCACTATCTACTTCAAGTGCGGTCAGCACCTGCTCGACGTCGATGACGCTCGGCAGTAAGCGGCCGGTCTCGATGCGGCTCACTTTGCTCTGACTCATCCCACAGCGTCGGGCCAGCCGGTCCCCAGACAGGCCCGACGCCTTGCGCAAGTCATGCAGTGCGCTCGCCAGGTTCTGGCGATCTCGCCCCGCGTGTGTGGGGTCGAGTTTCACTCGACTCGCTTCACCCAATTCTCAGTGAACGGCTCGGCATGTTCCAGAGCCAGGTGTTTCCATGCTACGTACGGGGCAGGATCAACGCCCGTGAGGAGCTCGCGGCCCAGCTGGGTACCGTCTGCGTCATAGTCCATGCGAACGACAGCGCTGTCGTCGAAGAGCCAGAAGTCTTGCGCGGGCAGGCCCGGGTCGGGCTGGTCTGTGAGATCGAGGATGCGCACGTCCTCACCGGCCTCCACGGTGCGGCGATAGACCGCGAACTCGTATTTCAGGTAATCTGTCAGTGGCTGCCTGATGACATGTACCCGCCCAATCCATCGACCAGTCTGACGAAAATGACGAACACGGGCGAGCCAGGGATCATCGTCTGGGATGTCCACCTCTCCCGTCGCCAAGAACGTCGCATATTCTGTCTGTTCGTCGGCCATGGCGTAGGAAGGCAGTGTTTCAAGACGGAAAGCTCGTCGTCGGTATGAATCGAAGAACGTTCGCCAGGCGTCACCTTCCAAGCGCATGAGCCGCCTCCTGGAAAACGGCTACAGGTATTTCAACCACCGCCTCACCTGCCGCTGTCTCCTTATGCAGGACGTAACCCTTCACTGCAATCGTGTCGTTATCTGTCGTGAAGATGGTCGGGCAGTCGTCACGACCGCAATCTCCACCAGCGATCCGCGTCAGCTCCATGTCCATCCCCCTCTTATGCGAGTACGAGACTTGACGTTAGGCAGGCACGTTGCGGAGCGTCAAGGTGCATGCACGTTGCCGCATAGAGTCGGGTCTACCCAACGGGGAGCGCAGGTCAGCGGGGGAGGAGGTCGGCGGGGAGTTTGGCGGCGGCGGCCCGGTCCAGCAGCCACAGCGTGCGCCGAGTGCCCGTCGCACCCGCGGCGGGCAGCTGCACCTCGCCGGCACCGCGCAGCGCCATGGCTACCGCTGCAGCCTTCGCCGATCCCGAGACGAACAACCACACCTCGGTGGCACACCGGATGGCCGGCAGGGTCAGGGTGATCCGGGTGGGTGGCGGTTTGGGACTGCCTCGCACCCCGATCACCGCGCGCTCGGTCTCGTACACCGCGGGGGAGCCGGGGAACACCGACCCGACATGGCCCTCCTCGCCGATGCCCAGGCAGCAGATATCGAACGAGGGCGCCGGACCGCGATCCCCCTGTCGCCGGTGGGTGAGCAACAGGTCCTCGTAGGCCCGGGCGGCGGCGTCCGGATCGTCCCCCCAGGGGCCGTCCGAGGCCCCCATCGGGTGGACCCGGGCCGGATTCACCCCGACGTGGTTGAGCAGCGCTTCCCGAGCCTGGGTCTCGTTGCGCTCCGGATGCCCGGTGGGCAGGAAGCGCTCATCGCCCCAGTAGAGGTCCAACCTCGGCCAGTCCACCGCTGCCGCCGCCCGGGTGCCGGCCAGCTCACGAAGTACCGCGGTGCCGATGCTTCCCCCCGTCAGGACCAGGGACGCGGAACCCGAGGCGGCCTGGATGTTCACGATCTGGGTGATGAGGCGGGCGGCCGCGGCCGCGGCGAGGACCTCAGCGGTGGGGTGCACCACCACATCGGGGCGGTTCACGAGCCGTTCCGAGGCTCGCTCGATCGGCTGGTTCTCGTGCCGCCGGTGCGACGGCCGTCCACCTCGAGAAGCGCCGCCAGCGAGGCTTGGTAGATCTCGTCGGGGTCGAGCCGGCGCAGCTCCTCGGCAAGGCACTCCCGCACCGGGCGCCGTTTCAGCGGCACCCTGCGCTCAGGTTGACCTGGTTGGCGCAGGGTGCCCACCTTCCCGTCGGGCCGGATCAGCTCCACCGGACCGGATCGGCGCTCCAGCACCGCCGCGTGAACCCCGTTACCGCGGGAAGGGCTGGTACGCAGGCGGACTGGGACGTCAAGCCGGGACCGCAACCAGCCGGCGAGCAGGTCGGAGGACGGGTTGTCAGCGGCACCGGTCACCGTGACGGATTCGACGTCCTCGTACGGGGGCAGGTCCAGTGCGGCGGCGAGCAGCGCGCGCCACGGGGTCAGCCGGCTCCAGGCCAGATCGGTGTCCCCCTCGCAGCAGGAGATGCGGCGGCTCTCCAGTGCCTTGATCGGCCTGTCCGCTGCCGCGGCATCGGTGATCCGGCGCTGGGCGAGCCGGCCGATGGGATCCTGCGCGGGGATCGCCGGGGCGGCTCCCGGCCACCAGGCGACGACCGGGCAGTCCGGCAGCAGCAGCGGGACCACCACGCTGTCCCCGTGGCCGGCCAGCGGACCGTACAGGCGCAGCACCAGCACCTCGGATGCGCCAGCGTCACCCCCGACGCGAATCTGGGCGTCCAGCCGGGTCGCGCCCCGCTTGTGCCCCCGGGCCACCACGAGCACTCGGCAGGGATGCTCCCGGCTGGCCTCGTTGGCAGCCTCGATCGAGTGCTCCACCTCAGCCGAGTCGTCAGTGACGATCACCAGAGTGAGCACCCGGCCCAAAGCCACCGCGCCGCCGCGCTCCCGGACATCGATCAACGCGTGGTTGACCGCCGCGGTGGTCGTGGAGGGCAGGTCGATGATCACCGTCAGCCTCCGGAGCTCTTGCCACGAGCGGTGTGGAAATAATCCGCACCGTCGCGGAGATCGATGATGGGGTCGGGGTAGTCGAGGTGGGCCCGGTGCTTCGGGTCCAGTTTCCAGGGCTGGTGCACTGCGGCGCCCTCGACGTCGCGGAGTTCGGGGAGGTACCGGCGAACGTAGTCGCCGCGGGGGTCGTAGCGTTCGGCTTGGCGCACCGGGTTGAGGACCCGGCTGGGCCGGGTGTCGGTACCGGTGCCGGCGACCCACTGCCAGTTGAGCTGGTTGTTGGCGACGTCGGCGTCGACGAGCAGGTCGAGGAAATGCCGGGCACCCAGGCGCCAATCGAGGTACAGGGTCTTGGTGAGGAAGCTGGCGGTGAGGAGCCGGGCCCGGTTGTGCATCCAGCCCTCCTCGCTCAGTTGGCGCATCCCGGCATCGACGACCGGGTAACCGGTCCGCCCATCCCGCCAGGCTTGCGCGGCGGACTCGTCCCGGTGCCACTGGTCGTGCCGGGTGCGGTAATCCGTGGTCGGGGCATCGGGCCGGGCCGCGAGGACCTGGTGGTGGAAATCCCGCCAGGCCAGCTGCCGGACGAACGCCGCCCCGCCCGCGGTGGAGGGGTCGGCGCGCCGGACCGCCTCGGTGGGGGAGACGCACCCGAAGTGCAGGTACGGCGACAGCCGGGAGGTGCCGTCGCCGGCCAGGTCGTCATGGGCCTGCTCGTACTCCTGGATCGGACCGTCCAGCCAGGCGTCCAGGACTCGTCGGCCCGCGGTCTCGCCACCCGGGGCCAGCCGCGGTGCGCGCCGGCCCGGGCAGATGTCCTCGGCCGTGGGGAGCGGATCGCTGGTGATCGGCGGCACGGCGACCCGCTGCGGCGCCGGGACCAGGTTGCGGGTCGCTGTGCGGAGCCAGCGCCGGTGGTAGGGGGTGAAGACCGCGAAGTGGTCGCCGCCGCCCGAGGGGGTGATCGCCGCGGGTTCCACGACGGTGATCGTGTTGGCGTGGACGTGCAGGCGGCAGCCCTCGCCGCCCAGGCGGGCGCGCAGGGCCCGTTCCCGGCGGTGGCTGTAGCCGCTGGCGTCGGCGGCGAGGTGCACCTCGGCGGCACCCAGCTCGGCGACGATGCGCGCGACCTCGGTGACCACCGCCCCGGAGCGCACCACCAGCCGCCCGCCCCGGTACTGCAGCGCGGCGTCCAGATCGGACAGTGCCTCGGCCAGGAACGCCGCCCGGTTCGGTGCGAGGAAGCCGCTGGCCCGGATCCCGGAGTCGAGCACGAACAGCGGTACCACCTCGGTGGCGCCGCGGCAGGCCGCGTGCAGGACGGGGTTGTCATGGACCCGGAGATCACGGGTGAACACCGCGATGGCCACGCTCATCGGGGGGACCTGCCGGTCGTGATCACTCAGAGCCCTCCTGGTGCTGGACATACTGTTCGGCGGCGCCGGTGATGTTGCGGACCATGCCACCGAAGACGGCGCCGTGAAAGGGGGCGATGCTCTGCCAGTACAGATGCCCGGCCAGCCCGTGGGGTTTGAACAGTGCCCGCTGCTGGTAGCGGGAGCCGCCGTTCCCGTCCGGGATGGCCGCCAGTTCCAGCCAGGCGCGACCGGGTAGCCGCATCTCGGCGCGCAGCCGCAGCAGCCGGGGCCGGTCCAGGTACTCCACCCGCCAGAAGTCCAGGGCCTCCCCCACGTGCAGCCGGTGCGGGTCGCGGCGGCCGCGGCGCAACCCGACGCCGCCGGCGAGCCGGTCGATCCAGCCGCGCACCGACCAGGCCAGCGGGAAGGAGTACCAGCCGTGCTCGCCGCCGATGGACTCGATGACATCCCAGAGCGTGTGCGGGTCAGCGGCGCAGTGCTGCTCGCGGAGGTCCTGGTAGAGGGAACCGCCGGACCACTCGGGGTCGGTGGCCAATGGGTCCGACGGTGCGCCCGGCCAGGCTGCATCCGACCAGCGGGTGGGCACCTCGGCGTGGCGGGTGTGCATCAGTGCGAGCTCGACCGCGTGCTCGTAATGGGTCAGGCCGCCTTCCGGGTCCGGGATGTAGCTGGCGATGTCGCGATCGTGGCAGACGACCTCGTGCACCAGCGACTCGATCAACGGGATGGCGATGCTGCCCGGCACGGGGGTGACCACGTTGACCCACTGGCCGGACAGCCACGGCGTCAGCACCGGCACCGGGACCACCACGCGGCGGGGCAAACCGGCCACGACCGCGTACCGGCGCATCATCTGCAGGTAGGTCAGCACGTCGGGTCCGCCGATGTCGAAAGCCCGGTTGAGATCGGCCGGCAGCTCGGCGGCGTGGGTCAGGTAATGCAGCACGTCGCGGACCGCGATGGGCTGGATCCGGTTGTGCACCCAGCGCGGCACCACCATCGCCGGGAGCCGCTCGGTGAGGTAACGCAGCATCTCGAAACTGGCCGAGCCCGATCCCAGAATCACCGCCGCGCGCAGCACGATGGCCGGGACACCGGAGTCGAGCAGGATCTGCCCCACCTCGGCGCGGGAGGCCAGATGGTCGGACAGCTGACCGGCATCCGGGGTGATCCCGCCCAGATACACCAGCCGGGTCACTCCGGCAGCGCGGGCGCCCTCAGCGAGCACGTGGGCCGCCCGGCGATCGACGTCGACGAAATCACGCCGGTTCAGCGAGTGCACCAGGTAGTACACGACCTCCTGACCGGCCATCGCGTCCCGCACGCTGCGGCGGTCGGTGACGTCCCCGTCGACGATCTCCACCCGGTCCCGCCAGGGCACCTCGGCGAGCTTGCCGGGGGTGCGCGCCACCGCCCGCACCTGGTGGCCGGCGGCCAGCAGCGCGGGTACCAGCCGGCCACCGATATAACCGGTGGCGCCGAACACCACGCATCTCACCGGCGCACCACGAAGCTCACGGCCGCCTCCACACCCGCCCGGTCCTGGCGATCATCTCATCCGCTGAGGCCGGCCCCCAGGTTCCCGCCGGGTAGGGATCGGGCCCGCCATGCTGGGCCCAGTGCTCGAGCACCGGGTCCAGGATCCCCCAGGACAGCTCGACCTCGGCGTTGACCGGGAACAGCGAGGGCTCGCCCAGCAGCACGTCCAGCAGCAGCCGCTCGTAGGCCTCGGGAGAGGACTCGGTGAACGCCGTGCCGTACCGGAAATCCATCGTCACGTCCCGGACCTCCATCGCGGTGCCGGGCACCTTGGAGCCGAACCGGATGGTGACGCCCTCATCCGGCTGAACGCGGATCACCAGGGCGTTCTGCCCGAGCTCCTCGGTCATGGTCGTCTCGAAAGGCAGGTGCGGGGCACGCTTGAAGATCACCGCGATCTCGGTGACCCGCCGGCCCAACCGCTTGCCGGTGCGCAGGAAGAACGGCACCCCGGCCCAGCGCCGGCTGTCCACCTGCAGCGTGATCGCGGCGAAGGTCTCGGTGGTGGAGTTCGGCGCGAAGCCGGCTTCCTCCAGCACCCCGACGACCTGGGTGCCGCCCTGCCAGCCGGCGGTGTACTGCCCCCGCGCGGTGGTCTCGTCCAGCGGCTCGGCCGGTTTGGTCGCGGAGAGCACCTTGATCTTCTCGCCGCGCAGCGACTCGGGGGAGAAGGACAGCGGCTCCTCCATCGCGGTGAGCGCCAGCAGCTGGAGCAGGTGGTTCTGGATCACGTCTCGAGCGGCACCGATCCCGTCGTAATAACCGGCGCGGCCGGCCAGACCGATGTCCTCGGCCATGGTGATCTGCACGTGGTCGACGTAGTTGCTGTTCCAGATCGGCTCGTAGAGCTGGTTGGCGAAGCGCAGCGCGAGGATGTTCTGGACGGTCTCCTTGCCGAGGTAGTGATCGATACGGAACACCGACTCCTCGGGGAAGACGTCGTTGACGATCCCGTTGAGCTCGCGGGCACTGCGCAGGTCGTGCCCGAAGGGCTTC
The DNA here is from genome assembly GCA_036501085.1 of Pseudonocardiaceae bacterium. GTDB lineage: Bacteria > Actinomycetota > Actinomycetes > Mycobacteriales > Pseudonocardiaceae. The sequence goes on along the minus strand of DASYAZ010000106.1, from coordinate 18,742 downwards.
TCGATGACCACCCGGCGCCACTGGTCACCGGCCTGAGCGGCCAGCCCGGTGCGGGCGAGCTGTTTGAGCACCACCGGGAACATCGCCGGGGGGATGGACAGATAGAAGGCATGGTTGCCGCTGGTGCCCCGCTCCTTGTCGAGATCCGTGATCACGGAGGCGAGGTTGTCGAAGGCCGCGTCGTCGTCGAAGCTGCCGGCTACGAACCGGATGCCCTCCAACAGCCGGGTCCAGACCTCCTCCCGGAACGGGGTGCGGGCGTGCTCCCGGACCGCGTCGTGCACCAGCTCGGCGAAGTCCTCGTCGGCCCAGTCCCGGCGGGCGAAACCGACCAGCGCGAAACCGGGTGGCAGCAGCCCGCGGTTGGCCAGGTCGTAGATCGCCGGCATCAGCTTCTTGCGGGACAGGTCTCCGGTGACGCCGAAGACCACCACGCCGCAGGGGCCGGCGATCCGGGGCAGCCGCTTGTCCCGGCTGTCCCGCAGCCGGTTCACCCACTCACCCGCGGCCGTGGTTGCTGGTCTCCTTGCTGAGCTCACTACAACTCCTGCACCGAGCGCATCAGCTGGATCAGCCCGGCGGCCCGGTCGGTGAGGTGCAATCGCAACACCGGTCGATCGTGCTTCGCGAGCACCTCCGCATCACCCAGGGCTTGCGCCAACTGCAGCTTCCCCAGGGTGAACCCGGCGTCGGGAACCGGGAGGTCAGTGCCGACCACGCCAGTGAGCTGCAGGAACGCCCCGTTCTGGTGGCCGCCCTTGTGGTACTGGCCGGTGGAGTGCAGGAACCGGGGGCCCCAGCCGAAAGTGGTCTGCAGGTGCGTGCGGCGAGCCAGCTCGGGACGCAGCAGCGCGGCGGAGGCGTCGGCGAATCGGTCCAGGTATCCCTGCACCGCCAGGTAGCCCAGTGGTGGGGTCGCGGCGATCAGTGCTCGCAGCGCGTCACCCAGGGTGGCTGCCTCGCCGGGCAGCCAGCCACCGGTGGGGTGTACCTCGACCGCGCCGTCGACGAAAGCGGCGCCGCGGGGCTGCGCGGTGGTGAGCTGCGCGCGGGCCGCCGCCTTAGCTGCTTCGACGTCGGGCTGGTCGAACGGGTTGATCCCCAGCAACCGCCCGGCGATGGCGATCGCGTGCTCCCAGAGCAGGAACTGCGCACCGAGGGGGCCGTTCACGGCCACCGCGGCGTCGCCGCTGGCGGGGCCGATCGCGACCGGGGTGCCGTCGGGTCCCGCGTCGGCGAACCCGGGTGTGCCTGGGCCCTCCACGACCACCGGCAGCAACCCGATGCCTTCCTTGCCGGTGGACTCGGCGATGAGCTGCTCGGCCCAGTCGCCGAATCCGCTGATCCCGGAGCCGGTGTCCGCGAGCACCACCTTCTCGGCCCCGGCGCTGTGCCTGGCTGCCAGCGCGGCGGCCAGCCGCAACGCCGGATTCTGCGAGTCGTCGGTGGCCAGTAGCGGGACGGTCTGCGCCGCGTCGTCAAGCAGGGTCGCGATATCCACTCCGGCCAGACCCGCTGGGACCAGGCCGAACGCGGTCAGCGCCGAGTAGCGCCCGCCGACACCCGGGTCGGCGGGGATCACCGCCCGGTAGCCGTTCTCCTCGGCGATCCGCTGCAGCGGGGATCCCGGGTCGGTCACCACCACCAGGTGCGCCGCCGGATCCAGCCCAGCTTCGGTGAACGCGGCGGCGAAGATCCGCCGGTGGCTGTCGGTCTCCACTGTCGAGCCCGATTTGGACGACACGACGAGCACCGTGCGGGCCAGGTCCCCGGCCAGCGCGTCGGCCACCTCGCCGGGGTCGGTGGTGTCCAGCACGGTCAGCGCCGCGCCGGCGGTAGCGCAGATCACCTCTGGAGCCAGCGAGGAACCACCCATCCCGGCCAGCACGACCCGGTCGATGCCCTCGGAGCGCAGGTCGGCGCGCAGCGCTTCGATGGTGGCCAGCAGCGGCCGCGAGGTTTCGGGCAGCGTCACCCAGGCCAGCCGCCGGGTGGCCTCCGGCTGGGCCTGCGGGCCCCACAAGGTCGGATCCTGGTGGCTCAGGGCGGAGGCGACCCGCTCGGCGACCAGCTTGTCCAGCCACGATTCCGCTGCGTTGGCCAGGCCGGCTGAGAGCAGATCAACGGTGAGCTGGGACATCGGCGCTCAGCCCTTCGCCTGCGGTGCGGCCTTGGCGAGTTGCCCGGCCACGGTCTCGATCAGTTCGGACCAGGACGCGTCGAACTTCTGCACACCCTCCTCCTCGAGTACCCGGAATACATCGTCGAGATCGATCCCCACCGCGGCCAGCTCGTCGAAGATGCGCTGGGCCTGCCCGGCGGTTCCGGAGATCTGGTCGCCGGGGACCTCCCCGTGATCGGCGACGGCGCGCAGGGTCTGCTCTGGCATCGTGTTGACCACCCCCGGTGCGATCAGCTCCATGACGTACTTGGTGTCCGGGTAGGTCGGGTTCTTCACCCCGGTGGATGCCCACAGGGGCCGTTGCGGCCGCCCACCGGCCTGCTGCAAGCCGGCCCATCGGGGCGAGGAGAACTCCTGCTGGTAGGCCGCGTAGGCCAGCCGGGCATTGGCCACCGCGGCCTGCCCGCGCAGCGCTGCGGCCTGCTCGGTGCCGATCGCCTCCAGCCGCTTGTCCACTTCGGTATCAACCCGGGAGACGAAGAACGAGGCGACCGAGGCGATGGTGGCCAGGTCGTGCCCGTTGGCTTTGGCATGTTCCAGTCCCGCGAAGAAGGCCGCCATCACCTGGCGGTAGCGCCGCACCGAGAAGACCAGGGTGACGTTGATGCTGATCCCGTCGGCCAGGGCGCCGGTGATGGCCGGCAGGCCTTCCTCGGTGGCTGGAATCTTGACCATGAGGTTGGGCCGGTCCACAATCTTCCACAGCTCGGCGGCCTGGGCCAGGGTGGTATCGGTCTGGTGCGCCAGCCGGGGATCGACTTCCAGCGAGACCCGGCCGTCCACTCCGCCGGTGTGCTCCCAGGTCTCGCGGAACAGCTCACAGGCCAGCTGGACGTCCGCGACGGTGATCTCCCGCACGGCTTCTTCCGCCGAGGCGCCGCGAGCGGCCAGCGTCCGGACCTGCTCGTCGTAGTCCTCGGCGTGCTCGACCGCATGGGCGAAGATCGTCGGGTTGCTGGTCACCCCGACCACGTGCCGATCCCTGATCAGATCGGCCAGATTGCCGGAATTGATCCGTTGCCGGGACAGGTCGTCCAGCCAGATCGATACGCCCGCCCCGGCGAGGGCCTGCAGGATATCGGTACTACTCACGAGATTCCTCCTGCCCGCGTGCGGGCTCAGTGTGGGTTAGCTGTGGGTTAGCCTGCATTGACGCGTTCCAGGCTGCGGCGGGCGGCGGCGGCCACCGACTCGCCGGTGAAGCCGAACTCCTGGAACAGGGTTTTCCAGTCGGCGGAGGCGCCGAAGTGCTCCAGTGAGACCACCTCACCGTGATCGCCGACGAAGCGGTGCCAGGGCATCGCGACGCCGGCCTCGACGGCCACCCGAGCCTTCACCGACGGGGGGAGTATCTGGTCGCGGTAGGCTTGGCCCTGCTCGTCGAACCACTCCACGCACGGCATCGACACCACCCGCGCCTTGATCCCCTCGCCGGCCAGCGCCTGCTGGGCCGCGACCGCCAACTGCACTTCGGAGCCGGTGCCGATGATCAGCACGTCGGGCAGCCCGCCGCCGAGGTCGGATGCGGTGTCGGAGAGTACGTAACCGCCGCGGGCGACACCCACAGGGTCGGTGCCTTCCAGCACCGGTACGTTCTGCCTGGTCAGAGCCAACCCAGTGGGCCGGGTGCCCTTTTCCAGCAGGGCCTTCCACGCTGCGGCGGTCTCGTTGGCGTCGGCCGGACGGACCACGTCCAACCCGGGGATGGCCCGTAGCGCGGCCAGATGCTCGACCGGTTGGTGGGTGGGGCCGTCCTCACCCAGGCCGATCGAGTCGTGGGTCCAGACATAGATGGTCGGCGCCGCCATCAGCGCGGCCAGCCGCACCGCCGGGCGCATGTAGTCGCTGAAGATCAGGAACGTCCCGCCGTAGGGCCGGGTGGGGCCGTGCAACACGATCCCGTTGAGGATCGCCCCCATGGCGTGCTCGCGCACCCCGAAATGCAGGGTGCGGCCGTAGGGCTGCGCGTTCCACATCTTCGTGGAGATCTTCACGGGGCCGAACGAGTCGGCGCCCTTGATCGTGGTGAGATTGCTCTCACCGAGGTCCGCCGAGCCACCCCACAGCTCCGGGAGCTCTTCACCGATGGCCGAGAGCACCTCACCGGACGCCTTGCGAGTCGCGACTCCTTTCGGGTCGGGTTGCCAGGTGGGCAGCTTCTCCGCCCAGCCGGCGGGTAGCTCCCGGCGCACCAGGCGATCGAACAGGGCGGCCCCCGACGGGTTGGCCGATCGCCAGGAGTCGAAGGAGCTCTGCCACTGCGCGTGCACCTTCTGTCCCCGCGCCACGACCTGCCGAGCGTGCTCGAGTACCTCCGGTTCGACGACGAAGGATCGTTGCGGGTCGAAACCCAGTGCCTTCTTCACCGCGGCCACCTCGTCGGCACCCAGCGCGGAGCCGTGCGCGGCCCCGGTGTTCATCTTGTGCGGCGCCGGGTAGCCGATCACGGTACGCACTACGATCATCGAGGGGCGGCCGGTCTCGGCCTGGGCGGCCTTGATCGCTTCGAGGATGCTGACGACGTCCTCGCCGCCCTCGACGGTCTGCACGTGCCAGCCGTAAGCCCGGTAGCGGGCGGCGGTGTCCTCCGATAACGCGATCTTGGTGTCGTCTTCGATGGAGATCTCGTTGGCGTCGTAGAACACGATGAGGTTGCCGAGCTCCTGGGTGCCGGCCAGCGAGGAGGCCTCCGAGGTGACGCCCTCCTCGATGTCGCCGTCGGAGGCGATGACGTAGATGCGGTGGTCGAAGGCGCTCTCGCCCACGGCGGCGTCCGGGTCGAACAGGCCACGCTCCCGGCGGGCTGCCATGGCCATCCCGACCGCGGCGGCCAGGCCCTGGCCCAGCGGTCCCGTGGTGATCTCCACGCCGACGGTGTGCCCGTACTCGGGATGTCCTGGCGTCTTCGAACCCCAGCTGCGCAGGTGCTCGATGTCTTCCAATTCCAGCCCGTAACCGGACAGGAACAGTTGCAGGTACAGCGTCAGGCTGGAGTGGCCGCAGGAAAGCACGAACCGGTCCCGGCCGGTCCAGGCCGGATCGCTGGGGTCGTGCCGCAACACCCGCTGGAACAGCGTGTACGCCAGTGGTGCGAGGCTCATCGCCGTGCCGGGGTGGCCGTTGCCGACGCGTTGTACCGCCTCGGCGGCCAGCACCCGGACGGTGTTCACCGCGCGGGTGTCCAGATCGGTCCAGTCGTCGGGCAGTCGGGGGGTGGTGAGCTGGGTCAGATCGTCGATAACGGACACGCTCTAGCTCCTGACTATGCGCGGTGCGAGGGCCGTGGCAAAGCGCGGCGCGGGCTTGCGCGCCGTCACCCCACCCTAGCGAGCAGGCACAGGGCTGTGATCTGAGCTGGCAGCCCCAACCGGTGGTGACGCGCGCCACGTGACTACCATCGTCATTTAACGCATTACCCGCCCGGACAGTGGCCCAATCCTGTTGCTGTCCCGGATTCGTAATGAGGAGCGACGGTGAGCTCAGCACCCCGGCCTCCGGGAGCGCAATGAGCCACACCGTTCATACCTCCACAAGGCTGCGCACGGGGTGCCCTTTCACCAGTGCCCTGCGTGGTTACCTCGCCTTGACCAAGCCGCGGGTGATCGAGCTGCTGCTGGTCACCACGATCCCGTCGATGCTGCTCGCGGCGCGGGGGGTTCCCTCGCTGTGGCTGGTCCTGGCCACCCTGCTGGGTGGCAGCATGGCGGCCGGAAGCGCCAACGCGCTCAACTGCGTGGCCGACGCCGACATCGACGCCGAGATGCGCCGGACCCGGGGCCGGCCACTGGTCACCCACCAGGTGCCGGTCCGTCATGCGCTGATCTTCGGGATCGCCCTGGGGGTGGCCGCCTTCGGCTGGCTGTGGGCCACCACCAACCTGCTCTCCGCGGTGCTCGCGGTGGCGACGATCCTGTTCTACGTCTTCGTCTACACACTGCTGCTCAAACGCCGCACGTCACAGAACATCATCTGGGGCGGTGCCGCCGGGTGCATGCCGGTGGTCATCGGCTGGTCGGCGGTCACCGGCACGGTGGCCTGGCCGGCGTTGGTGATGTTCGGGGTGATCTTTTTCTGGACTCCACCGCATACCTGGGCGCTGGCCATGAAGTTCCGCGAGGACTACCAGCGGGTGGGCGTTCCGATGCTGCCTGCGGTCGCCTCCCCGCTGTCGGTGGCCCGCCACATCCTGGTGTTCAGCTGGCTGATGGTGGCCTGGAGCCTGCTCCTGGTGCCGGCAACGAGCTGGATCTACGCCACCGTGGCGGTGCTGGCCGGCGGTTGGTTCGTCGTGATGGCACACCGGCTGCACGCCGCGGTGCGCCGCGGCGCCGCCGTCAACCCGATGCGCCTGTTCCACCTCTCCAACACCTACCTGGCCCTCGTCTTCGTCGCCATCGCCGTCGACTCCGTCCTCGCCCTGCCCCCTCTCTAACCCAGCCTGACCCCGTTATGGAGACATAACGGGGTCAGGCTGGGGTCGTAGACCCCGTTATGTCTCCATGACGGGGTCAGGGGGTGTCAGGTGCGGAGGGCGGCGCGGGCGCGGGCTGTCAGGTGCGGAGGGCGGCGCGGGCGCGGGCTTTGGCGGCTTCGGTCTCGCGATCTTTGGCTGGTGCGGCGGTGACGAGCTCGGCGAGCAGCCGCATCGAGGCGTCGGTGACGGCGTCCACAGCCCGCGCGAACGCGTCCTCGTTGACCCGGGACGGCCTGGTAGAGCCGCTGATTTTGCGGACGTACTGCAGGGCCGCTGCCTGCACCTCGTCCTGGGTGGCCGGTGGGTCGAAGTTGAACAGTGGGCGGATGTTGCGGCACATGCCGGCGGTCCTATGGCTCGAGGCGGGCAGGGAGGCCGAAGGCGGCGAACAGTTCGGGGCCGAGGAAGTTGTGGTGACCCACGATGCGATCGCCGGAGGTCTCGATGACCTGGATGGCAAAGGGCTGGAAGCCGCCGTTGCCGTCGGGACGGTAAGCGCCGAAGGCGGCGCAGCCGTTGGCGGCGGTGGGCACCAGGCGGGAACCATGGCAGCCCTTGCCCGTGCCGAGGAACCACCGGCCCATCTCGATCGGTCCGCGCAACCAGAGGTCGTAGGGCGGCATCGACATGACCGCGTCGTCGTGTAGCAGCGTGACCAGCCGGGCGATGTCGTAGCGCTCGAAGGCGTCCACGTACTGGGCGAGCAGGTCGCGCTGCTCGGTTGCTACCTCAGGGGAGCTGTCGAGGTCGCAGCCCGCGATAGTGGCCCGGGCGCGCTGCAGAGCGCTGTTGACCGAGGCCACGCTGCTCTCCAGCAGTTGCGCCACCTCGGAGGCCTGCCACCGCAGGACGTCTCGCAGGATCAGCACCGCGCGCTGCCGGGGGGGAAGGTGCTGCAGGGCAGTCACGAACGCCAGCCGAACCGTCTCCCGGGACACCGCCAGATCGGCGGGATCGCCGTCACTGGGCAGCACCCCGGCGTCCGGGATGGGCTCTATCCAGGTGTGCTCGGGGTGGACCGGGCCCAGCGTCGCATTGGCGGTGGAGGCCGGCCCCAGGTCCATCGGCCGGGCCCGGCGCTCGCGGCCCCGCAGCATGTCCAGGCAGACGTTGGTAGCGATGCGGTAGAGCCACGACCGCAACGCTGCCCGGCCCTCGAAGCCATCGCTACCTCGCCAGGCTCGCACCATCGTGTCCTGTACCGCGTCCTCGGCTTCGAAAAAAGAACCGAGCATCCGGTAGCAATAACCGGTGAGTTCCCGGCGGTGCTGTTCTAAGTCTTCCGGCTGGATCTCGATTCTGCCGACAGCGTCAGAATGAACGGGCACGGGGCCCGATCCTACGCGCGAATTCCGGCTCTGGACTTCACGGTTTCTACAGCGCGGTGGAACTCCCGGCCAATGCCTGATAGTGATCGCGAAGGGTGCGGATCCGCTCACGGCGGGTCGAGGTGAGGTAATCGGGCGAGCCGAGATTCATGCTCCCGTAGCGGTCGTGCGGGTTGACACCGATGGCCCGTAGCAGGGTCTCGCTCCGCTGCGAGACGTTGCCCTGGCCGCGACCGAAATGACCCATCAGGTCCTTGACCAGCATGGTTCCCTTGAACAGATCATTCGCCTTCCCGATGATCCAGCAGATCGCCGCGGCCGCGGTGTCGGTCCGGCCGCGCCGCCGGAAGATCTCCGGATCTCCGGCCGCGGCCCGGCTGAGAAACCGGCGGCACGCCGTGCGGTACTCCACGTCGAGCAGTTCGTCGCAGCACCGGTCGACCAGCAGGAGGACATCGGTGACCCGCTCGTGGATGTCGCCCGGGATCGGATCCCAGACGAACGGCTCGTCGGGAAGCGCGGTCCCCCCGAGCGTGGCCAGAGCGTTCTCGCCGCCGACGGCCCGACGCAGCGTGCCGAGCACGATCTCCGGGATGTCCAGCGGCCCAGGGTCGTCCAGTAACTCAGGGTCGCCCAGTAACCCAGAGCCGTCCAGTAGTCCAGCGTCGTCCAGCGGCCAGAGCTCGCCGGGATCGAGGTTTCCCATCGCCGCCAGCAACGCGGCCGGACCCGGCGCCCGTGATGCCCGGATGGTGTGCTGGTACTCCGGTTCGTACTCGTCCACCGCGGCCAGGGTCTCGGCGGTGAGCGCGGCGCGGATGCCGCGCTCGTGGTGGCAGAAGCGGATGAAGGCGCGCAGCAGATCGGGAGCTTTGGCGAGGTAGCGCGGATCAGCGACGATCTTGCGCGGGATCCAGTCGATGAGCAGAAGCTCCACAGCGACCGGGCTCCAGCGCAGCGGGTCGCCCGGCCCGTAGCCGGTGCCGAACCACAGCAGCGACTCCAGCAGGCCACGACGATCGCTGTCGTCCAACTGGTGCCCGAACGGGGAGGTGAAGAAGCGCTCGGAGAGTTCCCGTAGCGCGCCGGCACTCCAGTGCGGTTGCTGGTAGGCGGAGCCACCGGTGGGAAGCATGCGGATGGCCCACTCGACGAGGGGGCGGCACGCGGGCCAGGACTCGGTCTCAAATGGTGGGAAGGTGATCGCGCCTCGCTCGATCGCCTCCCGGATCCGTACCCGCGCATCAGCTGGGTCGAGCTCGGCCCAGGTCGTGTCCGGACCGCCGCCGGACGCCGCCCGCATGTGCCCGATCAGGGTGTCCAGCGGCTCGGCGACGACGAAGGCATCCTTGACCAGGGTGCCCATGTTGTGGTCGATGTAGACCACGATCGAGAGCGCGTCACCGCCGGGCAAGCTCATCCCGAGCAGGATGTTGTCGCCGTCGCCGAGCACGTGGACCATCTCGACGATCCCGTCGATCGTGGCCCGGCCCAGACCGGTGAGCCAGCCGGGCAGGGGGTGTGCCCGCTCGGTGATCGCGCGGCGGATCCGCTGGCGCATGACGTCGTCGCCGGAGAGCTGGGCTATCACGGCCAGCAGCGCCGAGGTCTCCGGCCGGTCGACGTCGAGGAAGGTCCTCACCAGCTCGTCGCGGGTCGGCAGGTCCGGTGCGACATCCTGGTCGAACGGGTTGGCCCGCCGCGGCTCCAGTGCGGCGAGAAGCGAGCTGACCAGGGACATCAGCGCGATGGGATGATCATCGACGAGGGCCGCCGCGACGTCACCCATCAGGTCGGGCTCACCCGGCCGGTCACGGCACGGGTCAGGCCCGGCACCCGGTCGCCGGTTCGCGGGCCTGCGCTTCTCGCGGCGCATTCGCTTGGACACGCCGGGCAGATTAGTCCCTTCGTGATCCGTCTGCTGATGACACCCGACCGTGTGCGGCCGGGTCGTGGGCGGTTTGCGACCGATGCGTATCTCCTCCTTGTGAGCTCGCTGGCAAGGCTCACCCGCCGGCGTGAAACAGCTCTGCCAGTGAGTCGGGAACAGGAGCGCGGGGGTTACGGATGATCTGGTCTCAGGTGAGCCGGCTGAGGAAGCGGCCCACCCTGGCTGCCGTGCTGGGGTTGTGGGTCAGGGCGTAGTCGTAGAGTGCGATGGGGATCGCGAAGGAGTAGGTCGGGTAGGCGTGGATCGAGTTGATGATCGCGTCGACCGTGAGGTCGTTGTTCATTGCCAGGGTCAGTTCGTTGATCATCTCACCGGCGCTCTGCCCGGCGATGTGGGCGCCGATGAGCCGCCGCTTGCCGTCGATGAGGAATTTCATCAGGCCGACCGGCGCGGCGTCGGTCACCGCACGCTCGTTGTGGCTGTAGGGGAAACGGATGATCTCGCAGGTCCCGCCGGCCGCCCGGACTTCGGCCTCGGTGCGCCCGACATGCGCGATCTCCGGGTCGGTGAAGGTCACCCACGGCAGGTACCCCGGGCTGAACGCCACCTTGATCGGGACGAAGATGTTCCGTACCGCATGCGCTGCTTGATACCCGGCGTAGTGGGTGAACGCCGGCCCGCCGGTCACGTCGCCGGCCGCGTAGATATGCGGCTGGTTGGTCTGGAGCAGGTCGTTGACACCGATGCCGGCCTTGGTGGCGGTGACGCCGGCCGCGTCGAGCCCGAGTGAGTCCACCGCGGGTTCCCGCCCGACCGCGCACAGGATCGCGTCCGCCCGCAGCTCCCCGCCGCCGTCGGGGGAGTGCAGAGACAGGACGAGGTCCCCGCCCGCGCGGCGCACCGAGCCGGCGCGGGTGTGCGGCCGCACGTCGATCCGCTCGCTGCTGAACTGGCGCTCCAGGACGTCGATCATGTCGGCGTCGTCGCGGGGGATCAGGTGTGGCCCGCGCTGCAGCACGGTCACGTGAGCGCCCAGGCGGTGCAGTGCCTGCGCGAGCTCCACGCCGATCGGGCCGCCGCCGATCACCACGAGCCGGTCCGGCAGCCGACCCAGGTCGAAGAGGTCCTCGTTGGTCAGGTAGCCGACCTCGGCCAGCCCGTCGATGTCGGGCACCGACGGGCGGCTACCCGAGGCGATCAGGATGAACTTGGCGGTGATGTCCCGGTCGCCGGCCCGCAGCGTGTGCGGGTCCCGGAAACTGGCGCCGCCGAGCAGGACGTCCACCCCGAGCTCGGCGAGTATCTCGGCGCTGTCCAGCTCGCCGATCTCGGTGATAGCCTGGCGCACCCGGCCGTTGACCATGGCGAGATCCACCGCGCCCTGCTGTGGAGACAGACCCCACCGCTGCGCGGTGGCCGTCTCGTGTGCCACCCGGGAGGCTTTGATCAACGCCTTGCTCGGCACGCAGCCGTAGTGCAGGCAGTCACCACCCAGCCGGTCCTTGTCGATCAACACAACCCGCTTGGCGAAGAACCGGGCGAGGCGGGCCGCGGTCAACCCCGCCGACCCGGCACCGATGATCGCCAGGTCGTACTCGAACGACGGCATCGCGTCGCCCCCTCCTCAGCCACGGGGATCGCATCCGGCGGCGGCCAGCAACCGCGCGGGGCGAACCCGGTCGTCGGGTGTGCGCGGCAGCCAGTGGCGGACCACGACCCCGTCGCGCAGCAGCGCGTCACCGCCCATCTGCCGGATATCCTCCACCGGCCGGGGCAGCCGCTGGCCGCGGGCGGCAGCGGCCGCGTAGCGGGCCAGCGTCCCCGGTGAGTACACCTGCCACAGCCTCGCCCGGCCCATGCCGAGCCGCCGGTAAAGGAGTCGTTGCTCATCGGCCAGGAAGATCCCCGGCCAGCGGAGGTACTCCGCGAGGGCGGCCAGCGGCTCCGCCGGGCTGAACCCGCAGGCGATCAGCCCGACCGGGCACCCGGTGGCGAGCTCACGCACCTGGACCAGGTGCTGCTGGCACGATAGTCAATACCGGTGCCGGATCGCGGTGAGTACGTGCAACCCGGGCAGCGCGCCGAGGTCCACGGCGGCTCCGGTCCGGGCGTCGGGGAGCACCAGCCCCGCCAGCGGGACGGGCCGGTCGGATTCACGGGGCACGGGTGCTCACGATGGGCAGCAGCCGGCGCAGCTCGACGTTCTCCACCGGGTCGAGCACGCAGTGCTGCACGCACGCGGGGACGAGCTCGCCGGTCTCCGGATGCGCCATCGCGTAGTGGCAGGACGCCAGCCGTTCCTGCGCGGCGAGCACCCGCGGGTCGGTAGCCTTCTCGCCCCGTTGCATCAGCTCCCAGGCCGGGGCGACGTCGGCGGCGTCCATGAACTGGTGCACCACGAAGGACACCGGCCGCACCCCGTGCCGCAGCATCGCCCGCATCCCACCGGCGCGCCGCACGGTGCGGGCCAGCCACCGCAGTGCGATCGGGATCAGCACCGGGTGGTGGATGATCGACCGGGCCAGCTTGCCGGCCAGCTCGGGCGCCGGCGTCCCGGTGAAGTTGAGCCCACCGAGGTAGCGGAAGAAGTCCTCCCTGGTGGCGAGATCCCGCGGGTCGTCACCGGAGAGGAACGGGTGCCACCGGGAACCGACGTAGAATCCGTAAGCGGCCCGGTTGCACCGCAGATCGCCGTGCTGGATCACGGTGTGGTCCAGCACGGCGCCCGCGCCCATCTCGATCTCCCGCCACACCTCGTCCATGCCGACCTGCTCGTAGTCCTCGTGCCAGCGCCGGTCATCACCCACGAAGGCGGCCGGCTGGAAGGAGAACATCCCGAAGCCCATCGCGTGACAGTCCCGCACCAGCCCGGCGACCTGGTGCAGGTTCGCGGGGGTGACCGTCATGTTGTGCGCCAGGAAGAAACGCACCCCGTGCTGGGCACGCAGTTTCCGGAACATGTCGACGAAGCGCTGCCGGTAGGGGTGGAGCTCCCGCTCGCTGCCCGGCCGCGGGATGCCGCGGCGGCCGAACATGAGCATGTCGAAATGCCCGGCGAAGGAGATCCGCTTCAGTCGTGGCCGCCCGTGCTGGTCGAGGACGAGACGTTCCAGGTAGCCGGGGTCGAAGTCGCCGTGGGACATGCTCATCGGCTCGCGGCCGTGACGGCGCATCGTCAGCAGCGTCTCCGCGTGGTCATCCGGGTCGAGCAGCGTCACCTCCCCGCCGATCAGCTGCGCGTGCGCCCGGGGGCCGCGCAGCCGGCGCAGCAACGCCATCTGCTTGCCGACCTCGAAGGCGGTGTGCGCTCCATCGATCCGGACCCGGTTGGCGTCCCGGGAGTGGTAGCAGGGGGTGCAGGCGAGGTTGCACCGCGGGAACACCCCGTGGGTACCCTCGCACCCCACGGCGTGCCTGCCGAGAAACTGGCCGGGGGTCTTGACCCGCTCGGGTAGCTCCGCCCAGCGTTGCCGGAGCACCGCGGCGTATTCCGGATCGACCGGCCGGGTCCGGTGCTCCCAGCGTCGCAACACCTCGATCACGCCTACCTCCTCGTGAGTGCGTAACAGTGTTCTAACACTGTTACGCACTCACGAGGAGCGTGCTCCCTATGACGAAGCTGGCGCTGTGTGGTGGGACCTACTCCAACCCGTACGCATTGCGGGCCTTCATCCGGGACGCGCGGGCCCGCGGGGCCGACCGGCTGTGGTGCCTGGGTGACCTCGGTGCCTACGGGGCCGAGCCGGAGGCGATCTGGCCCCTGCTGACCGGCAACGGCATCGAGTGCATCGCCGGGAACTACGAGCTGGCCATCGGCCGGGGGGATCCGGACTGCGGCTGCGGCTACGCCGACGATGACGACAACGCCTTCGCCGCGATCGCCTACGACTACACGTTGCGGCACACCTCGGCGGAGTTCGCGGCGTGGATGCGGACCCTGCCCACCGAGCACCGGGAAACGGTCGACGGGGTGGCGGTGCACCTGGTGCACGGCTCCACGCTGGCCGTCAACGACTTCTGGTGGGAATCGCTGCCCGAGTCGGCGCACCGGATGCGGATCGAGGCCTCCGGTGCGGACGTGATCTGCTGCACCCACTCCGGGTTGCCCTGGATCAGGCGCTTCCCCGGCGGGGACCGGGGCACGCTGGTGGTCAACGTCGGGGTGCTGGGCCGGCCGGCCAACGACGGCGGTCCGCATGTCTGGTACGCCCTGCTCGACGCGGCCGGCGGCCAGGCCGGTGCGGAGCTGGTCGCGCTGGACTATGACTGGCAGGCGCACGCCGCCTCGATGCGGCTGGCCGGGCTCCCCGAGGCGTTCACCCAGACCGTGGAAGCCGGATGGTGGACCACCTGCCTGGAGATCGTGCCACCGGTGGAGCGCTCCCGGGGCCGCTTCCAACTCTACAAATCGGCCATGCCGTCGTTCGACGGCGAGCAGGTGTCCTGGGGAAACGTCCCCGAGATCCCGGACGACGGGGTTCCAGTGCTGCCGCTGTTCGGCTCCGCGCTGTTCCCGCCCCGGTTGTGGATCTACACCAACTTTCACTGCAACCTGGCCTGCAGCTACTGCTCGGTCGCCTCATCCCCGCGGGCCCGCCGCCGTTCGCTGGGCCTGGCCCGATTCCGCGAGCTGGTCGACGAGGCGGTCGCCGAGGGCTTCACCGAGCTCTACGTCACCGGCGGCGAGCCCTTCCTGGAACGGGATCTCGTCGAGATGCTGCTCTACGCCACCGAGCGGATCGATGTGGTCTGCCTGACCAACGCCATGCTCTACCAGGGTTGGCGGCGCACGCAGCTGGAGCGCCTGGCCGGTCGGCCGCGGCTGATCCTGCAGACCTCGCTGGACGGCGCGCGGCCCTCGTCGCACGACACCAACCGGGGTCGCGGCGCCTGGACCAGGGCGATGGAAGGTCTGGAGCTGGCGCTGTCGCTGGGCCTGCCGGTAAGGGTCGGGATGACCGAGACGCCACAGAACTCCGGTGAGATCGAGCCGCTGCGGGCGCTGCTGGCCGGCAAGGGGATCCACGGTGCGGACTTCGCGGTGCGCCCGCTGGTCAAGCGGGGGCATTCGGCGGGCGGGGTGAACATCGACACCGGCAACACCGTGCCTGAGCTCACCGTCACGACCGACGGCTGGCACTGGCACCCTGCCGGTGCCGACCTGGATACCTCGCCGGACATGCTGCTGGCCGGGCCCGAGATCAGCATGGCTGAGGCCAAGCGACGGGTGGTGGAGCTGTTCCTGGGGCTGCGCCAGCGCGACGGATCGCTCCCGCTGATCTACAACTGCGCGGTGTGAACGGCGGCGTAAGCGCTGATCACCTCATCTACCTGCTCGTAGCCCACCCGAAGCAGGAAGGTGCTGTTCCGCCCGTAGGACTTCATCCCCAGCACGAAGAAGTTCGGCTCGGGCACCCGCAGCACGTCCACCCCGTGCGAGGCCTGCGCCAGGCAGTCCGCCGGGCCGGCACCGGTGGCGGCGAGCAGCGCTGCGGAAAGGTTCATCGGTGCCGCGGTGGCGTAGCACTCGTGCACCTGAAGCTGCCGGTACAGCGAGGTGTCCCCCAGGTAACCGGTCAGGGCGACGACCCGGTCGACGGTGATCTCCTCGACGGTCCTCTCCCCGTCGCCGGAGCTGGATCGCAGGGTGACCGCTACAGCGGCGCCGGCTGTGTCGTCCTTCCTCGGGCGCAGCGCATCCACCACCACTCCGGTGCGCACCTGCACTCCGGGCACCTCCCCGGCGCGCAGCCGCTGGGCCACCTCGACCAGCTCCTGGCGTTGGGGCAGTGGATCCCCGGGAACCTCCCCCCAGTCGGGGTTCGCCGCACGCACCGCCCACACCAGGTGAGTCCCGGGCCGCTCGCGCACAAGCTGCGCAAGATCACGCGCCGCCGTTTGAGCGGATTTGCCGGCACCGACCAGCAGTACCCGCCGGCCCGCCCACTCGTCGGCCTCGCGCTCGACAGCGGGTATCCGGTGAGTGATCCGGTCAGCCAACTGCCGCTCACCCGGGGCTGGGATCCCGCCGTCGCCGAGCACATTGGCCCGGTCGTAGCTGCCGGTGCAGTCCAGGAGCAAGGCAGCGTGCTCGACCCGCTCGACGCCGTCCGGGCCGCATACGAGCAGCCGGAAGGGACGTGATCCACGCTGTTCGGTTCCGATCTCCTCGTGCTTGAGCAAGCCCTCCCTGGCGACGGCGAGAACCCGGGTGCCTCGGTGGATGGCGGTTGCCAGCTCAGGCAGCTCGGCCAACGGGTTGAGGAGCTGCGCTGCGAACTCAGCCCCGGTGGGGCAGTATTCGGCGGGTCCTGGGCGGGGCACGCCGGCGGCGTCCAGACGCGCGCGCATCCGCGCCGAGGTGTTCATCGACCAGGGCGTGAACAGCCGGATGTGACTCCATGCCGCCACGTTCGCGGCGATCGACGCAGCCGCTTCGTACAGGGTCACCGACCAGCCCCCGGCGAGAAACGCCAACGCGGCATCCAGGCCGATCGGCCCCGCACCGAGGATGGCCACCTCGCCGCGCCTATCGACTAACGCTCTCACGCGCACTCCGTCGTCGCCGGGGAGTCCTGGTGGGACGATTCCGCCAGGCTATTCGACCCTCGCGGGCGTTCGGATCGCGCGCAGGCCGCGGTCTGGCGCCGTTACGATGGTCCGGCGGCACATTCCCATGAAGGTGCGCGCGACGCGGAATCCTGGATTCGGGTGAGCAGGCTGGCAGTGTCGATCGTGGTGCCCACGCTCAACGAGGTGGCGCGGATCGAGCCTTGCCTGCGACGGTTGCGCAGGGACTTTCCCGACTGCGAGCTGGTGGTGGTCGACGGCGGCAGCGCCGACGGCACCGCCGAACTCGCCGCGCGGCACGCCCGCACCATCCGCAGTGCCCCCGGCCGAGCCACCCAGATGAACGCTGGAGCCGAGGTGAGCAGCGGCGATATCCTGTGGTTCATCCATGCAGACTGCGAGGTGCCTCGCTGTGCAGTGGGTCTGCTCCGCCGAGCGCTGCTGGATCCCGATGTGGTCGGCGGCGGCTTGCGACTGAGCTTCGATCAGCACAGCGTAGGTCTGAACTACCTGGCGGCCAGCTCCAACGTGCGGGCCCGCCGGCTCGGTTGGATCTTCGGCGATCAAGCGATGTTCGTGCGCCGCGACGTGTTCGACTCGGTCGGCGGTTTTCCCGTACTTCCTCTCATGGAAGACCTCGAGATGTCCCGCATCCTGCGGCGGCGTGGCCGGCTCGTGGTGCTGCCGACGGTGGTTACCGCCTCGGCCCGGCGGCTGGTCGAGCAGGGTGTGTGGCGCATGGCAGCGCTCATGCAGCTGCTCAAATTGCACTATCTTCTGGGCGTCGATCCAGAGCGGATTCGGCGGCGCTACGAGGCCGGTACCCGCCGCGGGCGCCGGCGGCAGCCGGTTCCCACCCGGTAGGCAACTACTCGGCTTCACTGGCGACGGGGCAATGGTGGCCCCGGCTCCCGAGTGCCCGCCCATAAGTCGCCTGAGCGTTCCACCCGGGCCAGTACCTCCGGCGCGGTGTACACCAGGTCGGAGGGTTGCCGGCAGCAGCGCACCTCCTCCCAGTCCAGCGGAGTGGACACGGTCGGCTGCTCCCTGGCCCGCAGCGAATAGGGCGCCACGGTCGTTTTGGCCGGGTTGTTCTGGCTCCAGTCGATGAACACCTTGCCGGTACGGATCGTTTTCGCCATCCGGGATACCACGAGGTCAGGAGCCTGCTCCGCGAGCTGCTCGGCAACCGCGCGGGCGTAGGTAGCGGTCCGCTCCGGGTCGCTCACTCGCACCGGGGCGTAGATCTGCAGGCCCTTGCCGCCGCTGGTCTTCGGAAACCCGGTCAGCCCGTCCCCCTCGAGCACCGCAAGCACCCGCTCGGCCACCCGGCAGCACTCCACGACGGTGGCCGGTGGCCCCGGGTCGAGGTCGAAGACCAGCAGGTCCGGCGGATGCTGCGCACCCCGTGGACCGACCGTCCACTGCGGAACGTGGAGCTCGAGCACCGCCAGGTTGGCCAGCCACACCAGAGTGGGCAGGTCACCGACCACGGCGAAGTTGGTGGTTGCGGCGCCCTTGGAGCTTCCGGGAGTGGGCAGCTCGACGGTGCGTACCCAGTCTGGGGCGTGCCGGGGAACGTTCTTCTCGAAGAAGGACTGCCCGTCCACCCCGTCGGGGTAGCGCCGCAGTGTCACCGGCCGGTCGGCGAGGTAGGGCAGCAGCACCGGCGCGATCCGGGTGTAGTAGTCGATCACCTCACCTTTACTGAACCCGCTCATCGGGTAGAGCACCTTGTCGAGATTGGACAAGGTGAGCCGCCGGCCCTCCACAATGACGCTCGGTGCGTGCACTCGCCCGGTAGGCGTGGCACCAGAACCCCGAGATGGAGACATATCGGGGTGAGGAGGTTGCTGTGACCCCGATATGTCTCCATGTCGGGGGTCGGAGCGCTGGCGCACCATCCAGTCCCGGCGCTCGCCATGGGTGAAGAACACGAACTGCCCGTGGGTCCGCTCGCCGTGCAGGGTCACCGCGATCTCGTCGTCGGTCCACTTCTCGGTCTCGTAGTGACCGCTGTCCCAGATCGTCATCGAACCGGCGCCGTACTCGCCTTTCGGGATTTCACCGTGGAAGGTCAGGTATTCCAGCGGGTGGTCCTCGGTGTGCACGGCCAGCCGGATCTCACCGGCTTCCGTCGGCAGGTTCTTGGGCACTGCGAAGGAGACCAGCACGCCGTCGCGCTCGAGGCGGACGTCCCAGTGCAGCCGGCGCGCGTGGTGCTCCTGGATGACGAAGCGATCCGTGCCGGTCCCAGCCGGTGGGTCCTCGGCCGGCACCGGTTCGGGAGTGCGGCG
>DASYAZ010000105.1:0-3593 GCA_036501085.1 Pseudonocardiaceae bacterium | reverse complement strand
CGGGTCAACCAACCACCAGATCAGCGGCGCGGTACCGAGAGGGTGATCGCGGTGACTGGTAACCAGCCGCGCGGATTTGAACCCATTGATCGCCGCTGATCTCTTCGTGTGTGAACGCTGATCTGCTGTGCGTCCGCGTACCTGGGAGTGGCGTTGCGTACCGCTGACCTGCGGCTGCGTGCCGGTGTGGATCGTCGCGTGCGGTCTCGTCGCGCCGCTGCCGCTGATGGCTCGCTGACGATGATCACCTGTGAACCCCGAGTTTGGAAGATCTGGCGACGATCAAGGAACTGACCTGCACCTACGTTGACCTGCGGGACTCGTCGGCAGCGGGACGTGAACGACCGCGGTTGTCCTCTGGGGGCACATGGGAGGCACGCGCCGCGCGGTGACCCGCTTGAGTTCGGCCATCCAGGAGCGGAGGTGAGCCGAGAACGCTCCCGCCGGAGGAACCGTCCGTGGCCGGCGGCGCTGCACTAGCACGCACGACCCAGCCAGCCCGAAGTGTCCGCTTCCCGTACAGTCCAGAGGTACCCAGGTGGCAACCGGGTCCTTGAGGAGGTTGAAGTCCTGCCGCCTGCATCTCGCGCTCGGTGAGGTTGCCACCAGAGATCTCGGTGTCGCCGGGAACCGGGTCGAGGAGGTTGAGTGTCGCTGGGCATCCCGCGAGGGCCGCCGAGTGACCAAGTTGCCCCGGAAAGACGCAGGAGGCGCCGGTCAAGGATGTGGAAGTCGAGCGCAGCGAGCCTAGTCCAGCGTCCCTGGACCTGCCGAATGACGACGTCCTATTAGCCAGTGAGGGTGCCGAGGATCCTGCGGAGCCGTTGGACACAGTCGAGCAGTCTGGCGATTTCGACTGGGACGAGGAGGAGCCGGAGGCACTACGCCAGGCCCGCAAGGAAGCCGAACTCACCACCTCGGCTGACCCGGTGCGGGCATACCTTAAGCAGATCGGCAAGGTGGCACTGCTCAACGCTGAGGAGGAGGTTGGGCTCGCCACGCGGATCGAGGCCGGGCTTTACGCCGCCGAGCGGGTGCGTCGGGTAGAGGACGTCACCGAAAAGCTCTCCCCGCAACTGCGCCGGGATCTGTGCTGGATCGTCCGCGACGGTGAGCGCGCCAAGAAGCACCTGCTGGAGGCCAACCTTCGCCTCGTCGTGTCGCTGGCTAAGCGCTACACCGGCCTCGGCATGCCATTCCTTGACCTGATCCAGGAGGGCAACCTGGGCTTGATCCGTGCGGTGGAGAAGTTCGACTACGCCAAGGGCTACAAGTTCTCCACCTACGCCACCTGGTGGATCCGGCAAGCAATCACCCGAGCGATGGCCGACCACGCTCGCACCATCCGGATCCCAGTGCACATGGTCGAGGTGATCAACCAACTAGGCCGCATGAAGCGCGAGCTGCTTCAGGACCTGGGTCGCGAGCCCACCCCGCAGGAGTTGGCCAGGGAGATGGACATCACCCCGGAGAGGGTGCTGGAGATCCAGCAGTATGCCCGGGAGCCCATCTCGCTGGATCAGACCATCGGCGAGGAGGGCGATTCCCAGCTCGGCGACTTCATCGAGGACTCCCAGGCCGTGGTCGCGGTGGACGCGGTCTCCTTCACGCTGCTGCAAGACCAGTTGCAGTCCGTGCTGGCCACGCTGTCCGAGCGGGAGGCCGGCATTGTCCGGCTGCGATTTGGGCTCATCGACGGCCGACCGCGCACGCTCGATGAGATCGGCCACGTCTACGGGCTCACCCGGGAGCGGATCCGGCAGATCGAGACCAAGGCGCTGGTCAAGCTGCGCCACCCCTCGCGCTCCCAGCCGCTGCGCGACTACCTCGACTAGCGGAGGGACGCCGGCCGAGGACTAGCTGGTCGACAAGCTGCTCGGCCAGCGGCACCGCTGCCTAGCCCACCGCGAGCTCTATGACGAACAGCTCGCCTGGGCACTCTCAGGATCGGTAGCCGATGACGCCGCTTGGCCCCTTGGTGATCGGTCCCAGGCTCGCCATGCTGGCCGGTGTCGGGTGGGTCTGTCACCGATCTGGTGCCGGGGAGCTTGACGCCGCGGCCGGGTCAGGCCTGCTCGCCCACGCAGGGCCTGCTTCGACACCCGGCCAGGCTTGTCGAGGGAGGTGGTCGATCCGGGGTGGCGCAAGCCATCGCGCAGCGATGGTTCCATGGGACTAGGGCCAAAGCCGTGCAGTTAGCGGAGGTGGCTGGCTGTCAAAGATGTGCGTCTGGGCGTGTCGTAGCCGGTAACGGCAGCGGAGCTCCGGTAGGAGGGGTCGTCCTTCCAAGACGTCCTCTGTCCCTGGAGCTCCGCTGTCCGCTGAGTCTGTCATCACTCGTGTCCTGACTGTCGCCGGAGGCCGGTTCGCGCCGGGTCATCTGGGTGAGCTGACGCAGATCGTGCCCTTCGAGATGATCGATGCCGTGCTGGCCGAGACCGGCACGGTCCAAACGCGGGTGCGGGATCTGCCCTCGCGGGTCGTGGTCTATCTGCTGCTGGCCGCCGGGCTGTTCGCGGAGCTGGGCTACGGGCAGGTGTGGGCGAAGATGATCGCCGGGTTGGAGGGGTTAACGGTGGCCACCCCGGTCGCCTCAGCGCTGGCCCAAGCCCGGCGTCGGATCGGGGTGGCGCCGCTGCGTGGGCTGTTCGACCTGCTGCGGGGCCCGGCCGCCGGCCCGGGGACCAAGGGCGTGTACTGGCGTGGCCGGTTGGTGACCGCGATCGATGGCACCATGATGTGCTGCCCAGACACCCCAGCGAACCTGCGGAAGTTCCGCCGCGGCGGGGGCCACCACGGCGGCACCGGGTACCCGATGATCCGCATGCTAGCGCTGGTCGCGTGTGGCACCCGCACCATCATCGACGCCACGTTCGGCCCGACCTGCATCGGGGAGA
This sequence comes from Pseudonocardiaceae bacterium, assembly GCA_036501085.1. Lineage (GTDB taxonomy): Bacteria > Actinomycetota > Actinomycetes > Mycobacteriales > Pseudonocardiaceae. Next base: position 696 of record DASYAZ010000105.1, on the reverse strand, counting down.
CCAGCTATACCCGGGACCTGCTGCGCGCCCTGCACCGCGGGATGATCGTGTTGGCCGACCGCAACTTCGCCTCCCAACAGTTGATCGCCGCGATTGCCGGCACCGGCGCCGAGCTGCTGATCCGAGTCAAGACCGGCCGCGCACTCCCGGTCTGCGCCCGCCTGCGCGACGGCTCGTATGTGTCCCGGATCGGCCCGCTCGAGGTCCGCGTCATCTGCTGCGAGATCACCATCGCCACCACCGCCGGAGCGCAGACCGGGATCTACCGGCTGGTCACCACCATCCTCGACCCCGACTGCCCCGCCACCGAGATCGTGCGGCTCTACCACGACCGGTGGGAAATCGAGACCGCATTCCTGGAGCTCAAACAGACCATCCTCGGCGGCCGGGTGCTGCGCGCCCGCACCCCGAGTGGACTCGACCAAGAGATCTACGCCCTGCTCGTCACCTACCAGGCGCTGCGCATCGCGATCACCGACGCCACCATCGGCCGCCCCGACGTCGACCCCGACCGCGGCAGCTTCACCATCGCCCTCAACACCGCCCGCGACCAACTCGTCGCAGCCACCGGCGTCATCGCCGACACCGCCATCGACCTCACCGGAACCATCGGCCGCCATGTCCTGGACAACCTCATGCCCAACCGGCGGCTACGCACCACTCCCCGCGTCGTCAAACGAGCGATCTCCAACTACG
>DASYAZ010000104.1:0-3185 GCA_036501085.1 Pseudonocardiaceae bacterium | reverse complement strand
CCAAACTCGTGTCAGCGGCCTTCGGCATGAAGCCCGAAGGAGTCCTGAACTACCTCGCCGACCGCATCGCCCCAACCCTCGAGGCGAACATGTGACGTTTCGGCGTCACCTCGCACACGTTCGCTCGAACAAGTGCGCTTTCGCGACGGGGAGTTGGCTGGTGATGATGGTGGAGCGGCGTTGGTGGCGCTCTTCGATGATCTCGAGCAGGTCCGCTGCTTGCTCGGTGGTCAGCGGTCTGAGGGCTAGGTCGTCGAGCACGAGGATGTCCAGGCGAGCCCCGGTGGCCATCAACTGTCCTAGCCGCCCGTCGCCGCGGGCCAGGCGCAGTTCGTCGAACAGTCGGGGCAGGCGCCAGTAGAGCGCCCGGTAACCTCGGCGGATGGCGGCCTGGGCCAGCGCGCAGGCCAGATACGTTTTCCCGACACCGGTCGGGCCGAGCACGACCAAGTCCCGGTGTTCGTGGACCCAGCCGGCCTGGGCCAGGTGCAGGATTTGGGTGCGGTCCAGGCCCCGGGGGCGGGTGAAGTCGAGGTCCTCGACACAAGCCTGGGTGCGCAGTCGAGCGGATTTGAGGTTGCGCGTCAGGCGGCGGTTGTCCCGGTCTTGGGCTTCGCGGTCCACGAGCAGCCCGAGGCGGGCGGTGAACTCCAGCTCACCGTAGGCGGCGGGCCGCTCGAGTTGCTCGCCCAGCGCGCTGGCCATGCCGGTCAAGCGCAGGGTGTGCAGCTTCTCGAGGGTGGGGTTGGTGAGCACGACGTGTCTCCTTCTGGTGGGGGTCGATCAGCGTGAATCAGCGGTAGTAGGTGGCGCCGCGCAGGTGTTCGTGCTCGCGCGGTCCCTGCGCGGGGGTGGGTTCGGAACCTGGCAGCGGCGCGCGGTCGAGGCCGTGGGCCAGGATGGAGTCGACGCTGCGGTAGCTACGGGCGCCGATCACCACCGCGCGCCGGCACGCCGCTTCGAGGCGGTCATCGCCATAGCGGCGTGAGAGGCGCAGGATGCCCAGGCAGGAGCGGTATCCCTGCTCGGGATGCGGACGGCTGTCGAGGATGAGCGTGACCAGCTCGCCGGTGGCGGCGCCGATGCGTTCGGCCCACCGGATCAGCCGTGAGGGAGTCCAGGCCAGATGCGCTCGGTGGCTGGCGGGCATGTGCGCGGGGTCGGTGCTGTAGCGGCCGCGCTGGTGGCTGCGCCGATGACTGGCCACCCGCTGACCGCGGGCGAACACTTCGACGGTGTGCTCGGTGAGCCGGACGTCGACCCGTTGCCCGACCAACTGGTACGGGACGCTGTAATAGTGTCGGTCTCGCTCGATGTGGTAATCGATGTTGACCTTGGCGATCTTCCAGGTGGCGAACTCGTACCGGGTCGCTGGGAGGGGACGCATCGCGGGGCGGTCGAGCTGCTCGAACAGCACCCGGCGGGTGCCCTCGAGTTTGGCGAACGGGCGGTTGTTGAGCCAGCTGAGCTTCTCGGAGATCGCGGCGTTGGCCTCGGCGAGGCTGGTGAACCGCACATTGCGCAGGCTGGCCAGCAGCCATCGTTCCGCGATCTGCACACCCGCCTCGACCTTGGCCTTGTCCCGGGGCTTGTAGGCCCTCGCCGGCAGGATCGCGGTGCCGTAGTGGGTGGCCAGCTCCTCATAGCTGCGGTTGAGCAGCGGTTCGTAGCGGTCCGCCTTGGTGACCCCGGCGCGTAAGTTATCCGGGACGACCAGCGCGGGCACCGCGCCGAAGAACTCGAACGCCGCGACGTGCACCTCGAGCCAGGCGCCCAGCTGCTGGGAGGCGATCGCTTCGGCATAGGTGTAGTTACTGGCCCCGAGGACGGCGACGAACAACTCGGCCTGCCACACCGGCGTATCCGGCGGGTAGATCGGGATCGTGTGACCGGCGAAGTCGACGAACAGTTTCTGCCCGGCCCGATGCTGGCCACGCAGGACCAGGTCCACCCGACCCGCCCACTGCTGATAGAGCAAGCAGAACTGGCTGTACTGGTATCCATCCGGGTGGGACTGTTTGTACTCCATCCAGAGCAACTGCAGCGTGACGCCCTTGCGCCGCAGCTCACGGTGCACCCAGGCGAAATCCGGTGCCGGTCGAGGTGCCGACGGGGCTGGCAGCGGCCCGAACAACGCCCGCTCCAGCGCGGTCTCATCCATCCCCTCCGGCAGCGGCCAGCTCAACCCGGCCCGCTCCGCCCGTTCCAGATAGCGGCGCACAGTGCCCCGCGAGACACCCAGCGACGTTTCCACCTGGCGAGGGCTGAGCCCACCATCCCAGGACAACCGGAGCACTTCTTTGATCTTGCGCATGTCGGTTCGGGGCCGCACCATTCGCTACCTCGCTCTGAAGATCGGACAACAGTCCGAGCGAGGCTCCGCCTCCGTCAGCCCACCCCAGCAGGGTGGGCCACTACCACCGGAATCGGTGGGCCATTAGCTCCGGAACGGGTGGGCCATTTCAATCGGAACAGGTGGGCCGTTTGCGTCGGAGGGCGCACCGAGCTGCGCTTTCCCGCACCGGTGTGGCTTCTCGTCGCTCAAGCTCATTCCTGGGGCGCGGACGCTGAGTGTGTCGACCGGCTCAATCACCTGCCGATCAAGGACTACCAGCAACTCGACGACGTCCTCGACGCGCTCCACCAGCACACCCACCCCAGCCGGCGCCGGGCAGGGCGCTGGATGACGCCGTTGCCCGACACCGACGGAGTCGACACGGTGCCCGCCGCTCCCGGCCTGCTCTAGCCGGGGCAGCCGGGAGGCCCGAGGTTGCAAACCAGCCAGCCCAACACCCCGTAGCGAACAGGGCCGACAGAGCTGATCGGCCGGGCCGGTCAACAGCTGGCTGGGACCGGCGGGCACCCGACACGCCCTGCGCTGGGCTGGGGGGATCGGTCGGGGTGTGATGCCAGCACAGTCCGCGGCGCTCGCCCTGTTCATCACGGCCTGGAGGTGGTGGCCATGAGTCAGATACAGCTGAGAGTGACGGTGACCTACCACGGCTACGGTGATGCCGTGATCACCCTGGCCGGGATGCTGGATCGCGGCGGGGTCGGCGGATTGGAAGATCGCCTCAACCGGCTGCTGGCCCGGGGAGCCAGTTCCGTGCTGCTCGACCTGACCGACGTCGATCGATGTGATTGTCGACTGCTCGCGGTGCTAGACCGGATTCGCCACCAGCTGC
>DASYAZ010000103.1:0-32916 GCA_036501085.1 Pseudonocardiaceae bacterium | reverse complement strand
TGGCCGAGGTGGATGCGGTGTTGTTGGTGGGTGGGTCTTCGCGGGTGCCGTTGGTGTCGCAGGTGGTGTCGGCGGGGTTGGGTTGCCCGGTTGTCGTTGATGGTGATTCCCAGGTCGCGGTCGCGATGGGTGCGGCGTTATTCGCCCGTTCCCTGGATACGCCCGAGCCCGCCGAATCCGATATAGATCCTGCGCCTGATTCCGCCGGTGCGGGCACTATTGCTGCCGGGCCGTTCGGTGAATCGGGTGGACTGGCAGATGCGCAACTGGAGACTCCGCGCCGGCCGGCGCTGAGCGCGGCCCCGCTGGAGGTCCCGCCCGCGGAGCGGGTGTGGCGGGACGACAGCGTCCGGCGGGTACGGCGGATTGCGGTGGCCGGAGGGCTCGCAGTACTCACCGCGGCGGGGGTGGGTTCGGCCGCTTTCCTGACCTCCCATAGTGGACCTCTCTCGCCGGCTGCCGCGGAGACCCGACCCACCGGTGTTCCCAATCCCGCTGCCCCCGTGGCGCCCGGTGTCCCCGGTCCCGCCACCCCCGGTCCCGGCGCTCCCGGTCCCGGCGTCCCCGGTCCTGCGGCCGAGGCTGGGAACGGCGGCGCGGACCGCGCGGACAGCAGCGGGGCTGCCCGTACGACACCTCCCGCGCCGAAAGCACCCCGAGGTGCCGCCCAGCGGGGACCGGCCGCGCCACCCAACGCGCCTGCGCCCAGCTGGGTCACCCACTACACCTGGACCACCAGGTGGTCGAGCCCGCCGCCGGCCACCCCCGACCCCCCGACCACGATCCGCCCTGCGCCGACCACAACGGACAGTCCCACGACGACCAAGAAGCCCCCGCCGACCACCACGGCCGCGCCGTCGTCCACCACCCATCCCCCCCACCATCGGAGTCCGCATACGTGAACCAGGTAACGGCTCGCCACCGACCACTCCACGACAACGCACAGATCTCGCTAGCCGGGTTGCGGCCGGCCCAGACGTTGTTCACCGCGGTCTGCGCCAACCCATCGGCACCGCTCACGGTCGCCGTCGTGGGACCGGGCGGTTGCGGGAAGAGCGCTCTGCTGGCGGCGTTGGGTCAGGCCTACCTGGCCGCGGGGGTACGCGTCGTCGGGGCGAGCGCAGTGCCGGAGGTAATCACGGAGATCTCCGAGTCCGCTGTGCTGGTCGACGACGCTCACCAGCTGACCGGCCCCGAACTCGACCTGCTACGCGACCTTGCCCTGACTGGTGAGGCGCGGCTCGTCATCGCCTACCGATCCTGGCCGCGAAAGCCCGAGCTGGACGCACTCGACGGTGTGCTCGGCCGCTACCAGCCGCCGGTGCTGCTGGGCCGGCTGAACCGGCGCGGAATCCAGATCCGCTGCGCAGCACTGCTCGGCGAGAACCCGCCCGACGCACTGGTCGACCTGTTGTGCGAGCAGACCGGCGGGCTGCCCGCGCTGATCGACCGGGTCGTAGCCGCGCTGCGCACCACCAGCGAGCCGGGCGGCAACCGCCCGGAACTGCCCCCCGAGACGCTCGCCCGAGTCCGTTACGATCTTGACCGGTTAGCTCCCCCGTTGCGCGCCGTGCTGCTCGCCCTGGCACTCGGCGCCACACCCGATGCCGAGATCCTCGCCTCAGTGCTGGCGCTCGACCAGGCTGGGGTGGTCGATCTGGTGTCGATGCTGCGAGCGCACGGCCTGCTGCTGGAAGAGGACCGGGTGATACCGCTGGTGGGCCAGGCGGTGGTGGCCGGCGCCCCGCCCGGCAGCAGACGGATGATCCAGCAGCGGGTGATCGCGGCACACCAGCAACGTGGCCGCCCGGTGCTCGAGCTGGCTCATCAGCTTGCCGAGACCGGCGCTCGCGGGGAAGAGCTTGTGGCAGTGTTCCAAGCCGCCGCTGATGCTGCGCTGGCGGACTCGGCGGGCCCGGAACCCACCGGCCCGGAACCCACCGGGTTGGATTCCGCCACGCGGGCCGCGCAGCTCTACGCGCATGCCGTCGCTGCCGGAGCTGATCCGGCCGTGCTGGCACCGCGGCGTGCCGAGGCCTCGGCTCTCGCCGGTGATCTGGACACGGCGCTGCGACTGGCGGACCAGGCGTTGGCTGACCCCGCGTGCCCGGATCTCGCCAGGGCAGGCAACGTCGCAGCCGCGGTCCTGGCCCAGCGTGGCCTGCTTGCCCGCAGTGCCGAGATCTATCGCTGGGTCTGCAGCGCCCGGATGGGGTCGGCGGCACCGCTGGCCGCGCTGGCGCTGCTCGGTACCGGATCGCTGGCCGAAGCCAGGGAACTGCTCGCCGCCCCATCCGGAGGTGACGCGACCCGGCCACCGACCTTGCTGGCGGGCGTGGAATCGCTGATGGCCACCGGCGTGCTGGAGTCGATCTTGAGCTCCCCGGCCGCAGCGCCCACCACAGCGCTGTCCACCCTGATCCGGGCAGCTGCGTTGCTCGAACCCGGTGGTCGGACCGTGTTGCTCCCGGACACTCCAGCGGCCTTGGCGGCGATCGTGGCGCTGCACACCGGTGAGCTCGACGTCGCGGTCTCGGTGCTGGAGCGAGCCCTCAGCTGCGAGGCAGGTGGGTTGTTCGCGCGGTCCCGTTACCAGCTACTCCTGGCCTGGACCGCGATGATCCGCGGCGATGCCGCGCTGGCCCGCACCTGGCTCGCTCGCACTCTCACGCACTCAGGCGCCCTGGAGCCCCGCCAGGAACTGTTCGCTGCCGCGCTGGCTGTCGGCCTGGCTCGCCGCGACAGCGACATCCCCGCGTTGCAGACCGCGTGGGCGGCCGCCCGGGAGGCCATCGTCCGCCACCCGGTGGACCTCTTCGCACTGCTACCACTGGGTGAGCTTGCCGTGGCCGCGGCCCGGCTCAGCGACTTCGGCCGGGTGGAGCCGCACCTGGAACAAGCCCGGGTACTGCTGGAACGGCTGGGTGACCCGCCATTGTGGGCTGCGCCCCTGCACTGGTACGGCCTGCATGCGGCGATCCTGGGCGAGCAGCCCAGCACGGCCGAGTCACATGCGGCCGCGCTACTCAAGGCGGCGAAGGCCAATCACTACGCCTCGGTGCTCGCTGCCGCGGGTCATGCCTGGATGCAGGTGCTCGCCGGTGATTTCAACCCGTCCGAGGTGGAGGCAGCGGCCCGGGGTCTGCAGTCGATCGGTCTGGCCAACGACGGCTCCCGGCTGGTCGGTCAGGCCGCGATCCGCACGACCGATCGCAAGGTGATGGTCGGGCTGCTGAGTTGCGCGCGAGCGCTGCAGGCCACCGGTCCAGGTGCGCCGGGACCTGCACCGGAAGGCGGCATAGCGCACCTCGGCAGAGCTGATGGGACTCAGCGGATGCAACCATCGGTGCCTTCCGCCCGTCCGATGGCCGAACCAGCCAATGGATCCCTGCTGAGCGGCCGGGAACGGGAGGTCGCCGAGCTGATCCTCACCGGCCTGACCTACCGGCAGATCGGGGAGCGGTTGTTCATCTCGGCCAAGACCGTGGAACACCACGTGGCCCGGATGCGCCAGCGCTTGGACGTGACCACCCGGGACGAGCTGTTCGCTCAGCTGAGGAGCCTCGTGGCGCGGGTGTGAGGGCCACCGGCACGTGCTACGCGGTTCGGGCAGTGCCAGCCACCGGCTCGTACAGGGTGGTGCGCTGGGACAGTGACCGTCCGAGCGGTTCCACGATCGACCGGAAGCCGGCCTCGTCCAGAGCCTGGCCGTGGCTGGCGCCGGCCGCGCGGCTGATGTTCTCGTCCATCAGCGTGCCGCCGAGATCGTCAACTCCCGCCTGAAGCAGCTGGCGGGCACCGGAAGCACCGAGCTTGACCCAGGATGCCTGCACGTGGTCGATCAGTCCATGCAGGGCGATCCGGGCCACCGCGTGCACCAGCAGCACCTCCCGCCAGGTCGGCCCGCGCCGGGCGGCCCGCTTGAGGTACATCGGCGTCGCCATGTGCACGAAGGGCAACCCGACGAACTCGGTGAACCCGCCGGTCTGCTCCTGCAGCTCGCGTGCGCGCAGCAGGTGCCGGGCCCAGTGCACGGGTTGCTCGATGGCCCCGAACATCATCGTGACGTTGGAGCGCAGTCCCACCGAGTGCGCAACCCGGTGCGCCTCCAGCCATTCCGCGGTGCTGATCTTGTCCGGGCACAGGACGGCGCGAACCTCGTCGTCGAGAATCTCGGCGGCGGTCCCCGGCAGTGACTTCAGGCCTGCCTCGCGCAGCCGGATCAGGTAGTTCGCCAGCGGCTCGCCCAATCGCCGGGCGCCTTCGGTGACCTCCAGCGCGGTGAAGCCATGGATGTGCATCCCGGGGGCAGCCTCATGGATCGCCTGGCACACCGTGACGTAGTAGTCGCCATCGAAGCTGGGGTGGATCCCACCCTGCAGGCATACTTCGGTCGCACCCCGTCGCTGTGCCTCCAGTACCCGCGCCACGATCTCGGGTGTCTGGAGCAGGTACGGCGCTCCGCGGAGGTTCAGTGACAGCTTGCCCTTGGAGAACCCGCAGAACAGGCACCGGAAGGTGCACACGTTGGTGTAGTTGATGTTGCGGTTGACCACATAGGTGACGGTGTCACCGACGGTGGCCGCGCGCAGTTCGTCAGCCAGCGCCGTCACAGCGGCGACCTCGGGCCCACGGGCCCGAAGCAGGACCACCACTTCATCGAGTCCGGGGCGCTGACCGGCGCGAACTCCATCCATGATCTCCCGCATCGCGCCGGTGGCCGATGCTGGTGCCGGCAGCAGTGCGGGAGGTGCGATGTCGGTACCGGAGTACCAGGCGGTAGAGCGGCGCCCAGCCAGGCTCACCTCGGCACCGTCGCTGACATTGACGGCCTGCTGCGCACGTTCCGGGAACACGGTGCCCGGATCGTCCCGGCCGAGACCTTCGGCGTCGGAGCGATCCAGCACGCCGAAGCGCATGGCCTCGTCGAGCCACTGGGTCGGGTGCAACGCATAGTCCGGGTACACGGTCAGGCGGGGCGCCAGGGTGTGGCCGGCCCCCTCGGTCGCGCTGCGCAGCAGTTCCAGGGCCGGCCAGGGTCGCTCGGGATTGACGTGATCCGCAGTACAGGGGGAGACCCCTCCCCAGTCGTCGATGCCTGCGGCGAGCAGGCCGCCGAGATCGTCGGTGAGGTTCGGTGGGGCCTGCACATGGACCTCGGGGGGGATGATGAGCCGGGCCAGTGCGATGGCTCGCCGGTGCATTTCCGGGGGGCAGGCCGGCAGGTGGCGCATCGCGGTGCCTGCCTTGGGCAGGAAGTTCTGCACGATCACTTCCTGCACGTGCCCGTACCGGCGATGCGCATGGGCGATCGAGTCCAGCGCCTGCACCCGGTCGTTCTCGGTCTCGCCGATTCCGACCAGGATCCCGGTGGTGAACGGGATCGCCAGCTCGCCCGCGGCGTGCAGGGTGGCCAGCCGGCGCTCGGGGTGCTTATCCGGAGCGCCACGGTGTGCGGTCAGATCCGGGCGCAATGATTCGATCATCATTCCTTGGCTGGCGGTCACCTCGCGCAGGGCGGCGAGTTCGTCGGGGTGCAGGGCGCCGGCGTTGGCATGCGGGAGTAACCCGGTCTGCTCGAGCACCGCACGGCAGGCCGCCACCAGGTAGTCCACCGTGGAGCCGTAGCCGTGGTCGGTCAGCCAGCGCCGGGCCTGCGGGTAGCGCAGCTCGGGTCGTTCGCCGAGGGTGAACAGCGCTTCGTGGCAGCCCAACTCCGCGCCCCGGGTGGCGATGGCCAGCATCTCGTCCAGGTCCAGGTAGGCCGACGGCAGCTCCCTGGGTGCGTGCGCGAAGGTGCAGTAACCGCAACGATCCCGGCACAACATGGTCAGCGGCAGGAATACCTTGGGTGAGTAGGTCACCCGCGATCCGTGCACCACATCTCGTGCCACCCGAGCCCGGGCCAGCAACTCCTCGGTTTCCAGCCGCGCCAGCTCGCCCCCGTCACCCATCACATCTCCCCGACCTCTCCGCACCGATACCCCGCGCCTCCCGACATGGAGACATATCAGGGTCATTTGGACTCTATCGGCCCGAGATGTCTCCATATCGGGGTCGAAAAGATCGGAATCGAAAAGATCGGGTCGACAAGTGGCTCAGCGGGTTGCGAGGCGGACGCGGTCGCGACCCGCGGCCTTGGCGTCCATGAGGGCGCCGTCGGCGGCGAGCAGCAGCCGGTCGATTTCGTCGCCGTCGTAAGGCCGGACGGCCGCGCCGATCGACACCGATATGCCATCAACCGTGAGCGGCCGATCGCTCGGACCATCCACCAGTACGCGCAGCTGGCTGACCCGCTCCCGGATCCGGTCCGCGATCTGCTCGACCTGGGAGGTCCCCACCCCGGGCAGCAGGATCACGAACTCCTCGCCACCGAAGCGCCCGACCAGGTCATAGGGCCTGGTCTGGGACCGGAGCTCGTCGGCAACGGCACGGAGCAGCTGGTCGCCGACGAGATGACCCATCCGGTCGTTGAACGATTTGAAATGATCCAGATCCAGCATCAGCACGCTGAGTGGTTCGGCGAGCCGCCGAGCCCGTTCGAGTTCTCGGCCTGCGGCTTCCCGCCAGAATCCAGCCGTGAACAGTCCTGTCTTGCTATCGGTGCGGGCAGCCTGCTCGAAGTGGGGCAGCAGCAAGGCACGGTGCAACGCGACGACGGTGACGAGGAGGACGCCGGTCAGCCACGGTTCCTGGGCCAGCATCATGGCGAGCGCGACCGCCAGCCCGAGCGAGGCGGCAACGACGAGCTGATCGCTGGGCTGGCCGAAGACCTGGCGGGCCGGCCGGAGCGGGTCGGACATCATCACCGCGCCGGCCACCAGGACGTAATTGGCCATCCAGTACACCGTCGCGGCGCCGAGCAGCATCAGCAGCCCGGGTGGGCCGTGCGGGATGATGGGGTATGTCGTCGGCTGGACCAGCTGCAGAACCGCCACGGCGGCAGCGGGCGCGAGAATCATCGTGGCGCCGGAGAACGCCCTGCGGTACAGCTTGCCCGAGCTGCCCCGGCACCAGGCATGCAGGTAGACGATCGCTGTCACCGCGAAGACCAGCGGGAGCGGTATCGACAGCGCGGCTGCGAAGATCCACAGCGAGGTGAGATTGACGAACAGGTCGTTGCCGGCGGCCCGTTCCCGGAGAATCTCGATGGGCCGAACCACTTCGCGGTGGACGACCGCCCCTGCGACCAGCAGCCCGAACCGGAACAAGTCGCGGGAAGATACAGGTGTCGTCACGGCCGCGGTGGCTACCAGTGCCATCGCCGCGAGGTCCACCGCGAGGACGTAGGCAACGACGGCTTTCCGCTCGCCCCACAGCCGCCAATAGCGTGGGTGCAGGCCCACTGGACCGCGTCTCGACTCGACGCGCTCAAGCCCTTGACCCACACTCACTGGGTGCCCCCGATGGTGACGTTGAGCGATCTTCCTGAGCGTAATCACCGGGCGACTCTTTGTCATCCTCCGAGCGGAGTGCCACATGGAGGGACTTTCTGTCACTATCGGTAGTATTTTGGGGGGCAACCCTGACGTCTTTCGGCGGAACGATTCCACCGACGGTAACCAGGGCAGGACTCAGGGCGACCCGTCGTCGATGCGCGGGGATTTCACCTGCAGCGATCACCGCTGGTATGAAGGGCCACGCAACGTTGCGTATGTGCTGGCGAGGGGGGTCGGCGGTGAGCAGGAGGGGGTGGATGCTGCGGGCCCTGGCCCTGTTCCTGCTGATCTGCGCGCTTCCCCTTGCGCTGCTGTCCCGCTCCGGCAACGCTCCGTTGACTGCATCGGCGGTCCGATCCGCCGGGCCGGCCCTACCCAGCCTGGTTCTGCCCGCGCCGGAGCCCGTTCCGCTGCCCAGCGCCGCGCCCGCTCCGCCGCCGGTCTCACCGTTCACCGGCCTGCCCACTGACCTCAGCGCGCCGGTACTCTGCGCCAAGATCGACAATGCTGGTGTGGCGCGCCCGCAAAGCGGGGTGGAGTCGGCAGATCTGGTGTACGTCGAGCTGGTCGAGGGTGGTCTGACCCGGTTGCTCGCCGTCTACCAGTCCCAGGTCCCCAGGGCGCTGGGTCCGGTGCGCAGCGCGCGGACCTCGGACGTGGAGCTGCTGGCGAATTTCGGCCGCCCGGCCCTGGCGTTCTCCGGTGCAGCGCCTGCGGTCAACGCCCTGGTTGCGCGGGCCCCGCTGCTCAATGCCTCGGATCAGTCGCGGCCCGATGGCTACCGCCGGGACCGGCGACGTCCGATGCCGCATAACCTCTACGGCAATGCCAACCTGCTGCGCCAAGGCGGCTCGCCGCCGCGCGACATCGGTTTCCGCTTCGGCCCTACGCCACCCGGCGGTCGCCCGCTCGCGGAGACTACGGTCAGGTTCCCGGCGGCCACCGTCGGCGTGCAATGGGTGCCGGCAGTGAGCAGGTGGGTGTTCTCCATGGACGGTGCCCCGTTCACCTCGGCCTCCGGGCCCCGGCCCAGTGCGGCGACCGTGGTGTTGCAGCGGGTGGTGGTGCGTGACACCGGGATTCGTGACGCCGCCGGGTCGGCGTCCCCGTTCGCCTTGACGGTGGGTTCCGGTGACGCGATCGTGATGCGCGACGGCCAGGCCTTCGCCGGCCGCTGGTCGCGCCCCGCTCCGGAGGCGGTCACCGCTTTCACCCTGCCGGATGGGTCACCGCTGACCTTCGCTCCGGGTCCGGTGTGGGTGGTGCTGGTCCCGGGCTAGCCGCCGCGGCGGGCCGCGGCCGCCGACTCGATAGGGTCGATACCAGAAGGGGGTATATTGGTACCCGGCTGGGGTATAGCTAGGGACCAGGAGAGGACACCGCACGTGGCGAGCTACACGAAGGATAGGGACGCCTACCTCAACCGGCTTCGACGGATCGAGGGCCAGATACGCGGGCTGCAGCGCATGGTGGAGCAGGACCAATACTGCATCGATGTTCTGACCCAAGTCTCGGCCGCCACCAAAGCACTGCAATCCTTCGCTCTGGCACTACTGGAAGAACATATGGCCACCTGCGTGGTCGATGCCGCGACGGATGGTTCCGATCCTGGCGGCAAGGTCAAGGAAGCAGCCGACGCGATCGCTCGCCTGGTTCGCTCCTGATCCATCACGCAGACAACGAGGGAAAGGGACAGGGAGGGCATGGGGGACATGGCCAGGGTCAGCGAGTACACCGTGACGGGAATGACCTGCCAGCATTGCGTCACAGCGGTGACGGAGGAGATCAGTGCGATCGAGGGCGTCACCGAGGTGCAGGTCGATCTGCCTACCGGGCTGGTCAGCATCACCAGCGAGAAACCCTTGGACGGAGCCGCGGTCCGTGCTGCGATCGACGAGGCCGGCTATGAGGTCTCAGGCTGAGATGCCTGGGGATGTCTGACATGGTCCAGATCGGAAAATCTCAGCTCGGAGAGTCCCAGGTCGGAAAGTCCCAGCTCGGAAAGGTGCGGATCGGGAAATTCCGGTCTGGACCGATGCGGGCACCGGTGCCGGTACTGGCTTTGGTCGCCGGACTCGTCGCGCTGTTCGGTTTCGGAATCAACTTCGGGGAAGCAGTAGTCGGCCGTGCTGGGGCACCCTCACACGGGCACGGAGGGCACGGCGTCGACGACGACGATCAGGGAACCGGGCCCGGCGGGCTGGCGATCGCCAGCCAAGGTTACGTGCTGCGGCCAAGAACCACGTTATTCACTGCGGGGGAGTACGAAAATCTCCGTTTCAACATTTTCGGGAAGGACGGCAAGCCGCTGACCGACTTCACGCGGGTCGGTGACCGGAAGATGAATCTGATCGTGGTACGCCGGGACCTCACCGGTTACCAGCACCTCTATCCAGTCATGGATCCCGATGGCACCTGGACGGTGCCGCTGGAACTGGAAGAGCCGGGCAGCTACCACGCGATCGCGGTGTTCCTGCCCGGAACTGCCAAGAAACCGGTCACGCTGGGGATGGACCTGACTGCACCGGGATTGGTCGAACCCGGTCCGATATCGAAGGTGTCGACGATCGCCGACGCCACGGACGGCTACTCGGTGATCCGAACCGGAGATCTGGTCGGCGGTTCGGTGTCCCGGGTGTGGATGCATGTGATCCGGGACAACCTGCCCGTGAGTGATCTCGATCCGCTGCTCGGGGGTTCTGGCCACCTGGTGGTCCTGCGCGAGGGCGATCTGGCCTACCTGAGTGCCCAGCCGGTGGCCGGCCCCCGTCAGGACACGGCGATCGACTTCGATGTCGCCGTACCCACGGCCGGTTACTACCGGATGATTCTGGAGTTCCAGCATCACGGTCAGGTGCGGACCGTGGAGTTCACCGCATTGGCGAGGTGAGCTGTGGCCACCGTCGATGACCGAGGCCGCGATGCCCTCACCACTAACCAGGTGGAGCTGGTCATCGGGGGTATGACGTGCGCGTCGTGCGCTGCGCGCATCGAGCGCAGGCTCAACCGGCTGGAGGGTGTGCGAGCCAGCGTCAACTACGCCACGGAGAAAGCGCGAATCAGCTTCCCCGACGGGATCACAGCGGACGACCTCATGGCCTCCGTGACCCGTACCGGGTACACCGCTGAGATACCCACCGAGACCGGCGCGGCCGGTACTGATCTGTGGGTGCTGCGGGTACGGCTGGTGGGCAGCGCCGTGCTCGCGATCCAGGTGATCGCGATGTCGATGGCGGCGATGGTGCCGGGCTGGCAGGTGCCGCACAACTTCGAGTCGCTCTCACTCGCCCTCACCATCCCGGTGGTGACCTGGGGGGCGTACCCATTCCACCGGGCGGCCTGGCAGAACCTGCGCCATGGCGCGGCGACCATGGACACCCTGGTCTCGATGGGTGTGCTGGCGGCGTTCCTCTGGAGTTGTTATGCGTGGTACGTCGGAAGCGGCGGTGTCATCACCGCGCGTGACCTGGTTGCCTCCGGCAACCGCGCCAACAGCCGGGTCTACTTCGAGGTGGCCGCCGGCGTCACGGTGTTCCTGCTGGCTGGCCGTTACTTCGAGGCGCGTTCCAAGCGCCGGGCGGGTTCGGCGCTGCGGGCATTGCTGGAGCTCGGCGCCTCGGATGTCGCGGTGCTGCGGGACGGGCAGGAACTGCGAATCCCCGTCGAGGCGCTGGTGATCGGCGATGAGTTCGTGGTGCGGCCGGGGGAGAAGATCGCCACCGACGGGGAGGTGGTGGAGGGGTCGTCGGCTGTGGACGAGAGCATGCTCACCGGCGAATCGGTGCCGCACGAGGTCAATCCCGGCTCTGCGGTCACCGGTGGGACGGTGAACTATTCCGGCCGGCTGCGGGTGCGGGCCTCCCGGGTGGGTGCGCACACCCGCCTCGCCCAGATGGCGCGCTTGGTGGAGGATGCGCAGAGCGGCAAGGCCAGGGTGCAGCGGCTGGCGGAGCGGATCTCCGCGGTGTTCGTGCCGGTCGTGCTCGTGCTTGCCGCCGCCACCTTGTGCACCTGGCTGGTGCTGGGTTTCACAACCGGTTCGGCCTTCGCGGCCGCGGTCGCCGTGCTGATCATCGCCTGCCCGTGCGCGCTCGGTCTGGCCACACCCACCGCGTTGCTGGTGGGTACCGGCCGGGGTGCGCAGCTGGGCATCCTCATCAAGGGGCCGGAGGTGCTGGAGTCCACCCGCCGGGTGGACACCGTGCTGCTGGACAAGACCGGCACGGTGACCACCGGCACGATGACGCTGGTCGAGGTGCTTCCCGCGGCCGGTGAGGACGCTGACGAGATGCTGCGCCGGGCAGCGGCGGTGGAGGACTCCTCCGAGCACCCCATCGCCACGGCGATCGCCACCGGGGGCCGGAAACGGCTGGGCGAGCTGCCGGCGGCGGTCGGGTTCCGAGCCGAGCGCGGGCTGGGCGTGCAGGGCGTGGTGCACGGGTCCGAGGTGCTGGTTGGTCGTCCGGCCTGGTTGGCGGCGCGGTCGGTGCCGTTGCCGCAGGATCTGGTGCCGGCTGCCGATGCTGCGGAGGGACGTGGTCACACAGTCGTTGCGGTCGCCTGGGGCGGTCGGGTGCGGGGCCTGCTCGGGGTGGCTGACGTCGTGAAGCCGAGCAGCGTTGAGGCGGTGCAGCACCTTCGAGATCTGGGGCTGAACCCGGTATTGCTCACCGGTGACAACGAGAGGGTCGCCCGCACGGTGGCCGCCGAGGTCGGGATAGACACCGTGGTGGCCGGGGTGCTCCCCGAAGGCAAGGTTGAGCAGGTGCGCCGGTTGCAGCGGGCGGGCCGGGTGGTGGCGATGGTCGGCGACGGGGTCAACGATGCCGCAGCTCTGGCCCAGGCCGATCTGGGTTTGGCCATGGGTACCGGCACCGATGCCGCCATCGAAGCCAGCGACCTCACCCTGATCCGTGGTGACCTGCGGGTGGTGGCCGATGCGATCCGGTTGTCCCGGCGCACCCTGCGCACGATCAAGGGCAATCTGTTCTGGGCGTTCGCCTACAACACGGCGGCGTTGCCGCTGGCCGCGGTAGGGCTGCTCAATCCCATGATCGCCGGGGCTGCAATGGCGTTCTCCTCGGTGTTCGTGGTGTCCAACAGCCTGCGGCTGCGCGGTTTCCGGCCGCTGACTCCGTAGCTGAGATCCACAGCTTGCTCATCCGGGTACCCGATCGTGGTGACCCGCCTTGCGCAGGGCCAGCCGCAGGGTCTCCGCCGCAGCGTCGAGGTCGGCGGGATCTGGATCTGCATCGGCGTTGGCGAAGTCAAAATCGGCAATATCCCACGTCGGAAAGACATGCAGGTGGAGATGGGGTACCTCGAACCCTGCGATGATGAGCCCGGAGCGTGGTGCGTCGAAGGCAGCTTTCTGTGCAGCACCGATGTGCCTGGCGACCACCATGAGATGAGCCACCAGGTCCTCCTCCGCGTCGGTCCACTCGTCGATCTCATCCCGGGGGACCACCAGCGCATGCCCAGCTCGGAGCGGATTGATGGTGAGAAATGCGACGCACCGTGCGTCACGCCAGACGAAACGGCCTGGGATATCACCCTGGATGATGCGGCTGAACAGGCTCGACATGATCTTTCCCTCCGGTGCGTCGCGGGTAGTGGAGTATTCCCTCTCAGCCTCAGCTAGGTCACCGCGTTCTGTCCCCAGAATGCGATCCATGATCGCAGCTGCGTACCACCGTCGCTGGCTGGATCAGTGCTGGTGATCCGGGGCCCGACGAAGGCCCGCGAGCGGCTGAAGGTTCCACTGACCAGCAGCACCGGCCCTGGGTGCCGACGCGCCAGCTGCGCGAAATCGCCATCACCGGTGGCCAGCAGCAGGGGCCGATCATCGGCGCGATAGGAACGGGCGAGTACCAGGTCCGCCCCTTGCCAGCCGCTGGCCGCCAGCACGCGCGCTTGCGGAGGCCAGTCGAGTGCCTCGAGCGCTGCGGGCGCGCCGACCACGACGATGTCGGCGCTGCTCGCGTCCTCCAGCGCAGCGGCCAGCAGGCGAAGCCGGGATACGTCGAGATTGTCCGCATCGATCAGTACCTGCACGGGTGCGATCATGCACCCTCGCCGGGCCGGAACGGTTTCGGTGCACGGACCAGTGCCGCGCGGCCCCGGTAGCGGGTCAGGTGGTGTCGTTACTGTGCGACCTCATCGTGACCAGCATCCCGGTACCGAGCATGCCGTTCGCTCTCGGTGGGGCGAAGCTGGAACAGGTGTATCCGATCGCGCCGCTGGCCGCCGGCCATGCTCCGGTGGTGGGGCTGTGCTGGTACCGGAGCACCGCTTTCGTCGCACTGCACACCGATCGGGAAGGCCTGCCGGACGGGGCCGCGGCTCGCTGCCACGATGCAGGAGTCTGCAGCCACCTTAGATACTCTCATCGAGTGATGGCGGCCGAGAGCTGAGGTCGTATCGGAGTGAATGCCGGTGACTCTTTGAATCCTGCCGGGTTAGTCTGATCGAGTGGCAACTTTCGACGCTGAAGCGGTGGACTGCAGGGCAAAGGTCTTTGTTGACGGAATGGCGAGTTCCTTCGGCCACGACGCAACCCTGCGGGTGACGAGCCTGTCCCTGGACGTGGGGGAGGACGACGGGATCACGGCGGACTTCGACCCGGGTTCGTTGCGGTTGACTGACGACATCTCGGATTCCAACCGTAGGGACATCGAGCGCAATGCGGAGAAGGTGCTCGAGCCGAGAAAGTATTCGAAAATCCAGTTTCGCTCGGTGTCGGTCACACGCGAGGGCGATCGAGCGCAGATCGAAGGGGACCTGACGCTGCACGGGGTGACCAACCGCATCTCCCTCGAGGCGCGCGATGACGGGGCGCGCTGGAATGCCAAGATCATTCTCGATCAACGCCAGTTCGGGATCAAGCCGTTCTCGGCCATGCTCGGTGCGCTCAAGATCAAGCCCGAAGTCGAGGTGAACATCAGCGTTCCGCACCCCTGACCCTTATCGGTTTATTCGGGCGGTGTGACGTCGGTGCCGTGGTCAGTCGCCGAGCAGGTCAGCTCGGCTGTTCCGCGCTCTCCGAGCTAGGCGCCAACCTCGCAGACCACTTCTCCTCGATCCGGCCGAACCGCCAGACAGCCAGCGCAGTGAGCCAGGCCAGCACGAACAGGGCGACGATGCCATAGCCGGCATAGTCGAGCGGGATCGATCCGATCGCCGCGAGTGGCCCTGAGTCGATCCCGGCCTGGTCGTCGAGCACCCCGATCAGCTCGATGGTCCCGATGATCAGTGCGACGGCCACCGACAGCGCGGTGATGGTGATGTTGTAGAAGACCTTGCGGACCGGCTTGGCGAATGCCCAGCCGTACGCGGCGTTCATGAAGACGCCATCGGTGGTGTCCATCAGGCACATCCCGGCAGCGAACAGGATCGGCAGAATCAAGATCGCGTAGAACGGCAGGCTGAACGCCGCTGCTCCGCCGGCCAGCACCAGCAGGCCGACCTCGGTCGCAGTGTCGAAGCCCAGCCCGAACAGCACCCCGATCGGGTAGATGTGCCACGGCTTGCGCACCGACTTGGTGAGGCCGCCGAGAATGCGGTTCATGAATCCGCGCTTGTTGAGCTGGTCTTCGAGCTCTTGCTCGTTGTAGATGCCGCCGCGCATCTTGCGGAAGACCTGGATGATTCCGACCAGTACGACCAGGTTGAGGATTCCCAGAATCCACAGGAACACACCGGACACCGATGCGCCGATGACGCCGGTGACCGAGTGCAGTTCGGAGGAGTCGTTCTCGACCTGTCCGGCGAGGGCCTTCACCCCGACCGAGAGCAGGAAGGCGAGCATGAAGACGATCGTGGAGTGCCCTAGGGAGAACCAGAAGCCCACCGACAGCGGCTTGCGCGGGTTGGCTGCCTCCGCGTTGTCGGACATCAGCTTGCGGGTGGTGTTGTCGACCGCGGCGATGTGGTCGGCGTCGAAAGCGTGCCGGAGCCCGAAGGTGTACGCCAGGACGCCGACCCCCACGCCGTAGATGCCGGTCGCGCCGAGGTTGTAGCCCTTCGGGACGACGAATGCGAGGAGCACCCCGAAGCCGATCACGTGGAGAAGGATGATGAATCCGTACATGCCTGCGATGGAGATCCGATCATCTCGGTTGAGGCTCGCGCGGAACTGGGCGAATCCGGAACTGGAGGCAGTAGAGGCTGGAGCGGTCATGAGTTCCTCGCTTTCGCCATCGTCACGCGGAGCTCGCGGTGATGTCATCACCCGCCACACTGCTGTTATGGCAACTTACGCGCAGCAGCCCCACGGTGGTATGACTCCCGATCGGGTTACCCACTAATGGACTAGCAACTCGGGTCGACGGTAATCAGTCAGTGGTCGCCTCATCGCTGACGAGTGAATTCGTTCGGGGATCGAGCGCACCAGAGACCAACCGCCTGCGAAGCCACCACGGAGAGGTGGTGAACAGCGCACCCATCGCGGCCGCGCTGCCCTGGACGTCTTCGCGGCCGGTGAGATATGCCCAGCGATGCCGGGCCGGCAGGTCGAAGAACACATCGAAGAACTCCGGCACCAGGGCCGGGGGCATCCGCAGCAGCGATTCCAGGCTGCGCCGCCGCAGGGCATGCACCGCCAGCGCGGCCGGGCTCCACACCTCTCGCCAGGCGGCAGCGGCGGCGGCCCCCGGACCACCGCCGTGCAACCCGTCCCGCACGGCCGTCGCCACTCGCGGGGCCAGCTGCAGCGCGGTAGCCACGCTGTACCCGGTGGCGGGATGGACCAGCGGGCTGGCGGCGCCGAAGGGCACCACTGGCCCACGCCAGCTGCGAGCCGGCGGCAGCGGGCGATCTACCGGGATGCGCACCCGCTCCTCCCAATCCGGCGGCACGGCGATCCCATGGTGGGCCAGCCGCGCATGCAGGCGCCGGCGCAGCACCGGTAGTCCCAGCGGGGGACGGCGCGCCAGCGAGGTTTCCTCGAGCAGCACCTGCTCCGCGCTCACCGGGATGGCGTAGAGGAAGGTCGGCCACCCCTGCTCGCCGTGATGTGCCCGCCAGTCCATGAACACGGCGCCACCCGGGGACACCAGATCCCGCGCGGCGTCCGCCTCGACCAGCACTCCGAGGGCGGTCTGCTCAGCAGTCGCCTGCCGCCGGGGCGCGGCGCCGAGCACCGCACGCACCGCACCGGTCGCATCGATCAGGACAGCGGCCCGTTGCGGGTCACCGCCGACATCGGCGGTGACCCCCTGGGGATCCGATCGAGCATCCCGCACCCGGCCCCGCACCACCCGCACCGGCGCGGCAGCAAAGCCTTCTCGCAGCGTGGTGTTGTCCAGCACCACGTACTCCCAGCCCAGCCGGTGCTCAGTGGTGCCGATGGCCTCGCCCCGGCCGGTGGCCGCCACCGCCGGATCAGCGCTGGCCGGCAGCTCCTCCCGCCAGGACCCGTAGGTGGCCCGCCACGGCCGATCCGGTGCCGGATCCACCAGGTGGGTCTCCAATCCCAGCCGCGCACACGCCGCCGCCACCGCCCAGCCCGCCGGGCCGCCGCCGGCCACCAGCACATCGATCACGAACGCACGCTAACGCGTGCGGCCGTGAGTGGCATTGGGTGCCAGGGCACCCAATGCCACTCACGGGCGGGCACGCGTTAGCGTGCCCGCATGCGGGAGCTCGCCGGCGGTGGTCGCGCGGTGAGTGTGGAGCCTGAGCGGCTGGCCGGATTCCTGGAGCGCTTCGTCACCAGCCATGGTGGGCCGCTGAGCACTACCGTCACCCCGGACCGGGTGGATGTGGTGGCAGCTGACGGCGCGACCGTGTTCATTCCGGTGCCGTTCGGCCCGCTGGCGGCCTCGCCCGAGCAACGGCCTGGTCTCGCGGCGGACGACCTGATCGAACACCTCCTGGTGCCCCGCACGATCGGACTGGTTCTGGTGCGGTTGGGCGGGTACAGCGTCGGGGTGGCCCGGGCCGGGGTCGTGCTGAGCTCCAGCACCGGCCGCAGGTTGGTGCACGGTCGATCGGCTGCCGGGGGGCAGTCCCAGCAACGATTCGCCCGGCGGCGGGAGGGCCAGGCCCGGGTGGCCCTCCGGGCTGCGGCGGACACCGTCGCGCGGGTACTCGTTCCCCAGGCTGCGGGTCTGGACGCCGTGGTTCTCGGTGGGGACGCCGCCGCGCTGCGTGCCCTGACCGCCGACCCGCGGTTGACCGCGTTGCTGGAGCGCGCTGAGCCCAGGGTGCTGGACGTCGCCGAACCGCGCCGCGTGGTGCTGGACCAGGCTGCGCGCCGAGCCCGCGATGTCGAGGTCCACCTGCGGCCGTAGTCGAGTCGAGTTCCAACGCGGGGCCCGGCGCCATAAACGGGATGCGCGCGCCGGTAGTATTTGTGTGTGGTCGCAACAAGCTGATGTGCAGCTGGCCCCCGCACGCTGTGGTGCGCGGGGAATCGACCCCTGCCAGCGACCACCTTTGGAGTCAGCTTAACGTGATCACAGGTACTGATCTCGAACTGCGCGCTGGATCCCGCATTCTGCTTTCGGGTGCCACCCTGCGGGTGCAACCCGGCGATCGGATCGGCTTGGTGGGCCGCAACGGTGCCGGAAAGACCACCACGTTGCGGGTACTGGCCGGCCAGTACCCGCCCTACGCGGGGGCGATCCGCCGCACCGGGGAGTTGGGCTACCTGCCACAGGACCCCCGCGAGGGCGACCTGTCGATCACTGCTCGGGACCGGGTGCTGTCGGCACGCGGGCTCGACCAGCTGCTACACGAGATGGAGAAATCCCAGACGGAGATGGCGGAGCTGATCGATCGTGATCAGCAGAGCCGCGCGGTGCGCCGCTACAGCCAGCTGGAAGATCGGTTCTCCGCGCTGGGGGGCTACGCCGCCGAGAGCGAGGCCGCGCGGATCTGTGCCAGCCTGGGCTTGCCCGACCGGGTGCTGGTCCAGCCACTGCGCACGCTGTCCGGCGGGCAGCGGCGCCGGGTCGAACTGGCCCGGATCTTGTTCGGCGCCACGGATGGATCGGGCGGCCGCTCCCACACCACGCTGCTGCTCGATGAGCCCACCAACCACCTCGATGCAGACTCGGTCAACTGGTTGCGGGATTTCCTCACCACGCACGACGGCGGCCTGGTCGTCATCAGCCACGACACGGATCTGCTCGCCGCGGTGGTGAACAAGGTCTGGTTTCTCGATGCGATCCGTGGCGAGGCCGATCTGTACAACCTGGGGTGGAATCGTTACCTCGACGCCCGCGCCGCGGATGAGAAGCGGCGCCGTCGGGAACGAGCGAATGCGGAGAAGAAGGCATCCGCGTTGATTGCACAGGCTGACCGGATGCGAGCCAAAGCCACCAAGGCGGTCGCCGCGCAGAACATGGAGCGGCGGGCCGCCAGGCTGCTGGCCGGTGCCGAGGACGAGCAACGGGCCGAGCGGGTGGCCCGGATCCGGTTCCCGCAGCCCGCGGCCTGCGGGCGAACCCCACTGACTGCCAGCGGGCTGGGCAAGTCCTACGGCTCACTCGAGGTCTTCAGCGGGGTGGACCTGGCCATCGACCGGAGCAGCAGGGTGGTGATTCTCGGTCTCAACGGCGCAGGCAAGACCACCCTGCTGCGGCTGCTCGGTGGGATGGAGATCCCGGACGCCGGCCAGGTCGAAGCCGGGTACGGCCTGCGGGTGGGTTACTTCGCCCAGGAGCACGACACCCTGGACCTCGACGCCACGGTCTGGGAGAACCTCCGGCATGCCGCGCCGGACGCCCCCGAGCAGCAGCTCCGTACGCTACTCGGCACGTTCCTGTTTCGTGGCGAGCAACTGGACCAGCCCGCGGGCACCCTGTCGGGCGGGGAGAAGACCCGGCTGACTCTTGCCGCGCTGGTGTCCTCTGCCGCCAACGTGCTGCTCCTCGATGAGCCGACCAACAACCTCGACCCGCTGTCCCGGGAAAGAGTGCTCGATGCGTTGCGGCATTACGCCGGTGCTGTGGTGTTGGTCACTCATGACCCCGGAGCTGTGCAGGCATTGGGTCCAGAACGGGTGATCCTGTTGCCGGACGGCACCGAGGATCACTGGAGCGACGATTACCTCGACCTGGTGCAGCTCGCCTGAGTAAAGATCGTTCCTCACCGAGAGTACTCGATCAACAACTGCTTGATCATTCTCGCAGATCTCGCAGTATTTGCGCATCTGGGCCCACGGCAAGTACCGCTCACAGATCCACCCGGAGATCGTCTAGCGGAGATCGCTAACCTGGTCGATCATTGCCGCAAGGGTCGTGACCGGCCCTTCTAGCGACGGAAGAAAGGCGTTTCGAGGTGGCGGACCTGAAAAAGGGCAGCCGGATCACCGGTGTCGCTCGGGACAAGCTCGCGTCAGAGTTGAAGAAGAAGTATGAGAAGGGTGCCAGCATCCGGGCGCTCGCCGAGTCGACCGGGCGGTCTTACGGTTTCGTACACCGAGTGCTCTCGGAGTCCGGTGTGACGTTGCGTGGCCGCGGGGGTGCGACCCGTACGAAGAAGAAGTAGTCCCGCTGGTCATCGCTCCTTCTCAGGTTGGTGACAAAGGGTGTGGACAGCGCGGTCCACCTGCGCACGGAGTTGCGCGGTGCCGCCGAATTGCACCCCAGACGCCGAGGGCGATGGTCAACGCGACTAGCCCGGCCAGCGCTGGGAACGAAGCTCGAAGGGGACAGTCGGGGGTCCCCCGCATCATGGTTGCGCGCTTCGAGAGAGTCGGCGAACGGCGTTCCGCGGGTGTCAGGCGCTCGCTCGCGGAGCGCGGGGTTCAAAGATCGATTTTGCGTGGGTCGGTAAACCAACTGACCCGTATGATATACCATAGCTGGTCCGTCCGATAGCGCTCGGTGCAAAGCAGCCAACGGTTGCTCGCCCGCGGCCCCGCGGAGCATCAGCTCGATGCTCCGCGGGGCCGCGTGGTCGATTCGGCTACGAGTTCTTCGGTGGGAAGTGTCGAAAGAAGGTCATGCGCGATCCGCGAAAATTACCGGGGCGCTCAGTTGCTCGATGGTAGCGGTGGACTTACCCGCCAGCGCGGTGGCGACCACTCGGTCGACCCCGGGAAGGCCTGCCAGGTTCAGGATGATCCGGCGGGACCGCCGTTGCAGCGACGACGAGGGCAGGAACCATTGCGCGCCGCGCCGGGCGACCTGCTGCTTCTCAGCGATCACTGGCTGCCATAGTTGCTGGTAGCGGGCCAGTGCGCCGTCGATAGAACGCGCGTTGGCGAGTTGCTCGCCGAGGAGGTATGCGCCGGCCACCGCGAGTGAGGCACCCTGGCCGGCGAGCAGCGAGACCGCCTGGCAGGCGTCGCCGAGCAGCGTGACCCGCCTGCGGCTCCACTGGGGGATCTCGATCTGAGCCACCTGGTCGTAGTACACCTCGGAAGTAGGTGGACACTGCGCGAGAGCTCGCGGGACGACCCAGCCCAACGATGAGTACGCCGCGCGCACCGCGGACCGGGTGTCCTCGGGCAGAGTGGGATCGGCACTGCGGTGCACGGTGAAAGTGGCTACCTTGCCGCCGCGCAGACTGTAGAATCCCATTTGCCGATCTATAGTGTCGGTAAGACAGAACCGGTTACGCGCAAATTCAAAGATCTGTGGATCTTCGAAGACGTAGGCGGCGGTATGGTAGCCGAGGTAGCGGAGAAATTGTTTTTCGTCGCCGAACACCATGCGCCGCACTGCGGAGTGTATGCCATCGGCCCCGATGAGCAGATCTGCATCGAGTACTGTCTCGTCGGTGAGGGTGACGCGCACCCCGTCAGCAGTGTTCTCGATGTGTCCGATGCTGCATCCTAAACGTAGATCGGCTTTGCCGATCACCTGCTCGCGAAGCGCCAATTCCAGATCAGGGCGCATGATGCTCAGCAACCGGCCATGCACCGCCCGCTCGAAACGGGCATATTTCAATCTCGCCCGCCGCTTTCCGGAGCCGTCGACAAAGCACGCTTCGTCGACCTGGTAGCTCAATTCCTGTAGCCTGGAAATGACCCCCATGGCCTGCGCGGCATCGTAACCCAGCCCCCAGTAGTCGATCATGTAGCCTTGGTCGCGAGGGCCCGGTGACCTCTCGATCACCGTGACGTCCCAGCCGATGGTGACCAGCCGCTGAGCCAGGGACAGGCCGGCGATACCGGCGCCGCAGATCAACGCTTTCATGGTGCTTCTTCCTGCACTATGCATTGTTGGGGCGGTGTCGCGCCGAGGAGATGAGCTGGCGCAGCACCGGAGCGACTATTGATGAGGTCAGATCCGGATCCAACGCCCGGTGCAACATCACGCCGTCGATGGCCGCGGCTAGTACTGCAGCGGTGTTCCTGGGGTTGGTCGCACCGCGTTCGATGAGCCATTGAGTCAGCTGGCGGCGGAATTCCGTGATGAGAATGCTGAGGTCGGTGCGTAACGTCTCATCGCGCGTTGCGGCGAGGTAGGTCTCGGTGAACAGCAGCGATGTCGGATCGTTGCCGGTGTAAGCGTCGAGCGAGCCGAGCATCATGTGCACGCCGGCGTCAAGTGTCGGAGCGTTCTCGAAAAGGGACTCGACAGTGGAGAGAAGATCGCTGATCATTCCCAGGGCCGCATCGCGGAGCAATGCCTGCAATGACGGGAAATGGTAGTGAACCAGCCCTGGCGCCACACCCGCACGCTCGGCCAGAATCCGGGTACTCACTCCCGTCCAGCCCCGTTCGGCGATGAGCTCGGCTGCAGAGCCGAGCAGTCGCAGGCGTACCTCCCGGCCACGGTCTGCCGCTGTCTGAACCGGTGCCATGTCTGACCTTCATGTGGACGTACGCCTTAGGCGATCGACTTGGGCGACTATCTTGGTCGATCGCCCAACTATAGCGCGACGGGAAGCGCGGGTCAAACAGAGTCGGGGCCAACCACGCCGCGCCGGCAGCCGGAACAACCTGATACTTACAGCGTTGCAGCGGGACGACGACGTGGTCCCCGGCCAGTTCGCCCGCCAGGAGGTTCGTTCGGTGAACAACAAGTGGACTTTGCTGAACAGCACCCTGCGCCGGGACAGCGTGCCCGGTGCGCTAGCGCCGGGCACGGTCGGCCGGATCCTAAGATTCGCCAGGCCGCACCGAGGGATGCTGCTGGCTTTCCTGGTGCTGAGCACCGTCTCGGCCGTGCTCGCCGTCGCGACTCCGTTACTGGCCGGGCGGGTGGTCGACGCCATCGTCGGGCATGCGCCGCTCGCCCGCGTCGTGGGGCTGGCCGGGCTCATCGCGTTGCTGGCGGTGTCAGACGCCGGGGCGGGGCTGGCAGCCCGCTGGCAGTCCTCCCGCATCGGTGAGGGACTGATCCTCGACCTGCGCCGCGCGGTGTTCGAGCACGTGCAGCGGATGCCGGTGGCGTTTTTCACCCGCACCCGGACCGGGGCGCTGGTCAGCAGGCTCAACAACGACGTCATCGGGGCGCAGACCGCGCTCACCTCCACGCTGTCGGGGGTACTCACCAACCTCATCCAGCTGGTGCTCACCCTGGGGGTGATGCTGACCCTGTCGTGGCAGGTGACAGCGTTGGCCCTGGGACTATTGCCGATCTTCGTGCTACCGGCCCGCAGGATGGGCGCCCGGATGGCTGCGCTGCGGCGCGAGGCCTCGACGCACAACGCGGCGATGACCACCCAGATGACCGAGCGGTTCTCCGCGCCGGGAGCCACCCTGGTCAAGCTCTTCGGGCGGCCCGAGGCCGAGGCGGCCGAGTTCGGTTACCGGGCCACCATGGTCCGGGACATCGGCGTCCGCAGCGCGATGTCGGCGCGGGTTTTTCTCACTGCGCTGAGCCTGGTCTCAGCACTGGCGCAGGCCTTGGTGTACGGCCTGGGTGGCGCGTTGGCGCTGCGCGGGGAGATCGCGCCGGGGACCGTGGTCAGCCTCGCGTTGTTGCTCACCCGGCTGTACTCGCCGCTGACCGCGCTGTCCAACGCCCGGGTCGATGTGATGACTGCGCTGGTCGCCTTCGAGCGGGTCTTCGAGGTCCTCGACGTGCGCCCAATGATCGCTGAGCGTCCCGATGCCCGGACGGTGCCGGCAGGCGAGGTGTCAGTGGAGTTCGACGGCGTGCACTTCGCTTACCCGTCGGCTGATCAGGTGTCGCTGGCCTCGCTGGAGGAGGTTGCGAACTTGGATGCGCGCGGTGGCGCCGAGGTGCTGCATGGGGTGAGTTTCCGTGCCGCACCGGGGCAACTGGTGGCGCTGGTCGGCTCCTCGGGTGCCGGCAAGTCCACGATCGCCTCGCTGGTGCCGCGGCTGTACGACGTCGACGCCGGAGCGGTGCGCCTGGGCGGGGTGGACGTACGTGACCTGTCCTTTGCCGCGCTGCGGGAGACGGTGGGTGTGGTCACTCAGGACGGGCACCTCTTCCACGACACCATCGCGGGCAACCTGCGTTACGCGGCGCCCCAGGCGCGGGATGAGCAGCTGTGGGACGCGCTGGGGCGGGCCCAGCTGGAGCAGTTGGTGCGGTCCCTGCCGGACGGCTTGGACACCGTGGTGGGCGACCGCGGCTACCGGCTCTCCGGTGGTGAGCGGCAACGGCTGGCCATCGCGCGCCTGCTGCTGGCGCAGCCGCGAGTGGTGATCCTCGACGAGGCCACCGCACATCTGGATTCGGAGTCTGAGGTCGCGGTGCAGGCTGCGCTCCGGGAGGCGTTGCACGGGCGCACCGCGCTGGTCATCGCCCACCGGCTGTCCACTATCCGCGCCGCGGACCAGATTCTGGTGATCGAGAACGGTCGGGTTGTCGAACACGGTACGCACGAGGAGCTGCTGGGCGCCGGTGGCCGCTACGCGCGATTTCACCACACCCAGTTCGCTCCGGTGTGAGCACCACGGTGCGCCTGGCGCTACGTATTACCACTGCACGAGTCGGACCGACTAGGTAGCGTGGTCGCGACGTGTCGATTCGCGGAGGTTCAATCGTGACGCCAGAGGCCTCGTTGCCCTGGGCGTCGCCGGCGGTCGCACCGCCGACGGTGCTGCGTAACCGTGACGAAGCTGAGGTGTACGTGGCCTCGGTGTGTTTCAAGCACGGGCCACCCAAACTGCTCGGCGCGGAGCTCGAGTGGGTGGTACAGCACTCCGGGAACCCCCATCGCCCGTTGCAGGCCCCCCATCTCGCCGATGCCCTCGGCTCACACGTACCTCATTCCCTTGTCCCAGACAGTCCCCAGGCCCCCCTCCCTCACGGCTCCACCGTCACAGTCGAACCCGGTGGACAGCTCGAGATCTCCAGCCCGCCCTGTGCCTCGCTGACCGAGCTCATCACCACCGTGGAGGGTGATACCGCCGCACTGACCGATCTGCTCGATCCCGCCGGGCTGGTGCTCACCGGTTCGGGTTCCGACCCGCATCGCCCGTCCCGCAGGGTGGTCGACATTCCCCGCTACGTCGCGATGGAGACCGCTTTCGACCGGATCGGCCCGATGGGCCGGGCCATGATGTGCTCCACCGCTTCGGTGCAGGTGTGCGTGGATGCCGGCACCGCAGCCCAGGTGGGCCAGCGCTGGGCGGCGTTGCACGATCTCGGACCGGTGCTGCTGGCGGCGTTCGCGAATTCCCCCCGGCTCGGTGGCCTGCGGACGGGCTGGGCGTCCTCCCGGATGCAGGCGTGGTTCGCACTGGATCCGGTCCGGACCAGGCCGAGCCAGGTGCACTGGGATCTGGTAGCCGGCTGGGACCCCGCCGCGGGCTGGGCCCGCCGGGTGCTGGACACCCCATTGCTGTGCCAGCCGCGGCCCCGGGGTACCTGGGACGTGCCGATCGGGGTCACCTTCGCGGACTGGCTGCGCGGGGCGCTGCCCGGCCGGCCCAGTACCGCTGATCTGGACTACCACCTGACCACGTTGTTCCCCCCGGTCCGGCCGCAGGGCTACCTCGAGGTTCGCTACCTGGACACCCAGCTGGATGGGCAGTGGCTGGCACCGGTGGCGGTGGTGGCCGCCCTGCTCGCCGACCCCACCGTCACAGCGGCTGCCCGGGATGCTTGCGCATCCAGTGTCGGGCGATGGTTGCAGGCAGCTCAACGTGGCTTGCGCGATGACGTGCTGGCCGCCGCGGCTGTCACTGTCTTCGAGCTGGCTTGCCGGGCCTTACCCGCACTCGGTGCCCCGACCGAGGTACAGCTGCTCGTCGAGGAGATCACCGAACAGCGGGTCAAGCGTGGCATCTGCCCTGCAGACGACCTTGCTGGTGCCATGAACGGCCACGTTGCCGAGCAGGGCGGCGATCGGATTGCCAGCGCAGCCGGTGCAGGCCGCCGCAACGGTGCCCGGCCGGCCGGATCCCCCGGAGGACTTTCGCTGTGAACACACCGATCACCGAGCTGGGCATCCCTGCCCTGCGTGAGCACCTCGCTGGTGAGCTTTCCCGCACCCGCGCCCGCAGTGCGGCGTTGACCAGTGCGGTCGATGACGGAGAGCTTGTCCGCCAGCATTCCTCCATCATGTCCCCCCTGGTCTGGGACTACGCGCACATCGGTAACCAGGAGGAGCTCTGGCTGGTCCGCGATGTGGGCGGGCGGGACCCCGTCCGAGCCGACATCGACCAGCTGTACGACGCGTTCAAAAACCCCCGGCCGGATCGGCCGACGCTGCCGCTGCTCGACCCGACCGAGACCCGGCAGTACCTGGGTGAGGTCCGGGACAAGGTCCTCGACGTGCTGGATCGCGCCCCGCTGGAGGGCCGCCCGTTGGTCGAGCACGGTTTCGCGTTCGGGATGATCGTGCAGCACGAGCAGCAGCACGACGAGACCATGCTGGCCACCCACCAGTTGCGGATCGGCCCAGCCGCGCTGCATGCGCCGGCCCCGCAGCCGGAACGCTCCGCTGGCCTGCCTGCTGAGGTGCTCGTTCCCGCCGGTGAGTTCACCATGGGCACCTCCACCGAGCCGTGGGCGCTGGACAACGAGCGCCCGGCACACCGGGCCCGCACCGGCGCTTACTGGCTGGACACCACGCCGGTAACCAACGGCGACTACCTGGGATTCATGGCTGCCGGAGGCTATGACGACCCGCAATGGTGGAGCGAGCGAGGGTGGGTGCATCGGTGCGAGGCGGGTCTGGTGGCTCCGCAGTACTGGCACCGCGACGCCTGCTCGTGGTGGCGTACCCGGTTCGGCGTCACCGAGCCGATCCCGCTCGAGGAACCGGTCGTGCATGTGAGCTTCTTCGAGGCGCAGGCCTACGCGGCGTGGGCCGGTAAGCGGCTGCCCACCGAGATGGAATGGGAGAAAGCTGCGCGGTTCGACCCGGTCACCGGGCGATCCCGCCGCTTCCCCTGGGGGGACGAGGACCCCACTCCGGCGCACGCCAACCTCGGTCAGCGGCACCTGCGGCCCGCGCCGGCCGGGAGCTATCCCGCCGGTGCCTCGCCACTGGGGATACACCAGATGATCGGCGATGTGTGGGAGTGGACCTCCTCGGAGCTCTCCGGCTATCCCGGTTTCGCCCCGTTCCCCTACCGGGAGTACTCCGAGGTGTTCTTCGGTGGGGACTACCGGATGTTGCGTGGCGGCTCCTTCGGCACCGATCCTGCAGCGTGCCGGGGAACCTTCCGCAACTGGGACCATCCGGTGCGCCGGCAGATCTTCACCGGGTTCCGGTGCGCCCGGGACGACGGTCCGGAAATCCCCGCGCACAGCCGCTCTGAAGATCACCCGGGCGCCGGCTGAATCGTGTGCCGGCACCTGGCTTATCTCGGGCCGCCCCGCGATCTCGCGTCGCTGTTACTGGACCCGCCGCACTCGCTGCTGCGGCAGAGTTATGCGCCCGCGGACATGCGCGGCGGAGGCACGGTCAACGCCGACGGGTTCGGTGCCGGCTGGTACCGCGAGGGACTACCCGAGCCGCTCCGGTACCGGCGAGCGGTCCCGATCTGGGCCGATCCGGATTTCGCCACGCTGGCCCGCGGGATGCGCAGCGCGGCGGTACTCGCTGCGGTGCGCTCGGCTACCGTCGGGATGCCGGTGGCCGACAATGCCTGCGCCCCGTTCGCCACCGGTCGATGGCTGTTCAGCTTCAACGGGATAGTCACCGGATGGCCACAGAGCGTGGCAGCGCTGGCCAGGCGCCTGCCGGTGACCGACCTGCTCACCCTGGACGCGGCGACCGACGCGGCGCTGCTGTGGGCGCTGGTCCGCCAGCATCTGGTGGCCGGTGCTTCGCTGGGTGGCGCGGTGGGCACGGTCACCGCGGACGTGCTCGGCAGCGCACCGGGGTCCCGGCTGAACCTGCTGGTGACCGACGGGTCCGCGCTCGCCGCGACCGCGGTGCACCACGCGCTGGCGGTGCGCGCCGGTGACGGGGGAGTACTGGTCTGCTCCGAGCCCACTGATCAATCCGCCGCATGGGAATCCGTACCCGAGGGCCACCTACTCACCGCGACACCGTCCACTGTGGATGTTGTGCCTGTCCCTGCGACACCTGTTGAGGAGCCATGACCGCACCCGAACTCGAGGTTTACCTGTCCGACTCCGATGCGGCCGACGCGCTGCACCACGACGTGCGAGCCGGGCTGTCGGCTGACCCCAAGTGGTTGCCACCCAAGTGGCTCTACGACGCCCGGGGCAGCGAGCTGTTCGAGCAGATCACCACGCAGCCCGAGTACTACCCCACCCGCACCGAGCGAGAGTTGCTGCGCCACAACGTGCGGGAGATCGCCGTGCAATCGGAAGCGGACACGCTCGTTGAGCTCGGCTCGGGTTCCTCGGAGAAGACCCGGTTGCTACTCGACGCCCTGATGGCGACCGGCTCGCTCCAGCGCTTCGTGCCGCTGGATGTCTCGGAGTCCGCATTGCGTGCCGCCATGCTGGCGGTGGCACAGGAGTACCCCGGCCTCACGGTGCGTGGTGCAGTCGGCGACTTCACCCAGCATCTGGAGTTGTTGCCGGCAAGCCGGGGTGGGCGCCGGCTGGTGGCGTTTCTCGGCGGCACGATCGGCAACCTGCTGCCGGCCGAGCGGGCCGCCTTTTTCACCGCGTTGCGGGCCGCGCTCGATCCCGGTGAGCTGCTGTTGCTGGGTGCCGGGCTGTCGACCGACCCGGCGGTGATGCTGCCGGCCTACGACGACGCCGCGGGAGCGACGGCCGAGTTCAATCGCAACGTGCTGCATGTGCTCAACCGCGAGCTCAAGGCGGACTTCGACGTCGACGCCTTCGACCACGTCTCGGTGTGGGACCCGGAGAGCGGGTGGATCGAGATGCGGCTGCGGGCCTGCCGAGCGATGACGGTGCGCCTGCCGGCCGTGGGCATGACCATCCACTACGCCCAAGGCGAGGAGATGCGAACCGAGATCTCGGGCAAGTTCCAGCGCGCAGCGTTCGGGGCCGAGTTGCGCGAGGCCGGCTTCGCCGACCCGACCTGGTGGACCGATCCCGACGAGCGGTTCGCCCTGATCCTCGCCGCAGCAACGTAGGACCTATCCCAGGCCGCCCCGGCCGTAGCCTTCACCGCTAAGCCTTGGAATGATTATCGATTTCGTTTACGCTCGGTCTTATGTCACCACCTATGTGGGTGATCAATGCTCTCAGGTGAGGAGACGGAACGTGAGCGGAGCGCGAACGCGGCGCCGAGCGTGGTCGTTCAGAAGATCGGGCGGGGTGGGGATAGTCCTCCTACTCTCCTTGCTGCTAGCGGGCTGTGCCACCGCACCACAAACCGGTAGTGGATCAGCACGGCGGCCAGGCGACACCAGGATCGCAGTGGTGGCGGCGGAGAATTTCTGGGGCAGCATCGCCTCTCAGCTGGGTGGCGATCACGTCACTGTGCGTAATGTTATCGCGAACCCGGACGCCGATCCGCACGACTACGAGCCGACCGCCGCCGACGGCCGGGCCGTCGCGAGCGCACAGTACGTGATCGCCAACGGGGCGGGCTACGACCCGTGGATCACCAAGCTCGTTGCCGCGAACCCGGCGCCCGACCGGTCGGTGCTGGATGTGGGAGACCTCGTCGGGGTCCAGCAGGGCGGCAACCCGCATCGCTGGTATGCCCCGGATGATGTGCACCGGGTGATCGAGCAGATCACCACGGACTTCAAGCGGATCGATCCGGCCGCCGCCGCCTATTTCGATCAGCAGAAGCAGGCGTATGAAACCGGGGGGCTTGCCCGATACGACCAGCTCATCACGGACATCAAGAACAGGTACCGCGGGACGCCGATTGGTGCCTCGGAATCGATCGTGACACCGTTGGCCGAGGGCCTGGGACTGCGGATGTTGACTCCAGAATCGTTCCTGGACGCGATCAGCGAGGGAACCGACCCGACGGCAGCCGACAAGACCACGGTGGATCGGCAGATCACCGGCAAACAGATCAGGGCCTTCGTGTTCAACAGCCAGAACTCGACCCCGGACGTGACAGCTTTGGTGAACGCAGCCAAGCAAGCCGGAATCCCGGTCGTGACCATCACCGAGACTCCCGAACCGGTCAATGCGAGCTTCCAGGACTGGCAGGTTGATCAGCTCCAGCGTATCCAGCAGGCGTTGGCGCAGGCGAGCGTCCCGTGAAGTCCCGAGCGATCGATTCCGAGGTGGACCACCGCGAACCCGGCGCCGGAAGCCCGGTCCAGAAACCAGTGCACCAGGCGACTCCCGTGGTCGCGTTGCGCAACGCAGCGGTGGTGCGCGCCGGTCGGCGGCTGTGGAGTGAGCTGGACCTGAGGGTCGCCCCCGGAGAGTTCATCGCGGTGCTGGGCCCCAACGGGGTGGGCAAGTCCACGTTGCTCCAGGTCATCCTGGGGGCATTGCCGGTAACCGAGGGTGAGGTTCGCGTACTCGGCGAGCCCGCCGGGCGGTGCAACCAGCGGATCGGCTACCTGCCGCAGCGTCGTAGCTTCGATCCCTCCCTGCGGATTCGGGGCCGCGACATCGTGCGGCTGGGAGTGGACGGGCACCGGTGGGGCCTTCCGCTACCCGGTTGGTGGCCGGGGAATCCGGCCCGGCGGGCGGTGGCCGCCCGCGTCGAGGAGGTCATCGACCTGGTCGGCGCCGCCAGCTACGCTGACCGCCCGGTCGGGGAGCTCTCCGGCGGTGAGCAGCAACGCTTGCTCATCGCCCAGGCGCTGGCCCCGGCCCCTGAACTGCTGCTGCTCGACGAGCCGCTGGACAGCCTCGATCTGCCGAACCAAGCTGCCGTTGCGGCCCTCGTCGCCCAGATCTGCCGCAGCCAAGGGGTCGCCGTGATGCTGGTCGCGCACGACGTCAACCCGATCCTGTCCCACCTGGACACCGTGATCTATCTCGCGCCCGGTGGCTCCCGGATCGGCCCACCCCAGCAGGTCATCACCGGCCCGACGCTGACCGAGCTGTTCGGCACCCCGATCGAGGTGCTCACCGCCTCCGACGGCCGGCTGGTCGTGATCGGCCACCCTGGGCACTGCGAAAGGCACCCTGGGTGAGCATGATCCCGGCCGAGAGCCCGAGCTGGAACCCACTCATCGACCTGCAGCAGATGTGGTCCTACCCCTTCATGGTCAACGCGTTCCGCGCGGGTGCGATCGTCGCGGTCCTGGCCGGGGTGATGGGCTGGTTCATGGTGCTGCGCCGGCAGAGCTTCGCCGGCCACACCCTGTCAGTGATCGGTTTCCCGGGCGCGGCCGGTGCGGTCCTGATCGGCGTCGCCGCGAGCTATGGCTACTTCGCGTTCTGCGTGGCCGGGGCACTGGTCATCGCGATCCTGCCGCACGCGGGCCGGGCCGGCTTCTCTTCGGAGTCGGCCATCACCGGGACGGTGCAGGCATTCGCGCTCGCCTGCGGGTTCCTGTTCGTCGCCCTCTCCAAGGGATTCCTCAACGGCGTCAACGCGCTGCTGTTCGGCAGCTTCCTGGGGATCACCACGGGGCAGGTCATCGGGCTCGCCCTGGTGGCAGCGGTGGCCGTGCTCGTTCTGGGAGTGATCGGTCGTCCGCTGGTATTCGCCTCGATCGATCCCGATGTGGCGGCCGCCCGGACCGTCCCGGTCCGCGCGCTGTCCGTGCTGTTCCTGGTGCTGCTCGGTGCCGCGGTCGCCGAAGCCAGCCAGATCACCGGGACCCTGCTGGTCTTCGCCCTGCTGGTGATGCCCGCCGCGAGCGCGCAGGCGCTGACCGCCCGACCGTTCCACTCCCTCGCGCTGACCATCGCGATCGGGCTGTTCGTCACGTGGCTCGGCCTGAGCGTGGCCTACTACACCCCCTTCCCGGTCGGGTTCTTCGTCACCACGTTCGCCTTCGCCGGCTATGTGGGTGCTCAACTGGCGCGGCAGCTGCGGATCCGTCGGCGTACGAGCCACGCCTCGGCGAGCCCGAGCACACCGGGGATCGCGGCATGAGCTGGCCACCGTTCCTGCTCCATGCACTGCTGGCCGGGACCGCGATCGCCGCGGCGGCCGGGCTGGTCGGTTACTTCGTGGTGTTGCGGTCGCAGGTCTTCACCGGCGATGCCCTCAGCCACGTGGCATTCACCGGTGCCCTCGCTGCGCTGGCGATCGGCATCGATCAACGAATCGGGCTCTTCGTCGCGACCATCGGTGTGGGCATCGCTCTCGGTGCGCTCGGCGGTAAGGGGCGCGCTGACGATGTCGTGATCGGCAGTGTGTTCGCCTGGATTCTCGGGCTGGGTGTGTTCTTCCTGAGCGTGTACACCACCACGCACAGCACCGAACACGGAAACACCAGCGTCACCGTGCTGTTCGGCTCGATCTTCGGGTTGACCCTCTCCCAGGCGCTTGTCGCCGCGCTGGTCGCCGCCGCCGTGGCGGCAGCCATTCTGGTGATGGCCCGGCCGTTGCTGTTCGCCAGCATCGACGGTGCGGTGGCCGCCGCCCGCGGGATCCCGGTCCGCCTGCTCGGTTACTGCTTCCTCGCGACGGTGGGTGCGACGGCCGCCGAGGCGAGCCAGGCCGTCGGTGCGCTGCTGCTGCTCGGGCTGCTCGCCGCACCCGCCGGTACCGCCCAGCGCCTCACCACCCGGCCGTACCTGGCGCTGGCGCTCTCGGCTGCACTCGCGGTGGGGGAGATGTGGGCCGGCTTGGGGCTCAGCGTCGCGGTGCCCGCACTCCCGCCGAGTTCCGCGATCCTCGCCGTCGCCGGGTGCGGCTATGCGCTCGCGCTGCTCGGCACCCGCTCTCAGGCTCGCATCACCCCATCGGAGCTCAGCCCAGGATTCTCGTCGAACGCCAGCTCGTAGGTCGCGCTTCTTCACGAGATGCACACCCCGCACGCCGCCGCCATCTTCTTGGCCTCGTCCCGCGCCAGCTCAAGTACCTGCATCAGCTCGTCGACCTTGCCCGGCTCCATGATGCTTCCCAGGTGAATGGTGGCGAGATCGACAGCCATACCGTGCCTAACTTAGCGGCATTGCGTAGTACACCACCACGTGCGCCGGTAACAACCGCGACCGTTCCTCGCGTTTCCCGGTTTCGCGGATCACATCATCAATGACGTCCCGATGAATCACACTGCTCAACACCCCGAGAGTCACATGATCGGTCAGTCGACCGG
>DASYAZ010000102.1:0-42994 GCA_036501085.1 Pseudonocardiaceae bacterium | reverse complement strand
ACGCGGGTGACTGCGGAACGGGGGCGACGTTTCCGGAGGTCACCTCGAAACGGTAGACGAGAATGTCAATACTACTCTTGGTCGCACCGTGTGAATCAATCGTCACCCAGCGGGCAAGTCGGTGATGAAAAGTCCCGTCGGGGCGGCTGAAAATCCCCTGTTCCCCTTTGCGTTGACTCTACCTCGGCACTGCTTCACGGTATTTCAATTAACCGTTCGGTCAATGTTCACGCCCGTCTAGCAGAGTGCCGCGGGCGGGTCGACCGCCGCGTTCGGGGATGGCTCCTTCGACCCACGCAGATCCGCCTCCTCAGCCGCAGGAAAACGGAGTATCGCGTGGCAGGTTCGGTCCGCTCACCCCACCTAGGCCGCTTGGCCGCGGCCGGCCGTCAAGCGACGGCATCCGGCGATCGGGCTGCCGCCCCCCGGGTCAAGGCAGCCTGGCATCGGCTGGACGTACCCCCGGAGCTCGTCGTCCTCGCAGTCGCTGCCGCGGCGACGCGCCTGGTGGGGATCACCCACCCACGGGCGATCGTCTTCGACGAGGTGTACTTCCGCGAGGACGCGTTGCGTTACCTGGACGGCTCGTACTTCTTCGACCTGCACCCGCCGCTGGGGAAGCTCCTGCTGGCCGGCTGGGCGAAGTTGTTCGGGGTCTCCGCGACGGTGCAGTCCACCGATCCCGCGGTCGCCCTGCGGGTGCTTCCGGCGCTGGCCGGCACGGCGCTGGTAGTGGTGTTCTACCTGTTCCTGCGCGAGCTGACGGCCAGCCGGCGGGTGGCGACCTTCGGGGCGGCGTTGTTGTTGCTGGACAACGCGATCCTGGTGGAATCCCGGTTCATCCTCATCGACAGCATGCTGCTGCTATTCGGTCTCGGCGCCCTGACGGCCTACCTCGCTTCCCGGCGCCGTACCGGGCGTACGCACTGGGTCCTGCTGATCGTGAGCGCCCTGCTGGCCGGGATGGCCGCCAGCACCAAGCTGACCGGTCTGGCTGCCCTCGGGGTGATCGGCCTGGTGTGGTTCGTCGAAGCGGTACGCCGCCGGGTCAGCTGCCGGCGGGCCCTGCCACAAGCGGCCTGCCTGGCGCTGGTCCCCGCGCTGGTCTACGTCAGCGTCTTCGCGATGCACTTCCGGCTGCTGACGCACAGCGGTCCAGGTGATGCGTTCATGTCGGCGCAGTTCCAGTCGACGCTGGTCGGCAGCGCCCACTACAACCCCGCGGCACGGATGTCGTTCACCGACAAGTTCATCGAGCTCAACAAGGCCATCCGCAGCTACGAGCTCTCGCTGGACAACAGCAAGCACCCCTACAGCTCCACCTGGCTGAGCTGGCCCGCGCTCAAGCGCCCGGTCTACTACTGGACCGACGGTCACAAGACCGCAGGCACGCAGGAGTACATCTACCTGCAAGGCAACCCGGTCATCTGGTGGGGCCTGCTGGCGGGCGTGATCGTGCTGGCACTGGGCTGGCTGCGCCGTCCCGAGCTCTTCGTCGCCCACCGCTGGCCGATGGCCTTTCTCGGGGTCGCGTGGCTGGCCAACTACCTGCCGTTCGTCCTCATCAAGCGGCCGATGTTCCTGTATCACTACTTCTTCTCGTTCATGTTCAGCCTCGCCGCGATCAGCATCGGGATCGGGCTGCTGGCGGGCTGGATGACCGATGGCGCGACGCCCTGGCGGTTCCCGTCCCGGCGCTCGGCGGCCCTTTACTGGGGCATCCTGGTCGTCGCGTTGGCGAGTTTCCTGTTCTTCGCCCCGATCTCCTACGGGCTACCGCTGACCGACGCCGGCCTGTTCGATCGGATCTGGCTCACTTCGTGGCGCTGATCCTGCTCGCCTCCGCCCTGCTGCTCGGTGCCGCGATCGTCTGGTGGCTCCGGTTGCCGCTCTACCCCTTCGAAGCGGCCGCGCTCACCGTCGTGCTCGGCCTGTTCACCTGGACCTGGCTGGCCTTTCTCGCCGCGCTGGTATTGCCCTACCACTGGGCGGTTCCCCTCGCTACCGGGGTGAGTGCCGGGGCCAGCGTCGCCCTGGGGCGCACGCGCCGGCAGGGCCGGCCGCTGTGGCGCCCGCTGGAGGGCGGGCGCTCCGGCTGGATCCTCTGGGGCATCGCCAGCGGTGGCACCGTCGCGCTGCTGGGCCCGCTGTTCTGGACGCACAGCCTGGTGCGGGACTCGACGGGGATCTACTCGGCCGGGTCGACCTGGGCCGATTTCGGGTTGCACACCGCCATCATCAGCCATTTCGCGGTGTTCGACCGGATGCCCCTGGATCTGCCGGTCGCCAGCGGTGCGCGCAACACGTACCCGTTCCTCGTCGATCTCCTCTCGGCGCTCTACCTGCGCGGGGGGTGGAGCCTGCAGCTGAGCCTGTTCCTGCCCGGGATACTGCTGGCGCTGGCCTGCTGCCAGTTGCTGATGTCTTTCAGCCTGCGGTTGTTCGGCCACGTCGGGGCGGCCGTCGGCGGTCTGGTGTCGCTGTTGTCGATCGGCACGGCCGCCGGGCTGCGCGTCGCCTACGGCGACTGGGCTCGCAGCGGGCAGGGCCTGCTGAATTTCCTCCCCGAACTCCCGCGCGACTACACCGTGCTCAGCGCGGAGAACGGCAACGTCGCCAATTTCGTGGCGAATGCCCTGTTACCGCAGCGCTCGATCCTGTTCGGTCTCGGGGTCGGGCTGACCGTGCTGATCCTGCTACACAGCGCACGGCACACCGGTGAGCGGCGGTACCTGCTGCTGGGCGGCTCCTTGATCGGGCTGCTGCCGATGGCGCATCCGCACACGTTCATCGTGTGCGGGGTCGTGCTGGTGGTTGCCGCGATCGAGGCCGGCCTGCGGCTGCGCCGGTTGCCGTGGGACTACCTGGCTGCCGGGACGATCGCGCTGTCGCTGGCCGCGCCGCAACTGGCGTGGCAGCAGCTGGCCAACGGCGGCGGTACCGGGGGCCGGTTCCGGCTCGGATGGATGCAAAGCCCCGGCGAGTCGATCTGGTCCTTCTGGTGGGCCAATTTCGGCCTGATGGGCATTCTGTTCATCGCCCTGCCATTCGTGCTGCTCCGCCCGGCCTGGCGGCAGTACCTGGTGTGGTACCTGCCTTTCCTGGTGATCCTGGTCGTCACCCAGGTGTACGCGTTCCAGCCGTTCGAGTACGACAACCTCAAACTGATCTACTACGGGTATCTCATGGCCGGCCTGATCGGCGCGTTTCTCGCCGTCCAGGCGTACCGGGCGAGCCGCTGGAGCCTCGTCCTGCTGGTGCCGGTCGCGCTCATCGTGACGATCCCCGGCCTGCTCTCGATCACCCATGAGTTCCAGATGCGTGATCAGTTCGCTGATAACGCCGACGTGGCGCTCGCCGGTTGGGTCCGCGCGCACACCGCGCCGGACTCGGTGTTCCTCGGTACGGACCGCCCCAACGAACCGGTCGCGACCCTGGGCGGGCGGTCGATCGTCCTGGGCTACCGGGGCTGGTTGTACAACTTCAGCCTGCCGTACCAGCAGCGGGAGGCCGCGGTCAGTGCGGCCCTGCAGGGGCGGGCCGCGGACCCGGTGGTCCGGCTGTTCCACCCCGATTATCTCGCCGTCGGTATGAATGAGGACAGATCCTGGACGGTGAACCGGACTGCCCTCGCGGCCCTCCCCGTCGCCTACCGCAACGCCGAGTGGACGGTCTACCGGTTGCCGGTGACCGGCCCTTCCGGCCGCCCGCGGGCCTAATCGACGTCGCTGTGCGCCGTGAACTCTGTGACTGTCGTTGCCACGCGTCCGGCACATAAACGGTGATCATGCACTGGAATGAGCGCGGCGGTCAGCTGAATGGCGCCCAAGCGGAGCGTCCATTTTCGCGGGCTGCCGGTGCTGACATGTGCGGGCTTCGGTTGGACGGTATTCACCACGGGGGGACGTCGAGGTGGCACCAGGCGGGATCGGGAACGGTCTGCGGCGATGTTCGCCGCGCCGTGCGTAATAGCCCATTCCGGATCCGGTGGGATGACCACGCGAGTGGACCATTGGGCGGAAATCATTTCGGTGAGCAGCGGGGTGCGGGCGGCCTCGCCGGTGAGCACGATGGAGCCTACCGCGCTTCCCTTCTCACAGGCGTGATTCATGAGATGGGAAATGGAGGACATCCCGGCACGAATCGGTTCGGTCGCCAGCGATTCGAACTCGGCGCGCACGACCCGCACCCGGACACTGCGCTCGGGTAAGCGGACCTCGATGACTGTGGAGGTGTTCTGCACCAGGTCGTCCCGCGCCTGCCGGCAGGCGGCGAGGACGCCCGAGACGGCGGGCCGGTTGGCGGGATCGCGCAGGTCTGAAGCGGGCAGGTGCGCACGTACCTGCTCGAGAACGTGCCTGGCCAGCGCACGGTCGAGCCCGGCAGAGCACAGATCGTTAGTTCGCGAGGTGGCTTCGAGTCGCGCCGGCTCACTCGCACCGCTGGTGACCAGCGCCACCTCGGTGCCGTGGGTGCCGACGTCGGCGACAACGACCGTCTCGGCGCGGCTCATCCTCCCTGTGCTCACCGCGGCGCTCACGGTCGCGAGCGGGCTACTGACCAGCGACATCGGCACCCCTTCCGCCTCGGTGCAGGTCAGGGCCGAACGCAGCACCGACGCTTCGTAGGGTCCCCACTTTGCCGGGTGGGCGATGGTGAGATGCGCCAGATCGCGGCCAGCTGGAAATCCCCGCAGGATGCTCCCGATGGTCATGGCGACCAGGTCTGCCCCCAGGCGGGCGCTGCCGTCACTACCGACCACCGGCACCGGGTCACCGACCCGGCCGGTGAAGTCGCGGAACACCGCACCTGACTCCCTCGCGGCGAAACGCTCGGCATGCACGCCGACCAGTGCACCCGCCTGATGGGCGATCACCAGGACTGCCGGTACGCACACCCGATCGCCAGCCGGCGCGAGCGTGCCCGGACCCGTCGTGACCGCGCTGATCGAGCCGTCGCCCACCGTGACACCCACACAGCGACTCATGCCCCACTCCGATCGTCCACTGGCCTCGCGTTATTTCCGGAGAAGCTCCCCTACGTGATGCGAAAGCTAGCCGCCGAAACCGGGAGCCGGATTCGCGCCAGCTGTGTGTTTCCTGGGAGCCATCGGTGCTCGCCAGGGTCGGTCGAGCGTCGACCAAGACTCCAGGAATTACACAGCGGAACCACAGGAACCGGGCTTAGCGTCAGCCAGGAAGTCGCCCAGAGGTGGGGCGACCACAACGAGGAGGGGTCACGAAATGGACGTGTCGATAAGTACCGAGGACTTTGAGATCCGGGATGGTGGGGAGCGTATTTCTGTGGAGCTGCGGGATGTGGTCGAGACCCACGAGAAATCCTGCGCTCCCATTCCCGATCTGGGGCAGTACCGGCTGCAACACCCGGGGCATGACGGTGATGGTCCTGCCGCGCATGGTTGGTGGGCGCTGTCCGACCATATCGCGCAGGAGATTCGCGACTCGGCGGCTTTCCCCGGTGGCGCGCATTGGCATGCCGACACCGGCTCGGAGTGGAATCATTCCTGGCCGCCGCCGCCGGCGGAGGATCGTTCGTGGCCACCGCCGTCGGGGGATCGCGATGAATCCCGCCGTCCTGATCACCACGGTGACGGGCGCGACCGGGGGGACCGGCACGACCCGGGGGACCGGCACGACCCGGGTGGTGAGGCCCACGGGCGGGGTGACTGGCATGACCCTCGCGATGCGCACCTCCGTCCAGGGGGCTGGCACGAGCGTCCCGGTGGAGACCACGATGCCGGAAGCTGGCGTGACCCGCATGACGATGGTCGTGGACCGCGAGACTCGCATGACGGCTACGACGGGCATGACGGTCCTGGTGACCGGCAGGGTCCGCGTGAGGGGCATGAGGGTTCACGCGATCCGCATGGTCCACGGGGTGGAGACTCGGAGCGCGCAGGCAAGCATGCCCGCCCTGCCGACTTCCAGCACCACGGTCCGGTAGACGGCGGCCGTCCCACCGGCGATCGCCCCGCCCCTGGCAATGATGCCCACCCGCACCGTGCCGTGAGCGACCACGGGCCGGGCCGCAGCTCCGTGGGGGACAGCCAAGATGATCACGCCGGTCACGAGCAGCATTCCCCCATGGGTGCGGAGCATGACGGGCTTGGCGGCACCGCGCGGAATGCGGACGAGCACCACTCGATGCCCGTCCAGCCCGGCTCGCAGGCGCCGTATTCGGCGGGGCCGTTCTCCTCGAGTCCGGCGAACCTGCCGGCCGGCGGATCGAGTGGCCTGTCGTCGTCGTTCTCGTCCTCATTGAGCCAGCCGGTGGGCGCCGCGACGAGCCTGCCCAACGCCGCCCCCTTCGCCGCTGCCAGCGCGGTCGCCAGCCAGCCGGTCACGACCACTCCGGTGAGCTCGGCGGCGACCCCGCACGCGGCATCTCAGCCGCTCACCACGACCGTCGAACACTCCTCGACGGCAAGCACCGGGTTCAGGCCGCAAGCCACCCCTGCCGGCCCTAGCTCGTCGCACCCTGCCAGCGACGCCGCTCACGGTGGGCAGGCAGCACAGCATGGCGGCGTTGCGAGTGCTCCCTGGTCCGGAGCCGGCCGCACCACCACGCTGAACCCGTCGGGCAGCCACGCGCCAGCCGCTGACCTGGGTGGTTCGTCAACTCCGGGTTCCGATGCCCATACGGCCGGCAACGTCCACGCCCTGCTCGCTCCCCCGAACGGCACCCCGAGTGGCTCTGCGGATCCCGCAGCCGGCGGGTCGCGCGGTCACAGTTTCGGTGGCCAGACGGCGTCCGGACTCACCTCGGCGCAGCCACCTGGCACACCGGGCACGA
The DNA here is from genome assembly GCA_036501085.1 of Pseudonocardiaceae bacterium. Classification (GTDB taxonomy): domain Bacteria; phylum Actinomycetota; class Actinomycetes; order Mycobacteriales; family Pseudonocardiaceae. Next base: position 36,181 of record DASYAZ010000102.1, on the reverse strand, counting down.
CCCTGGGTGCGGCAAGCGCTGCTTCAGATCCGGCGAGCCACACCGTCCCAGGTCACGTGACTCCTGATCCTGCGGCAAGCGCAGGTCCTGCCACCGGCGGGCATGCCACGCCGGCGAGTGGCTCGCACGCCGCTCCCGTCACGACTGCCCATCCTGCGTCCGGCACCAGCCCGGTGCCCAGCCCCGCTTCCGGTTCGGTGAACCACACCGCTGCCGGTTCCGCGCCCACCGCGACTACTGCGCCGGCTGCCGGTATCGGGCCGTCGGCAGCTGCGACGACAGGGACGCACAGCACGGGGTCTGACCTCACCTCGCACTCGGTGAGTACGGGTGCCAGCAGCCTCGCGGCACCGGACGCCACGCACGGCGGGTTGGCCTCGACGTCATCGGGGCTCTCCAGCGGGCTCACCCCGAGTGCCGCCGCCGCAGACCCGACGGCCGCACACCCGGCGCCCGACCACACCGCCCTCATCCATCACTGAGCCCAGCCGGCCCGCGCTCCCTCTCCCTGGCGCGGGCCGGCTTTCTCCCTGATCTGCACCGAAGGAGCACCTCCGATGTCTGTCATGACCGATCCCGCTGCCCGGGCCGGCACCACGAGCCGCGCCGGGTCCACCGCGCGGATGATCGAGTTGCTCGACCAGCTACAAGTCCTCACCGACGCCGCGGGGCGGCCGGACCTCGGTAACCACCTCGCCGCGGCTCGGATCCGGGTGATCGACCCCCGATTACGCATCGTTGCCACCGGGCAGAGCGGGCAAGGGATGAGTTCGCTGATCGAGGCCATCACCAACCCGTCGAGCGATCTGCTCGCCGGAGGGATCCAGAGCGTCGAGTTCGTCGACACACCGGGAACCTCCGGCGCGGAGTCGGCTCGCGCAGGCGCGGTGCTGTCGGCCTTGCCCGGGGCGGGCGCGGTGCTGTTCGTCTCCGACGCCAGCCAGGAATACACCGAACCGGAAATCGCCTTCCTGTGCCAGATCCGGCAGCTCTGCCCGACCGTGATCGGGGTGATCACCAAGATCGATCTCTACCCGCGGTGGGCCGATATCCAAGCCGCGAACCGCGCCCACCTGACCAGGGCAGGCCTGGACATCCCCCTGCTGCCGCTGTCGGCGGCGATGAGCGAGGTCGCTCGCCGCAGCGGTGACGCCGAGCTCTCGGTCGAGTCCGGAGTACCGCAACTGGTGGACTTCCTGCGCCACCAGGTGGTCGCTGAAGCCGACGTCGTGCTCCGGAACGCGGTGATCAACGACGTCCGGTTCGTCTCCGACCACATCGCGATGGCGCTCAACGCCGAGCTCAACGCTCTCAACGATCCCAGCTCTGGGGTGGAGCTCCTCCAGCGACTGCACGAGGCTCGGGAGGCCGCCGACCGGCTGCGGCAACGCACGGCGAACTGGCAGCTCGTGCTCGGCGATGGAGTAACGGAACTGGCGGTCGACGTCGAGCACGACCTGCGGCACCGGCTGCGCAGCGTGGTCCGGGAGGCCGAAGCCGACATCATGGCCTCCGACCCGGCGAAGCGCTGGGACGAGTTCGGCACCTGGCTGAACGGCCGCATCGCCGAATCCGTCCAGGACAACTTCGTCCTCGCGCACCTGCGCTCCCGCGATCTTGCCGAGAAGGTCGCCGCCCGGTTCGTCGACGAAGGTCAGGTCGCGGTCCCGGAGCTCTACCTCGACCACACCGGCTCGGTCCTCGACCCCGTCCAAACTCTGGAACCTCTGGAGCGCCGCAAGGCCGGGATCGTGCAACGGGTGATCACCAGCGTGCGCGGGTCCTACGGCGGCGTGCTGATGGTCGGGCTGATGACCAGCCTCGCCGGGCTGGCGCTGGTGAACCCGTATTCGATCGGGGCCGGTGTGCTGCTCGGCGCGAACACGTTCTGGGAGGACCGCAAGACCCACACCTCCCGGCGCCAAGCCGAGGCCAAGGCCGCCGTCGCCCGCCTGATGGATGACGTGATCTTCCAGGTCGGCAAGGAATCGAAGTACCGGCTACGCGAAGCGCAGCGGATCCTGCGGGACCACTTCGCCGGGATCGCGACCGAGATGCTGCGCTCGGCCGATGACGCGCTGCGCGCTGCCCAGGAGGCCAACCAGATGCACACCGACCAGCGGGGCAACCGGATCGCCGAGGTCCACCAGGGGCTGAGTGACCTTCGCCAGCTGCGGGTCCGGGCCGCTGGCCTGGTGCCGGCCCGGCCGCAGGGAGCGACCCGATGAGCACCATCGACCTGGCCCGGATGCTGATCCGCGACGCCCGCGGCGAGTTCAGCGCCGACGCCCGGATCAGCGCCCAGGCCGCCGTCGAACTCGCGGCCTGCGAACGCCGGCTCGACGAGCCGCTGCGGGTCGCGCTCACCGGGACGCTGAAGTCTGGGAAATCTACCCTGCTCAATGCCCTGGTGGGCGAGGAGATCGCGCCCACCGACGCCACCGAGTGCACCCGCGTGGTCACCTGGTTCTCGCGCTCGGATTCACCGCGCGTCGACCTCACCCACGACGGCGGCCGGCACACCTCGCTGCCAGTGCGGCGGACCGCCGGCCACCTCAGCCTCGATCTCGGACCGGTGACCGCGGACCGGGTGGAGCGGCTCGAGGTCGGCTGGCCCTCGTCGCTGCTTGGTCACTACACGCTGGTCGACACTCCCGGGACATCGTCGAACTCCCGCGAGGTCTCCGCGCGCACCCTCGCGTTCCTCACCCCCGAGGAGGGGACCTGCGAGGCCGACGCCGTCGTCTACCTGATGCGTTCGTTGCACAGCTCCGATGTGATGCTGCTGCGCAGGCTTCACGAGCACGCCGCCACCGGGCGCGGCTCACTCGGCATCGTCGGGGTGCTCTCCCGCGCCGACGAGACCGACGGCGGGCGTAGCGGTGCACTCGAGGCGGCCCGGCGGGTGAGTGCCGCGCTGCACACCGCCCCCGAGCTGGAGGGCCTGCACCGGGATTTCCTCGCGGTGTCCGGGCTGCTCGCGTTGCGCGGCCGGACGCTACGGCAGCAGGAGTTCACCGCTCTCGCCCAGCTCGCCACGCAGCCCGATGGCGCCCTCGATGCCGCGCTGGTCTCGTATGGCCGCTTCGTCGCCGCCGATCTCCCAGTCGGCATAGCGGATCGGGAACACCTCCTCGCCACCTTCGGGATGGTCGGCATCCGGATCGCGTTGTCGCTGATCCACTCCGGCGCTCGCGACGCTCCGGCGCTCGCGGCCGAACTGGTACGCCACAGCGGGTTGGACGAGTTGCAACACACTCTCAGCACGCGATTCGGCAGCCGCAACCGGGCGCTGAAAGCACACTCAGCCCTGCGTGCACTGCGCGGGGTGCTGCTGCGGCAACGCGGCCCCAACACCGCACGTCTGCTCCGGGCGACCGATCGGCTGCTCGCCGACACCCACTCCTTCACCGAGCTACAGCTCCTGGCCGGGCTGCCCGCCCTGCCGGTACCGATGCCGACCCGCAACGCTCTCGATCACGTACTCGGTGGGCAGGGCACCTCACCGACAACCCGGCTTGGCTTGCCACCCGACGCCGGCCCCACCCATACCCGGGCGAGCGCGCTGCGAGCCATCCAGCATTGGCGTGAGCAACTCGAGGAACCCCTTCTCGAGCCGGCGGTCAGCAGGACCTACCGGGCGGCGATCCGCAGCTGCGAAGCGATCATCGCCTGATCTCGCCATGGGCGGGACAATGACGTCCCATGACGGGTGGCTTCTCGGTGTCTTCCCCGCGGGCGCGGTCGTGGCGACAGCAGATGAGCGGGCGGGACCCCGGCGAGCGGCATCGGGCATCCACCCCGCTGGAACTGCTGTTCGACCTGTGTTTCGTGGTCGCCGTGGCGCAGGCGGCGGCCCAGCTGAGCCACGGGCTGGTCGAGGGCCACGCCGGGCCGCGACTGCTCGGTTATGTGATGGTGTTCTTCGCGATCTGGTGGGCCTGGGTGAACTTCACCTGGTTCGCCTCGGCTTATGACTGTGATGACGTGGTCTACCGGCTGCTGACCCTGCTGCAGATCGCCGGAGTGCTCGTGCTGGCCGCCGGGGTACCGGCCGCGCTGGACAGTTTCGACTTCGTCACCGTGTCGATCGGTTATGTGATCATGCGGGTGGCGATGATCGCGCAGTGGTTGCGCGCGGCCCACGACCACCTGGCCGGCCGATCGACCGCGTTGCGCTACGCCCTCGGTATCGGGTTGTGCCAGATCGGGTGGGTGGCGCGGTTAGCGTTGCCCGGCGGTTGGGGCGCGATCGGGTTCGCGGTACTGGCCGTCGCCGAGCTCGCGGTTCCGGTGTGGGCGGAGTCCCGGGGCACCCCCACCAGCTGGCACCCGGGTCACATCAACGAACGCTACGGCCTGTTCACCCTGATCGTGCTCGGCGAGGCGGTCGCCGCGGCGACCGTGGCCGTGCAGTCCGGGATTTCGGCACACGGGTTCTCGGTCTCGCTACTGCTGGTGGCGCTTGGCGGGCTGCTGCTGGTGTTCGGGGTGTGGTGGTCGTATTTCAAGCACGACGTCACCGGCGGGCTCCGTGCCTCCTCGCTGCGTTCGGCGCTGCTGTGGGGCTACGGCCACTACGGCGTCTTCGCCGCCATCGCGGCTCTCGGTGCCGGCCTGGAAGTCGGCACCGTCGCCATCGAGCGCCACACCGAGCTCTCCGCTGTGGCCGCTGCCCTGTGTGTCGCGGTGCCGACCGCGGTGTACCTGCTCATCGCCGGACCGCTGCAGGCGCGGCTCCACCCGACCGGCGCGCTCAAGCAACGCTATGTCGTCCTGGCCGCCGCGGTGATGCTGCTCATCGCCGCCGGCGCCAGCCGGCTCACGCTCCCGCTCGCGGTCCTGATGATGGGCCTGGTGCTGGCCGCCCTCGTCGCCGCCGGAGTGATCAGCGCGCACCGCGCCGAGTCGCGCGCGCCGGTGATCTAGCCTTGGCGCATGCAGCGATTCACCCTGGGCACCTTCTCCGTCGCCCGCGTCGGGTTCGGTGCGATGCAGCTGCCGGGGCCCGGTGTCTTCGGTCCACCGCGGGATCGGGATCGGGCGCTGGCGGTGCTGCGGCGCGCGATAGAGCTGGGTGTCGATCACATCGACACCTCGCAGTACTACGGGCCCGACGTCGCCAATGAGCTGATCCGGGCGGCGCTGTACCCCTACCCCGACTCGCTCGCGCTGGTGAGCAAGGTCGGCGCCCGCCGCGATGAGGCCGGGGCATGGCTGCCCTACGACGAGCCGGACCAGCTGCGCCGCGGCATCGAGGACAACCTGGGCAGCCTCGGCGTCGAGCAGCTCGCGGCGGTCAACCTGCGGTTGGTGGATGGCGCGGCGCCGGACGGGCGATTCGACGACCAGCTCGCCGCGATGATCCAGGCGCGGGAGGACGGGCTGATCGGGGGCGTCGGCCTGAGCAACGTCACTCCCGATCACCTGCTGCGCGCGCTGGAGAGCACCCCCCTGGCTTGCGTGCAGAATCCGCTGAACCTGGCCGATCGTGCCTCGATGCCCGTTCTGCGGGAATGCACCTCGCGGGGGATCGCCTTCGTGCCGTTCTTCCCGCTGGGTTCCGGATTCGCCGAGACCAATCCGGTGCTGAGCAATTCCCACGTCCTCAATAGCGCCAGACGGCTCGGCATCACCCCAGCGCAGGTGGCCCTGGCCTGGACGCTGGCCCTCGCGCCCAACGTCCTGCTGATTCCCGGTACGTCCTCGGTGCGGCATCTGGAGGAGAACCTCGCGGTCGCCGACATCCAGCTCGACGAGCAAGCCCGCCAAGAACTGGCCTGAGGTCGTGCCGACGCGCACCTTGCGTGCCATGAACTCGACCTCAGCGCCCTGCCCCTGCGCTGGAATGTCACTGACGTCGAGTTCACGACGAATCGACGCCCGACGGTGTTGCCCGTCAGTGGGCGGCGACCGACCGCTGGGGATCAGGGCGTGCCGCTGGCTGCACGCCTGAATCGGCCACCTGCACGATGGTCGTACCGCTGTCGTCGATTACTGGAGAATCGGATGTGCTGGGCACGTTGATGACCAGCGATTTCCAATCGTCCGCCGCCGTCACATCATCAAGCGACTCACCAGGCGTGACGTCGCGGAGCAACGCCACCTCTTCATCGGATTCCGGAGCCCATCCGAGTTCGGCGAGGCTGCACAGCATGCCATGCGAGCTCTCGCCACGGTAACGCCGTCGCCGCATTTTCTTGGCTTCCGGTGATAAGCGTGATCCGGGCGGGGCCACTGGCACCAGGTCATCCTCGCTGACTTTGCGCTGACCGCCGAACACGATCTGTACGGGCGCGCCGTTACCGAGATCGACGAAGGCCAGCCAGATGTGCTCAGCGTTGGGATGGTCCCGCACGTCGACGACCCGGCCAGCTATGACCCCGCAAGTCCGACCAGCATCCCCAGTGATGGTCACGGAGCGGTGATGTTACATCACGGTGAGTGTTCCCACGGCACCGGCTACAGGTCGATCCGGCCGGACCACAGTGACTCGAATGCGGCGCGGGCGTGTTTGGCGTGGTCGGGGCTCATGAGCATGTCGGCGTTGGAGTCGACATTGGGTCTGGTGACGTAGCCGAGCCAATGGTCGTCGCTGAGATACTTGCGGAACTGCGTGAGCAGGGCGGGGTCCTCGCGCTCGAAAGTGGGGACGTCGAGCTGGTAGAGGCCGGCTCCGGCGGTGACCGGCATCGCCGCCCGGCCGATGGCGAGGTTGCCATGCAGGTGGTCAACCGCGACGGTGGGTGCCAGCAGGGAGCGGAAACTGGCGACCGCGTCGTGGTCGGTTTCGGGACTCTCGGGTAGCAGGAAGCGGTATTTGGTCCCCCTTCGCAGGTTCGTACCCACGACCTGGAGGAACTGCCCGGCAGCAGAGTCGGTCCGTGACATGTGGATCACGTCGTGGGTCAGGGTGATCGTGACGATGTCGGCGCTGCGGCAGTAGCGCTCGACGCGCAGCACCTCGTCGTGCTGGATCAGGCCCTCGCGTCCTGCGGTGTTGGAGTTCGCCAGCTCCTGAGCGACGTGGTCGATCCGGTCGGCGAGTACTCGGCCGATGCGGGTCAGCAGGTCCGAGTGGCGGCTCGCGCGCGCCTGGACGTCTGCGAGCGCGTGTTCCACGTAGCTGGCGAGCGGGCCGAAGTCGGCCACCCGAGCCGTCGGTTCGCCGTACACGAGGTAATCCAGGCTGACTCCGAAGAACGATCCGAGGTCCGTCAACTTCTGGAAGCTGGGCCGTGTCTGGCCTCGTGCGTACTGTGACAGCGCGGCAGCGCTGATCTGCACGGCGTCCAAGATAGGCTGGCGATTCCGGCTGTAGCCGCCACGTTCGATCAAGCTGCTCAGCATCTGCTCCAGTTTTACTTCTCGGCGCTGCACCTCATCCTCCTGCGGATGCTCTCCCGGTATGGCCGACCTCTAAATTATTGAGTTCTACTTAATCGATCCGCAAACTCCCTGAAGGGTCCGGGGGTTCGTTCGATTTTGTTGACTTTGCTTGTAAGTGGGCCCTTCGTGGGAACTGGGATCATCTGCTGCTACTTCACATGACTGGTGTTCTGCTTGATTTTCTGCCGGTGATGTTCCGTATGGGTGACCTGCGGATGTTGCGTGATTAAGTGTGAATTACGGCTAGCCAAGTGGGGCTACATGATCGGGTTGCCGCCTCTCCGGCGGTTGGTCACACTTGAATAACAATTCAACGTGATCAAGGGCTGTTGTGCTCGCCCCGCCGCCGGGTGATCCCTGGTTTGGGGCGAAAAGTCCGCATTGCCGATGAGGAAGGAAGCGAAACATGTCACCATCTCACCGGAGCGCGACTCGCCTTCCCGGGAATCGGTCAGCGAGCCGAGGTCAGGGAACGCCAAGTCGTGGCGGGACGCGCCGCAGATCGGGGTGACCTCGCATGTGCTGGGCTGGGTCCTGCTGGGTGCTGTGCTGCCGATCTGCTTCGGACTGCTGCTCGGCGCCGCTTGGACCACTCAAGCTCTGCAGCCGAAGCTGTGGCGGCAAGCCGAAGAACGCCGGAGACTCAATGAGGAGTGGGTGGCCATTCGCGCGGCCCGTCGACGGCGCACCGAATGCCCACGCTGTGGTATCCCGTTGTATTGGTATGTCGCACCCTCCGACGACTGATCACGTTCGGTGCCATAACGTGAGCGCAGTATGAATGCTGTCCGAAAGGCGGGTGAGATGTCGTGTCCGGAAACTCGCCGGGTAGCAGCGGAAGCATTTCGGGATGATCCGATGTGGTGCTACGTCCTTCCGGATGACCTTCACCGAATCAGGGCACTACCGGAGGTCTTGCCGCTGGATTACGCACAGCGTTATGGCGAGGTCTGGGTGACGCCTTCACCCATCTGCGGTGTCGCGGCCTGGTTGCAGCCCGGCAACACGGCCATGTCGTATTGGCGGTTCCTGCGGACCGGCGCCGCACGCTGCGCTGCCAACCTCGGTCCGGCAGCGTTCCGGCGGTTCCTGCACGTCGAGCTCAGTCTCGAATCGCAACATGATCGCGACATCGCGGAGCCGCACTGGTACCTGCTGTTGCTCGCTGTCGATCCGGTCTCTCAGGGGTGCGGAGTGGGTAGCCGTTTGCTGGTCCCGGTGCTCGGAAAAGCGAGTGCGATCAGCGTGCCCGTCTACCTCCAGACTCTTCACGAGCGCAATGTTTCCTTTTACGAGAGAAACGGCTTCCGGGTGATCTCGGAAACCGTTTCGGATCATGGCCTCCCGCGATGCTGGGGCATGATCCGCTGGTACTGATCCCGCGCCGTGGTGACGAATTCCGCGCGCACTGGTGATATGGATTTTCGTAATCCCCTGTTCGGCGGCCCGACGCCTGCCGTTTGCTCTCGGCGGGAACTGTGCTCGCAAATTCTCATGCTGATCGACCGGCGGAGGCTGGGATGGCTGAACACGGCACGCTGCCTAGCCGGATACTGACCGATAACCAGCTACGCCAGCTTGACGCCTTGGGCTATCTCCATCTTCCGGGCTTGTTCACTCCCTCCGAGGTGGCGCAGCTCTCCAGGGTGCATAACCGGCTGATCGGGAAGATCGAACAACGCCGGCCCCTCGCGGCCGGCGAGTCCGCCGGAGCGGGCCCGTTGCTGCTCGTGCCGGACTTCCTGCCTTTCTTCGACGACGACCGCATCTGCGGGCTGGCCGAAGAGATCATCGGTGCTGACTCGGTCGTCGCGCCGACGCTGGTGTGGGCGGTGCTCCAGGGGCACGCCAACGGCTGGCACGCCGACGGGCAACTGCCCGCTCTTCCCGGCTTGAAGATCAGTATCTTTCTCGATGAGGTCGGCCCGGACGACGGTTGCCTGACCGTGTTGCCGGGCAGCCACCAGGCCCAGAGCAGCGCTGCATACCGGCAGGCGTTCCTCGCCGGTGCTCTCCCGAGCGATCAACGCAGCATTCCGGGTGCGGTCAGCCTGCCCTCGCGTCCTGGTGACCTGCAGGTGTTCTGGCGACCGTTGTGGCACTCCACTTGGTCCCCACCGCGGCGGCGCCGGCAGATCCACCTGAGTTTCTACGGTCGGCCCCCCTACCCGGCCTATGACGACGCGATGTGGCACTACCTGCTCAAACTCCCCGGATGCCAGGATCTGCTGTGGACTGCGGGCTACCGGTTGTTCTCCGAGCACTTCATCGGCACCGCCGGGGACCGGCGGCTGCGCAAGGTGCAGGCTTACCTCGACGCTGGTTTCGGCGATCCGCGCCGCCCCGCCCCCACTGAGGAGCAACTGGTGCTCAGCCGGGACACGGTCTAAAGCGGGCTCAGCGGGGGAGCTTCAGTACCGTGACGGTGCCGGCGTCCTGGTTGCTCACGAAGGCCTGCCGGCCGTCGGGTCGCACCGCGATGCTGGTCGGGCCGTCGCCGGTGGGAATGGTCGCGGTGACCTGGTTGGTCGTCGCGTCGATCACCGAGACGGTGTTGCTGCTCACGTTGACCACGTAGGCGAACCGCCCGTCCGGAGCCCACGCGATGTCCTGCGGGTTCTGCCCGACCGGGATCGTCGCGACGACTCTGTTCGTGGCGGTGTCGATCTCTGAGACGGAGCGTCCGTCGTAGTTCACGTTGGCGACGATCGGCCGGTGCGGGTTCACCGCGATGCTGTGCGGGCTGCTCCCGACGGAGATGGTCCGCAGCACACCGAGGGTACTGGTGTCGATCACGGAGACCAGGTCGGACTCGTGATTGGCGGCATACGCGCGGCTGCCGTCCGGGGAGAAGGCAACCCAGTGCGGGTTCGGCGCGACCGCGACCTGCCCAATGACGGTCCTGGTGGTGGTGTCGATCACGGACACGGAGGGGATGTCGTGATTGGCGACGAACAGCCGCCGCCCGTCCGGGGTGACGGCGGGGCGAAGCGGCATCCCGGACTGCGGGATCGTGGCGGTCACGGTGTTCGAGGCGACGTCGAGCACGTCGATCGCATGGATCGTCCCCTGAGTATTGGAGACGGTGATGTACAGTGTGCGGCCATCAGGCGCGAAGGTGAGGAACTGCGGCGGGCCCGTCGCGATCGGGATGGTGGAGATCGTCCGATTGTTCGCGGTGTCCAGCACGGTGATGTTCTGGGCGTCTCCGTTGGCGACGTAGGCACGCGCCCCGTCCGGGGCTACGGCGACGAAGCTGGGGGTGGCGCCGATCCGGATGGTGGCGTCCACGGTGGGCATCGCGGCCGCCGGCCCCGGTGCCGCGGGTGCTGGTGCCGCGGGTGCTGGTGCCGCGGGTGCCGGTACTGCTGGCCCCGGTGCCGCGGGCACGGGGACCGCAGGCCCGGCGACGGCCGCTGCGCTCGGTTCGGATTTGGCCGGATGGGTCAACGCTGATGGTGTGGATGCCTCCTTGCCGCCGTTGAAGATGGTGACGATGACCAGGCCGGTCAGCACGATCGCCGCGCCGCTGCCGACGAGTACCCGCGGCTGGCGCACCCGGTCGGTCAGGGCGCCGGAGGTACGACGTTTCACCACCGGTCCCGGACGCCGCGCCTCCGGCGACGTGCCGGCGGGCGGAGACGGTGAGTCGGGCGGCGGGGTGCGGGGCTGTGGCGGGGGATCAACCGGTGGAACCGCGGTGCCGTTGCCGCTGTTGCCCGGGGAGGTGGCCGCCGGCGCCCTCGCCCCGGTGCGTTGCACCGGGATCGTCCTGGCGCTGCCCTGCACCGCTGGGATCAGCGGCTGCACCGCAGGCTTGCTGGGGGCGGTTGTCACCGCAGTCACCGCCGGGGCCGGTGCCACTGTCCGGCTTGCCGGGCCTTGACGGCCGGTGTGCCCCTCGTCTTGCAGCTTGCGATAGTGCCGGCCTCCCCGCAGGGTCCCGGCGAGATCGGACTCGTCGTGATGCGCGGCCTGCGCGGCCAGCTTGGCGGCGCCGAGGGCGATGACATGGTGTGGATGGGGGTCCACAGTGACCGGCCGTCCCAGCTCCTCGGTAACCATCCGCGCGACCAGCGGGATGGCTGACGAGCCCCCGACCAGCAATACTGCGCTGAGATCCGCGGGCTTGACCTCGGCCGACTGCAGAGTTCGGGACAGCGCCGCGACGGTGGACGCGATCGGGCCGCGTGCCATGCCCTCGAATTCCGACCGGGTGAGGTGAACGTCGCAACGCTGGCTGGGCAGGAATACCGGAAAATCCGCCCGGGTGCTCGTGGAGAGCGTCTCTTTGGCCCGGACGCAGTCCTGCCACACCGCGGTGAGGGTGACCACGGTCTGGGAACGGTGCCGGTCCAGCCGGCGGAGGGCGCCACCGATGTCCTGGTCGACGTGGGCGGCGATCGCGCTGTCGAAACCGTTACCGCCGAGGTTCTCGATACGTTCCGGCGTCCCGAGAATCTCGACCTTGCCGCCTTGCTTGCGCAGGACTGTGGCGTTGAACGTGTTACCACCCAGGTCGTACACCGCGACCGGGTCACCGTCGTTCCAGGGTTGGGTGCTGAAGTGGTGCGCTGCGGCGGCCTCGGGTTCGGTCACGATGGTCGGTTTGCGCAACCCTGCCTGCCGGGCCGCCTTGTCCAGCAGCGCCCGCCGGAACGGTCCCCAGCCTGCTGGGTAGGTCAGCACCACGTGCTCGGGTGGCTTGCCCTGGGTCTTGGTAGTCATGTGCGCCACGTCACGCACCAGGATGCCGACCAGATCGATGACCTCGTGGGGCTCGCCACCGAGGAACACTGGTGTCGGATCGCCCAGCCGGCTCATCAGCTCGCGGGCGATTCGATCCGGATCGTTCTCGCCCGGGTTCTCGACATCACCGCCCCCGGCATCTTCTCCGGATGTCAGCGTTCCGTCACTGTGAAGGTACACAACCGCCGGAATTGCGACCGAGCCTTTACCCAGCGTGAACATTTTGACCGTGGATTCCGTCGCGATCGCGGCCGTCACGAAGGTGGTACCGAGGTCGATCCCGAGGCTGTAGCTCACCAATCCTCCCTGAAGCTGAACTCACAGCAACGTACACCGAGTGCGGAAGATTGAGACCGTCCTGCTGAAAGATAAATCCCTGCCCCGAGTTTTACGACACAGCTACCTGGCGTTTCAGATCGGGTACAGATTGGTGATCCCCCTATCGGGCGGGTGGTTAGGGGTGAGGGCGATATGGTGTCCCGCCGTACCACCCGTTCGGCGGGCGCGCAGTGGCCGGCCGCGAAGCCACCATGCTCCGGCTAGCGCTACCGTGCGTGCAGGTGGCAGGACGCCCCGTAATGGGCGGCGCGACACGACCAGGGATAGGGGCAGCCAGGATGGGTTACTGGCTCGGAATCGATGTGGGTACCACCCACACCGCTGCGGCCCTGTGCCGGGAGCACGCCGGGCGGCACGGGGTACCCGAGGTGGTCATGCTGGGCAGCCGCTCCGCCGTGGTGACCTCGGTGGTGTACCAGGGGCCGGAGGGCCAGGTGGTGGTCGGAGAAGCCGCCGAGCGGCACGCCGCCACGCACCCCGAGCGGGTGGTCCGCGAGTACCTGCGCCAAGTCGGCGAGCGGGACCCGGTGACGATCGGCGCTACCCAGCATCCGGCCTCGACCATCGCCGCGTGGGTTATCCGCTGGGTGGTCGACCGGGTCGCGCAGCGCGAGGGCGAGCCGGCGCAGAGCATCACGGTTACCCACCCGGCCGGCTGGGGCGCGCACCACATCCGGGCCATGACCGACGCGCTGCGCGCGGCCGATCTGCCCGAGGTCACGTTCTGCCCGGAGTCGCTGGCGGCGGCAGCGAGCTACTCGATCCGGGAACCGGCCGGCGGGACCAGCACGATAGCGGTCTACGACCTCGGTGGTGGCACGTTCGATGCCGCAGTGGTGCGCCGGACCGGGGCCGGGACGTTGTCCGTGCTCGGTACCCCGGAGCGCATCGAGCGGCTGGGTGGGGCGAGCTTCGATGACGCCGTGTTCGGCCATGTTCTCGCAGCCATCCCCGCACTGGGTGAGCTGGACCCGGACGCCCCGGTTCCGCCCGCGGTGGCCGCGCGGCTACGGCGCAGCTTCGCAGCCTGCCGCCAGGAATGCGCCGAAGCCAAGGAAGCCCTCTCGACCGGCGCCGAGGTGACGATCCCGGTGCTGTTCCCCGAGATCCAGACCCAGGTCACCTTGGTCCGGGACGAGTTCGAGGACCTGATTCGCCCGCTGGTCGTCCAGACCCTCGAGGCGTTACGCAGGGCGCTGCGCTCCGCCGGCGTCGATCCGGTCGACCTTGATGCGGTGCTGCTGGTCGGTGGGTCCTCGCGGGTGCCGCTCGTCGCGCGGGCCGTCTCGGCAGATCTCGGCTGCCCGGTGGCCGCCGGTGCTGATCCTGAGACTGCGATCGCGCTCGGCGCGGCCCTGTCGGGACTGCCGGCCAGCACCGCCCAGCTTGGTCCGGTCCCGCCGGCGGTGCAGACGGACCGGGCGAGCGAATCCGCCCCGTCCGCTCCCTCGGTACCGCGGCGTGCCGGGGAGCCGGAAACGCCATCCTGGGCTGCCGACCCGCCGGATGGCGACTCCACCGAGCCCGGCCGGCGCTGGCCCGGCATCCAGCGAACCGCCTGGCTGGCCGCAGCGGGAGCGCTCGGCCTTGTCCTCACCGGAGGTGCGGTGGCTGCGGTGCTGGTGACATCCCAGCACCGCCCACAGCTTCCGACGCCGGCAACCCCGGCGATCGTGGTGACGTCCACGATCCCGCAGACCCCAGCCGCTGCCGTCCCGGCCCCTGCTCCCGATGCCGCCGCTGGAACCGGGGCCGCCGCTGGAACCGGGGCCGGCACACCCGCCGCGCCGGTGGGCGGGGTGGTTCCCGTGCCACCACCGGCTGCGGCGGAGGAACCAGCCGGTGCGACGCCTGGCCCCGCTGCAGTGCCCGAATTCCGCAGCCCGCAATCCACCAGCGGCCATCCGAGCCGCCGGAGCACCCACAAGTCACCGCCGCCGGCACCGGAGACGAACCCGCCACCGCCGAGAACTCCGGATTGGGTCAAGGAAGCGCGTGACTGGTAGCCACAGTTCCGGGCAGACCGTTAAAAGCTCTACGCAGCTTGGCGCTGGCCGGTGCCCGCCAGGGTCTTGTGCTTGCTCCGCCGCGCTTCCTGAAGCTCGTGCAGTTGCCGGTAGAGGGAAATCTGCGCTGCTGCCTGCCGCCTAACCTGCACCCTGCGCTGCCATTTGCTGAGGCTGAATCCGATCAGAACGCCCAGAATCACCAAAACCGATGCCACCACGACAATTGCTCCAGAAGTCATTTCTCCGCTCCTTTGCAGTCGGTGGTCGTCCACGGGAGGTTGCTTACAGTTACCCCATGGGCACCCGGAGTAAACACCGGAAATTCTGAGGGCAGCGTCGGTCCGGGTCGCTTCGGTCCGGGTCGCTTCGGTCCGGGTCGATTCAGTCCGGGTCGATTCAGTCCGGGTCGATTCAGTCAGCCAGCGGCTGGGATTTGATCCACTCTTCCAGCTGCCGAGCCTGCTCGTGCTCGCCCAGCGCGCTCAGATCGACGATGAGGTTGTTGGCGGAGGCCAGCGTGTTGGGGTGATCGGCGCCGAGCACCCGGCGGTAGCGCTCCAGGGTGTCCTCGCTGAGCTGGCGGGCCTGCTGGTGCTCACCCAGGGCGCTCAGATCGTTGGCCAGGTTGTTGGCGGAGGCCAGCGTGTTGGGGTGATCGGCGCCCAGCACCCGGCGGCGCCGGGCCAGGGTGTCCTCGCCGAGCTCGCGGGCCCTCCGGTGCTCGCCCAGCGCGCTCAGATCATTGGCCAGGTTGTAGGCCGAGGCCAGCGTGTTGGGGTGGTCGTGACCCAGCACCCGGCGGTAGCGCTCCAGGGTGTCCTCGCTGAGTTCGCGGGCCTGCTGGTGCTCACCCAGCGTGCTCAGGTCCACCGCGAGGTTGTTGGCTGAGCGCAAAGTGTCCGGATGGTCGGCGCCCAGCACCCGCCGGCGCCGGTGCAGGGTGTCCTCGCTGAGTTCGCGGGCCTGCTGGTGCTCACCCAGCGTGCTCAGGTCCACCGCGAGGTTGTAGGCCGAGGTCAAGGTGTCCGGATGGTCGGCGCCCAGGACCCGGCGGTAGCGGTCCAGGGTGTCCTCGTCGAGGGCCCGGGCTCGCTCGTGCTCACCCGAGGTGCGCAGGTCGTTGGCGAAGTTGTAGGCCGCGGTCAACGTGTTGGGGTGGTCCTCGCCGAGGACCCGGCGGTAGCGCTCCAGGGTGTCCTCGCTGAGCTTGTGGGCCCGTTGGTGTTCCCCGGAGGCGCGCAGGTCGACGCCGAGGTTGTTGGCCGAACGGAGGGTGTCCGGGTGGTCGGCGCCCAGCACGCGCCGGCGCCGGGCCAGCGTGTCCTCGCTGAGCTCGCGGGCGCGCTGACGTTCACCCAACGCCCGCAGGTCGTTGGCGAGATTGTAGG
Source organism: Pseudonocardiaceae bacterium (assembly GCA_036501085.1). Taxonomy (GTDB): domain Bacteria; phylum Actinomycetota; class Actinomycetes; order Mycobacteriales; family Pseudonocardiaceae. The sequence goes on along the minus strand of DASYAZ010000102.1, from coordinate 20,307 downwards.
CCGAGGCCAGGGTGTCGGGGTGGTCCTCGCCGAGGGCCTGGCGGCGCCGGGCCAGGGTGTCCTCGCCCAGCTCCCGGGCCCGCTGGTGCTCACCCAGGGAGCTCAGGTCGACCGCGAGGCTGTTGGCCGAGCGCAGGGTGCTGGGATGGTCGGCGCCGAGCACCCTGCGGTAGCGGTCCAGGGTGTCCTCGTCGAGGGCCTGGGCCCGCTCGTGCTCGCCCGAGGAACGCAGGGCGCTGGCGAGGTTGTGGGCGCAGGTCAGCGTCTGGGGATGGTCACTGCCCAGGTCGCGGCGATAGCGGTCCAGGGCGTCCTCACCGGGATGGCGAATGGCGGGCGTGCGTTGGTTGGTGGCGGTACTGCTGGTCGAGCGCTCGGTGCTGGAACGGCCCCCGCCGAGAATCCTCCGGTACAGCGTGCGTGCTCGCCCAGGCAGTTCGTTGGAGGAGACCTCCTGCTGCGAATCGGGCATGACCGACAGCATCTCATTGTCACGCTCAGTCTCTACGCCGACTGCGGCCACCCGGCGGCGCCCTGCGGCGCTTATGGTGGGGATGAGATGAGCGCTGATGGCTGACTGGGACGGTCGCGGGCTACCACCGGTGGCCGCGGAGCGGATGCGGCGCTTCGCGCGCAGCGGCCTGCGGACCTCGCTGCTGACGGTGCCCGGTGCAGCCGGGGTGCGCTCGGTCGGCCTCGACCCGGTCGGTGAGGTGATGGGCTGCATGGTGGCGCACATCGGCTGGAGCGGCTTCGGGGGCTGCGGCTACTTCGGCTTCGGCGGCATCGGCCCGATCGGGATCACCGGGGGGCCCGTCCTGTCCTCGGGCTCGGGCGGGTTCGTCGGGTTCGGACCTTACGTCGATGCGCTGTACCGGGGCTATGGGACGGCGCTGGATCGGATGGTTCAGGAGGCCGCCGCGATGGGCGCCGACGGGGTGGTGGGCGTGCGGCTGTCCGTGTCAGAGCTGGGTAACAGCAATCGCGAGTTCGCCGCCCTGGGTACCGCGGTGCGAGCTGGGTCCGATTACCGCCCTGGCCGGGTGTTCACCACCGGTCTGGCCGGTCAGGACGTGGCGAAGTTGCTGCAGGCCGGCTGGGTACCGTGCGCCCTGGTCTACGGGATCTCGGTGGCGGTGCGCCACGACGACTGGCAAACCCAGCGGCAGGCCTCCTGGGGTGCCGGCAACACCGAGGTAGCCGGATACACCCAGCTGGTCACCCACGTGCGGGCCGACGCCCGGCACCGCTTCGACGAGCACGCCCGCTCGGCCGGGGCCGAGGGGGCGATCGTGTCCTCGATGACCCTGCAGATCGGGGAGATCGAGCCCTCGGAGAACCATCGCGACCACATCGCCGAGGCAGGCGTCTTCGGCACCGCGCTCGTGAGCTTTCATCGGGGGCCGCGCGCACCGACGCAATCGTTGACCATCCTGCCGCTGCGGTAGCCGCAGCGGAGAATCTCAAGGAGTAGTCGTGACCGCCGATCCCACCGCATTGGGTATCCCCGAGGACGCGATGCGCCGGCTCGCCGAGATGCGGCCCGGGCAGAGCACCAGCCTGTTTACCTCGGACCTGTCGGTGAACGAGTTCCTGCTGGTCCGGGAGGCCGGGTTCCGCCCCCTCGGGCTGGTGCTGGGTTCCAGCATCTACCACGTCGGGTTCCAGATGGGTCGGTGGAGCAGTAACCAGGAGTTGACCACCCTGTCCCAGGCGATGTACCACGCCCGCGAGCTGGCGATGACCCGGATGGAGGCCGAAGCGGACCAGCTGGGTGCCGACGGCATCGTCGGGGTGCGCCTCGAGATCGAGTTCAAGGAGTTCGGCTCGGACCTCGCCGAGTTCATCGCGGTGGGTACCGCGGTGATCGCCGATGAGCCGCAGACGCCCGACGGGCAGCCTTGGCGGAACAACAAGGACCAGCCGTTCACCTCGGACCTGTCCGGCCAGGACTTCTGGACGCTGATCCAGGCGGGTTACGCCCCGCTGGGGATGGTGATGGGCACCTGCGTCTACCACATCGCGCACCAGCGGTTCTGGCAGGCTATGGGCAACATCGGGCAGAACGTGGAGCTGCCGCAGTTCACCGAGGCCCTCTACGACGCCCGCGAGCTGGCGATGAGCCGGATGCAGACCGAGGCCGAGAACCTGGCCGCCGAGGGGATCGTGGGGGTGCAGTTGCGCTCGCTCGGGCATCGCTGGGGCGGGCACACCACGGAGTTCTTCGCGATCGGAACGGCGGTGCGCCCGCTGCGTGCCGATCACGTGATCGCCAAGCCGCAGCTCGTGCTGCCACTGACCGACTCGTGACCGGGGAGCTTGAGCCCAGCGGCTTGGGCCCGATGGGCGACGTGCAGCTCCTGGCTGCGATGCTGCGAGCTGACCGGACCGAGGTCGCCTCCTACGCCAGGGTGCTGAGCGGGGCGCTGGCCCAGGCCCTACCACAGGGCATGGTGGAGATCGGCTACGAGCGCTCGGTTGCTGACCGGCTGTCCCGCCGGCCGGGTCGCGCTGTTCGCCTCGTGGTGCACGGCGAAGATCGCGATCTTGAGTTGGGTGAACGCGGGGACGGCCGGATCACGGCGCAGCTGCGGCAGGTGGTGCGCGGCGTGGTGATCAGCCGTCGCAGTATCGGCGTGGAGGAGTGGTTGCAGGCGCTGGCCGAGGACATCACCCGGGCCGCGGCTCGGGACACCGCGGCGCGGCAGGCACTGGAGCGGTTGCTCCGCGGGTGAGCCAGGGTCCCCGATGCCGGGTTGCTTACCGCGTCGGCGGCTGGACCAGCCCGGTTTGGTAGGCGGCGGCCACCGCCTGGGCCTTCTCCCGGACCCCGAGCTTCATCATGATTCGGGCCAGGTGGGTTTTCACGGTGGCCTCACTGATGAACAACTCCACCGCGACATCGGCGTTGGACAGGCCCCGAGCCATCAGCGAGAGCACCTCACGCTCGCGCGGGGTGAGCTGTTCCATCTCCGCCGGGGTCGGTGTGTGCGGCTCGGGCCGGGCGGCGAACTCGTCGATGAGCCTGCGGGCCACGGCGGGGTCCAGCCACGCCTCGCCTGCGACCACCGAGCGGATCGCATTGACGATCTCGGCGGGAGCGGCGTCCTTGAGCAGGAAGCCCGAGGCACCGGCCCGCAGTGCCGCGTACACCGCCTCATCGATGTGGTAGGTGGTGAGGATGATGATCCCGACAGGTTGACCGCTTTGCGAGGTCAAGCCCTCTTCGACCACCGCGTGGGTCGCGGCGACACCGTCGGTGCCGGGCATGCGCACGTCCATGAGGACTACGTCCGGCCGCTCGGCCCGGATCTGGGTCAGCGCCTGCTGGCCGTCGGTGGCCTCGGCGACGACCCTGATGTCCTCTTCCGCGTTGACCAGCATGACGATGCCCGCTCGCACCAGCGGCTGGTCATCGACCACCACGACCCGGATCACGCGGACACCTTCCCGTTATTCCCGTGTTCCCCGGTGGAGGCGCGCGCAACGTTGGCGTCGGAGAGTGCCCGTTGCGCGGTGTCGGCGAAGGGCAGGGTCGCGGAGAGCCGGTAGCCACCGTTGTGATGCAGTCCTGAATGCAGGCGCCCACCGGCCGCCTGCGCACGCGCGCGCAGGCCCACCAACCCACGACCGACGGAGAGCGCTTGCCCGTGACGGGCTTGCGCCTGATTAAGGTCATTGTCGATCTGGATGAGTAGGCTGTCGGCTTTCCAGACCATCCGCAGTTGTGGATGAGAATCCGTGCCGGCGTGTTTGAGAACGTTCGTCAGGCCTTCCTGCACGATCCGGTACGCGGCCAGATCGATACTGGGGTCGAGATTTCGTGGTGTGCCCTCGACGTGGACCGTGACCGGCATTCCGGTGTCCTTCAATGAGGTCAGTAGCAAGGCCATGTCCGCCAGTCCAGGTTGTGGCCCGAGCTCACCTCTTCCCGCGGGGCGGCCGTTGGAGTCGTTGGCCTCCAGTACTCCGAGTAAACGGCGTAACTCAGCCATGGCTTGCTTTCCGGTAGTCTCAATGTGCTGCAGTGACTGGGTAACCTGGGCGAAGTTTGTTTTCGCGACTCGGGCCGCACCGGCGGCTTGCAGGACGATCGCGGTCACCGCGTGGGAGACGATGTCGTGTAGTTCGCGGGCGATCCTGCTGCGCTCTGCGGCGACGGCTTCCCGGACTGTCTCCCGCTCGCGTTCCAGCTGCTGAACGTGCTGCTGGCTGGCCCGGGTCACCCGGCCGGCACCCCATGCTCCGGCAGTCACGATACTGAGAAGAATCACATTGGGAATGAACGATTGGAGCTGCACGCTCAAGGTGTCAAAGACCCTGAATGCTACCGAAGCGCAGATTCCGATAGGTATCACAGATGCTAGCAACGCCAGCAGGGACTCTTTTTTGTTCCGGTGAACTGCGACCGCGTAGAGGGCGAGCGGGAATGCCGAAACCGGACTGTACAGGTCTATGAACGGCCATGCGACAATTGCGAGCACGCATTGCGCGGTAAAGATCGCCACTGGTGCCTTGTCGCGCCAGATCAGCGGGATGAGAATGGCGATCCCGTATAGCCATACGATCATAAGCCATGGATCGGACAGGATGCGCAGCCATGGTGAGAAGATGAAACAATTGATGATGAAAACCGCGGGCAATAGCAGTGCATCCCGTTTGGCCGCTGGCGACATGTGGATAACTCTTGGTACCCACCCCGGGATCTTCATCGGGTTCCCTCACTGTGACATGTAGTCGGCGTTATGGCCGACTTTCTGACGCCAGCTTTACCGCCACAATTTAGAGTTCTGGTACTTGCTGTGCTGGATCTTGCCGATCTGGCTGATCCTGCTGGGTGGTGAAACTTGGGCAGACGCCCGATTTGCCTCCCCGGCAGGGATCAGTGTTGAAAGCGACTGCTTTGTGGGTAGTGGCGAGCGTCGGGCTTGCCGCCGCGGTAGGCGTACCCGCAAGAATAAAACCGGCGGCGAGAAGGGGAGTTGCAAACGCTATCATAACACTTTTGCGTGATGACCGCGCGCGGTTGCCTCGCGATGCTCTGCTTGCCCAGGGCCTCTTGGGGACGATCATCGTGCAGCTCCTCGATCTGGCCAAATCGTCGTTATTGTTCCACTCGCCCCGCCTGAGGGCAAGCTGTCGGGGTGATAATGATGCTGTTTCTGTAGTGGATCCACTACAGTCATACTAGAGGTGTAGTAAACCTCTCGAGCTACTTCATCTGATGTAGTGGGACTGCACGGCATGGGGTAGGTAAACCGGGTTCCGGCTATGTTGGTCGGCCGGGTGTGCCCCCTACAGGGCGGCTTCACGGACCGGTTCTTCGTGTTGCCCCTCGTGCTGCAGGTCTGTGGTAGGCCACTCTGTCAGGCGCCCGAGATGGCTGGTGATCTTGTTGGTCACCGAGGTAGAGCGGACCCGAGCCCGGACGCCATAGTCAGCGGTTGGCTTCGGCGTCAGGACGGTGCGCAGCCGGTTGAGTGCCCGATGCTGTGCGACCCGCACCCCGCCCGGTGTCGAGCCCACGATCTCCGCGGTCTCCTCCACAGACAGGCCCACCACCACTCGCAGGCGCAGGATGTCCCGCTGCTTGTCCGACAGGGTGTCCAGCAGCATGGCCATCTTTCCGGCGAACTCCTCCCGGACGACCTGGGCTTCTGGGCCATCGGCGAGGTCCAGACTGTCCGGTACGTCCGCCACCGGCTCGGCGCGGTTGCGAGCCGAGGACCGGCGCGCATCGGAGACCTTGTGCGCGGCGATTCCGTAGACGAAGGCGAGGAACGGCCGGCCCTGGTCGCGGTAGCTCGGCAGGGCGGTGAGCACTGCGATGCACACCTCCTGGGCGACGTCGTCGGCCGACGCGAACGTCCGCTCCTGGGCGCCGACCCGGCCACGGCAATAGCGCACGACCAGGGGGCGGATCCGGCGCAGCACTTCCTCGACGGCAGTGCGCTCGCCCGTGACGGCGGCGCTCACCAAGGCGTCGAGATCGCCGTCAGCTGTGCTGGTGCTGTGGGCGCCGCCGTTGGCGGCCGCCTTCACCGTCTTGGTTGTGTTCGCAAGCGGTAATTCGTTATCGTCGCTCGTGTTGTCCAGGCAGGACGTCGACGGCGTTTCTGGTTCGCAGAGCGCGAGCGTAGTCACAAGGTGCCCCTTTGCTGATTGATCAGCCACCGTGTTCACAATTCGGCGGTTATCGTTTGTGTTATTTTCGATTCTTCGGGTCCTGATGTGTTCGTGAAGCCTGCGGATGACCTCTCCGGTGCTCACACCGGCGCCGGCGTGAAGGGAGTGGGTCGCTCCGGTGCACAAATATGCCGCGTATCCACGGCCCGGACATCCGTTCCACAGACCATGTTTCACCTACCCCAAGCCATGCAGTCTCGATACATCAGATGAAGTAGACCCTCGGTGCCGGATACATCCACGGCATGATCGGAATCTGGCTCACCTGCGGAAACGGACACGGGGGGTGCCAGCGGCGAGAGCTCGCCTGGAGACCGGTCCGGACCCCGGCGAGGGCGGCCGCCGGGCCCTCGCCGGGCTCCGGCGGCACAGCGGCCCGTCCATGATCGCGGTTTGAGTGCCGGCAACAGCCACCGAGATCTCGCCCTACGCACACCGGCCGCGATCAAGGCCGATGGGGGGACCGCGGTGTTACAGAACGTGCGGAGGGAATAGCTTTCTGTAATAGTCTGCTATCGCTTTTGATCCTGCTCCGCCGCTGGGCCGGGAAGCTGGAGGGCAACGATGGTGGCACGGCATGGCCAAGGCGGCGGGCAGCGCAGGAACGGCAGCAACGGCTCGGGACCGAGCGTGGCCCACCGCGCTTCGGTCGCCCAGCCGCACACGGCAGCGGAGGGCCCGGTGGCGGATGCCGAGGTGGTGGCTGCCCGGATGAGCACCTCGAAGCACGCCCTCGGCCAACCCGGCGAGCCGGTCAACCGCCGATCCCCGTTTTTCATCGGGATGAGTGCCACTGCCGGCGTCGCGATGATGGTCGGCGTGGTCGGTATGGTCGTCACCGCGCGCGACGTGCTGCTCCTGATCGGCCTGGCACTGTTCCTCGCGATCGGGCTGGAGCCCGTGGTGTCGCTGATGGTCCGGCACGCCTTCCCGCGATGGACTGCGGTGCTGACCGTGCTGTTAGCAGGGGTGGCGATGTTGGGTGGGTTCCTGGCTGCAGCGATCCCCCCACTGGTGCGGCAGGCGACCCAGTTCCTCGCACACGCTCCCGCGATGATGGCCCGGTTGCAGGCGCGCAATTCATTTGTGGGTCAGCTCAACGACCACTTCCAGTTGCGGCAACGCTTGCAGCAGACCCTCAGCGGCGACGCGTCCGGACTGTTCAGTGGCCTGCTGGGTGCCGGTCAGGTGGTGTTCGGTGCGCTTGCCAGCGGACTCATCGTGGCGGTTCTCACGGTGTACTTCGTCTCCGACCTGCCCCGTATCCGCGCGACCCTGTACCGGCTGGTGCCGGCATCCCGGCGGCCACGCGCGATCCTGCTCGGCGACGAGATCTTCGCCAAGGTCGGTGGCTATGTGCTGGGCAGCTTGCTGCTCTCGCTGATCGCCGGTGTGGTCACCTTTACTTTCCTGGTGATCGTGGGTGCGCCCTACCCGTTGTTGCTGAGCATCTTCGTGATGATCCTGGACGTCGTTCCGGTGATCGGGTCGTCCGTCGCCGGCCTGGTGGTATCCCTGGTCGCGTTGACCGTCTCGTTGCCCGTCTGCCTGGCCACCGTCGGGTACTTCGTCCTCTACCGTCTGGCTGAGGACTACCTGCTTGTTCCGCGGGTCATCGGCCGGGCGGTCGAGGTACCGGCATTGGTGACCGTCGTGGCGGTGCTGGTGGGTGGGGCGCTGCTGGGCGTGGTGGGCGCAGTGGTGGCGATCCCTGCTGCCGCGGCCGTGCTGCTGCTGGTCCGGGAGATCGTGGTACCCCGCCTCGACCATGCATGAGCACCTCGACCATGCATGGGCACTGTGTGAGTGGCAGCAGGCTCTAGTAGTAGTGCCGCCGACCGCCGATAGCCCGCCCGGACATACCGATCAGCGCCAGGATCGCTCCGACCACCACGAGGATGATCCCGAGCGTCCACAGAATTGGAATTCCGAGCAGGTACCCGACCACCAGCAGGATAATCCCCAGAATGATCATGGTTCCCTCCGGAAGATCCACTCGGGTGTTTTGCACTGATTTTAACGCATGTCCACCGATCCGTCCTACACCTGATGCCCTTATCCGGAACAGCCCAAACCATCCCCCCACCAGCGAGAATAATCTTCACCCCATCGGCGCAACAGTGGCGAACCGGCGTCTTGGCTCGGAACGCGGTGCTCAGCAGGCACTGATCCCATGCTGGGTGAGGAACGCCGTGTCGGATGCGGCCTCGAGGGCCGCCGAGGCCCGCATCACCTCGCGGCCGGCGTTCACCTCGTCGTCGTGGGCTGCCTCGCAGGCACGGATAGCGGCGTTGCACGCCGCCTCGGCTTGGTCGGCCGTGCGCTTGGCGAGCTGGTATCGGGTGAAGGCGTGGCGGTACTGATCCTGCAGGACAGCGATGCCCGCGGGAGAGGCGGTGCGATCCATAGGTCCGGTTCCCTTCAGCGTCGATGCAGCTGGCCGTAGCGCCGGTGTTGCTGTTAGTTACCCATCATCACCTGTCTGTAAACCCCCCGGAGAGTCCCCATGGAGCGCGGTCGCCAGAGTTGAATGATTCCGTGACTGACTCCCAGACGGATTCACTGCTGAACGACGCCGCTGTGCGGTTGGGCGACGCGCTGCATCACGCACAGGTTTCGGACGACACGCTCGAGCGGCTGCGGTTCCCCAAATCGACCCTGAAGGTGTCCATCCCGGTGCGGATGGACGACGGTGCCCTGCGGACCTTCCGTGGTTACCGGGTGCGCTACGACGACTCGCGGGGACCGACCAAGGGCGGGATCCGCTATCACCCGAACGTCAACGTCGACGAGGTCTCCACCCTCGCGTTCTGGATGACGATCAAATGTGCGGTGCTGGACCTGCCCTACGGTGGGGCCAAGGGCGGCATCACCGTCGATCCCAAGCAGCTCAGCAAGTTCGAGCTGGAGCGCCTGTCCCGCGGCTACATCGACGCGGTCGCCGATTTCATCGGCCCGGACGTCGACATCCCGGCACCCGACGTCTACACCAACGCGTTGATCATGGGCTGGATGATGGACGAGTACTCCATCATCCAGCGCCGTCACGTCCCCGAGGTGATCACCGGCAAGCCGCTTCCGATGGGGGGCAGCCAGGGGCGTGCCACTGCCACCGCCGACGGTGGCTTCGACGTCGTCGAGGCATTGCGCGGCAAGCTCCTTCCCACGGACCGGCCCACCGTCGCGGTTCAGGGCTTCGGCAACGCGGGCGCCACCATGGCCCTGCTGCTGCACGAGGCCGGCTACCGGCTGGTCGCGGTGAGCGACTCACAAGGGGCGATTTACTCCGGGGACGGGCTTGACATCCCCAGCGTGAAAAAGATCAAGGAGGAGAGCAGGCAGCTGCCGGGTGTCTACTACGAGGGCAGTGTCTGCGATCTCATTCACCATCCCGTCCGCCATGAACGAATTTCCCACGACGAGATGCTCGGCCTCGAGGTCGACCTGCTGGTGCCGGCGGCGCTGGAGAACGCGATCACCGAAGCAAATGTCGAGCAGATCCGCGCACGGGTAATCCTCGAGCTGGCGAACGGGCCGATCACTTCCGCGGCCGATCGGGCGCTCGTCGCGCGTGAGGTCACCGTGATACCGGACGTGCTGGCGAACGCCGGCGGCGTGACCGTCAGTTACTTCGAATGGGCTCAGAATCGGGCCGGGCTGTACTGGACGGCGCGGGAGGTGCGAGACAAGCTACGCGAACGCATGGTCGGAGAGGCCGAGCAGTTGTGGGATTTCGCCACCGCGCGCGAGATCCCACTGCGTACCGCTGCCTATGCGCAGGCCTTGACGCGTATCGGGGAGGCTGCGGATGCTAAAGGCCACAAAGAGCTCTACACAAGCGAGTGAAAGGTGCGGGGATAAAGCAGGCCACCCGGGATGTGATCCAGTTGTGGAACTCCAGCCCGGGTGACCCAGACTCCGAATCCGGCCGCATGCGGCCGGCGATACGATTGAATGGTCCGCTGGTGAGCATCGAGAACGTCGCAGCAGGTCAGCGTCGCGCTGCGCCAGTACTCTCACCGCATCGAGTGAGTTTCGGGTGACTACTTGTCGTCGTCGGCCTTGTCCTTGGCCTTGTCCTTCATGTCCTCAACGGCATCGGCAGCCTTGTCGCGCAGGTCGTGTCCAGCTTCCTTGGCTTCTCCCATCATCTGCTCACGCTGGCCGGAGTGCTCAAGGCTCTCGTTTCCGGTGGCCTGCCCGATCTTTTCTTTCGCTCCACCGATGAGCTGCTCGGCCTTGTCCTTGACCTTGTCCAGAATGCTCATGTGACTTTCCCTTCCCGTGGCCCCTAGGCCGGTTCGAGTGTTCCTGGGAATCTCAAGGCGTAGCGGAAAACAACCACTGGCCGCGCCAGTGGCGCTGGCACCTTATCGGATGGCCGAACGAGCAACCGCACACGGCGCGCAGTTGTGGCGCGCCATTGCTGGTTCTTGCCATACTCCACCCAGGGTGATGACGTTGTTGCGGACGGAGCGTGATCTTTTGGGGTGTCACTGCATCCCCGTCACCCGGATGGCAGGCGTAGGTGCCTGGCGCGTGGGGTAGCACTAAATAGAGCACGCAACTCGAGGCGTGCCGCACGGCGAACGGGCACGTCGGCGACGAGATGAGGTGGGTCAGATGGTTGATCGATCGGGAAAAGCAGATGGCCACTCGGGTGCTGACGTCGGGTCCCAGGACCGCGACTCGACCGCTACCCTCCTTCTCGACGTCCACTCCCGGGGTGACACCCAGATAGTGCGACCGGTGGGCGAGCTGAGCCCGGCGACCTACGAGCGGCTGCGGGATGGCCTGCTCCGCTGCGCAGCTGATGAGCCCGCGGCGATCGTGGTGGATCTCGCACACATGCGGGTGGCCATCGCATCGTTACTGACAGTGTTTCCCACCGTGCGCGACCGGATCAGCAACTGGCCCGGGGTGCCACTCGTGCTGGCCACGGCACGCCAGTCACTGAGAACCCTGCTGGATTTCAGCGCGGTCCCGCGATTCGTCCCGACCTACCGTAGCGTCAACGAGGCACTAGAGGGTGTGGACGCCGCTCCCGGCCGTCGCCGGCTTCAGGTGGAGCTGCCCTGCGACCCGTCCAGTGCGCGGCTGGCCAGGCGCCAGGTCGAGCAAGCCTGCCACGAGTGGGGAATCCCGGGCATCGTGACCGACGCCGTGGTGGTTGCCTCGGAACTGGTCGACAACATGGTGGCGCACGCGCGTTCGGAGGGCTGGCTGCGGGTGGAGTTGCGGGGCAATGCGCTGACGATCGCGGTCGCCGACGCCGACCAGCGCCCACCCACGCTTCGCGTGCCGGGTCTTCGCGCCGTAGGCGGCCGGGGCTTGGTCCTCGTGGACAAGCTCAGCCGTACCTGGGGCAGCGCCGCTCGCCTGCCTGCGGGCAAGGTGGTCTGGGCGGTGCTCACCATCGCCAACCGGATGCGGGCGCGGAATCGGCCGGGTCTGGCGTGCCCGACGGCCACCCCGCCGCCGGTGGTCGGGCCCAGCACGCGTCGTGCTGAGCCGAACCCGGGGGACAGTTCGCTGGCAGCGTCGATGTAACCGCTGTCATCACCGTTGATAAGGGGGATTGTCTTGCCGACTCATCGAGTTCCCTACCTGGCTGCGCTGCTGGCAGTGGCCGGCTGCGGCACTGCACCGTCGGCCGTGCCACAGCCACCGTCGGCACCCACCGAGATGGTGGCCAAGGCGTGCCGGGTGGTTGACGGGCGTGCTGACGCGGCCTGCACGCCAGGAGCGCTCAACCCGCAGGTCACCCAGGACACCATCCACACCACGGTGTGCCTGCCGGGCTGGACCGACAGGGTTGCGCCCCCGGCTCAGCTCGTCACCGAGCTCAAGCTCCGGCAGATGCGTGAATTCGCCGAGCCCGGCCCGGCTCGGAACTACAAGGAAGACCACCTGATCCCGCTGTCCGTCGGCGGTGCGCCATCCGATCCGCGCAACCTGTTCCCGCAACCGGCGGCGAAGACCACCGAGAAGGAAGATCTCGAAGAGCAGCTGCACAAGGCGGTGTGCGCCGGTCAGATGAGCCTGGTGGACGCCCAGGCGAAGATGAAGCACGACTGGACGCGGTGAGCTAGCCAAGCTCACCCGGGTCGACCGACTCATGTGACACAGTGGATCGGTGGCACCGGGTGGCCGGAGGTGGCGGCGGGCGGCCGTGACGGTCGCCGGCCTGGCTGCGGTCGCGCTGGCGGTGAAGGTGCTCTTCGACAGCAGCGACGAGCTGCTCACCGCCGCCGACACCTTGACCTCGGTCCAGCCCGGGTGGGTGGTGGTGGCTGTGCTCATCGAGGTGGTTTCCTACGCCGCGCGCGGGGCGGCGTGTGCGGTGGTGCTGCGGCGCGGCGGGGGCGGGGCCGGGCCGATCACTCTGGGCGCGGCGACGCTGGCCGGTGATGCGGCGGCGTACTGCCTGCCCTTCGGGTTCGCCGCCTCCGGAGTCGTCATGGTAGGCGTGTTGCGCCGCCGCCAGGTGAGCGCGGCGGTGGCCGGGTGGATGTTCGCGGTGTCCTCAGTGCTCTACGTCGGCGCGGTGACCGCGATGACCATCGTCTCGGTGCAGATCGCCGGTGACGACGATCCTGTTCCCGGCTTGCAGACGATCAGCGTGGTGCTGCTGGGCGTGCTGGCCCTGGTCGGTGCGGGGTACGCACTCATGCGCCGGCCCGCTGTCCGCGCCCGGATGGCCAGCGCGTTTCCGGGCATCCGCCCGGCGCAGGCCGGCAGCCGGATCCCGCTGGCGGTGCGCTCCCCGGTCGTCGAGTGGGCGCGGCAGCTGCGTACGGTGCGGCTGACCCCGGCCGCCGGCCTGGCGGCCTTCGCTCTGATGTTGGTGTCCTGGATCACCGACGTCGCGGTACTCGCGCTGGCATTCGTGGCGTTGGGGGCCACCCCGCCGTGGACGGGACTGCTGCTCGCCTACTGCGCCGGGCAGATCGCCGCGAGCATGCCGGTGACCCCGGGCGGGATCGGGGTCGTCGAGGGCAGCATCACCCTGGCGTTGGTGGCCTTCGGGGGTTCGGCGACCATCACGCTCGCTGCTGTGCTCCTGTACCGCTTGATCGCTTACTGGGGATGCATTCCCGCCGGGGGGTTGGCGTGGCTGGCGCTGCGCAGAACCTCGCCTGTTCCGGCCTTGGCGGCTGCCGGCCCTGTCCGGTCCGAGCAGGTCGTCGCTCCCGTCGCAGAAGCGGAGCCCCTGCCATGATCGCGTTCCGGTGGCGCCGGCCCGCCTCGGTGGCCGCCCTGGCCGTGGCGTTGATCGCCCCGGTGGCACTATCCGCCGCCTGCTCGGGGCCACGCAGCGGCGCCTCGGCGACCAGCGAGGTTTCCGGATGTGCCGCGGTGCTGCCGCTGGCCCGCGAGGTCGTCCACGATCAGGGAACCCTGACACTGGTCCGGAGGATCAGCAAGGATCAAGCCGACGCGCTGAGCCGCGCGCTGGGGGCCAGCCCACCGACCCCGCGCTCGCACCCGCACTCGCCGCCGAAGCACCATGTCTCCAACTCCGGCTGGCCGAAGGCGTGCCTGGTCGTCTACCGGGGCAACTACCCGCGGGGAACGATCGCCCAGGCGAGCCCGCCAGCGGTAGCCGGCCACTACACCCTGGTGGTGCTCCGCCTCCGCCACCCGTCAGTCGACCGCGTCCTCGTCACCGACCGCATACCCGCCAACATGAACCTCTGAGGGCATGGGTGATACGTCGCCGGTTCCTATTACGTGCCTAGTCCTGGGGGCGCTTCTCGACGTAGAAGCGCGGCGGGTCGGCGCTCTCGCTGCCCTCGACGTCGAGCTGTTGCTCGTGGAGCTCGTAGACCACAGTGGAGGCGAGAAACACCTTGGCGCCATGGATCTCCAGCACGGTGTCATCGTCGGCCGGGGCGGCCGCAATGGACAACCCCAGACCTTCGGACCGCGAGGTCTTCCCCTGAGGTGAGATCCGTAGCCCCGCTCCGTCCGGCATCTGGTTCTGGGTCACGAGTGAGGTGATCGCTTGGGCCGCGGCTTCGGTCACTGTCAGCATGCCATTACCGTAGGCGCTATCGACCGCGATGCCATACCCAGGCTCGCGCTGGCGCGCTCAATCCTCGTCTGAGTCGTCCCGTGCGGTCAGCGCCGGAACGGCGTGCTCCCGCACCGGGCGCAGTTCAAACTCACCGAACTGGCTGCGACGTACGGTCACCGCGCTCATCGGCAGGGGTCGGCTCTGCCGATGGCGGGGAGTCAGGGTCATTCCGGCTCGCGGTCGGCGGTCGGAAATGGGCGCGCGCATGAGGTCCTTCGTTCTGCTGGTACGGACGACCGTCAGCCGGCGCTGAAGAGCGCGCGCAGTGCGTGCACAGCGGAGCGAAACCGCATGCTCGGGCGCCCCCCGGCGAAATCGACGGAAGTACTTCTATTCGGGACGACAGCCAGCACAGTACTGCCCCCGGGCTTCCGTCCGCGGTGCAGAGTACTCCTTGCTGTCGACGCGGGCATACCTGCTATTGGATGGCACCCACTCAGGTTACGGGTAGGCGGCCGACGTGCCAGGCTGGTGCCGGAATTGTCGCTGGCCGACGATACGTTCTGGGCTTGTCGTGCGATCATCCGGCATGGGTAGGCTCAACGACTGCAGCCGGTCGCCAGCCGGGTAGATGCCCACCAGTGCGAGGGAGGCTCCGGTGGATCTCGACCATGGCCGTGACGATGGCCTTGATGGTGACCTTGCCGGTCCCGTCACGGGCAAGGTTCACCACGTGATTCAGGCTGGCCAGTGAGCACCCCGCGGACCGGTGAGATGCAGCCCAGCCAGAAGCTGGCCGGTCTGAACTCCCCTGGTGGGACGGTTCCCCGTCGCGCACACACCACCAGGATGCTCGCCTGGGTCGGCGTGGATTGCCAGCGGCTGGAGGCAGCGCGGGTCGTCCTCGGCGAGCGCGGGGTGCGGGCCACCGGATCGATGGTGAGCTGCCAGCAGGAGGGCGTCGAGACGCACTCGACGTCGTACTCGCTGGCCACCGACGAGCTCGGGGTGATGCAGCGGCTGAACGTCCGGACCATGCGGGCCAAGGGCGAGCAACACGTCACCATCACTCGATCGGAGGAAGGCATCTGGCTGGTCGACCACGGTCAGAACGCAGCGCGCACCAGCTTCGGCGGGGCGCTCGACGTCGACCTGGCGTTCAGCCCGCTGTTCAACGCACTGCCGGTGCGCCGCTTGGGCCTGCACCGGAGCATGGGTCGCCATGAGTTGCCGATGGTGTTCGTCACGCTGCCGGGCCTGGAGGTCGTCCGGGTTTCCCAGACCTACCGCACCGTGTCGCTGGCCGGGGCGAGCGAGCAGGGTGAGCTGACGGTCATCGGTATCAGCAGTGAGTCAGGCGATTCCGGTGATTCGTTCGAGGCGGAGTTCACGGTGGACACCGACGGTCTCGTAATGGACTATCCCGGCCTGGCCCACCGCGACTGATCCAGGTCGGCGAGTGCGGGTTCAGCCGGAGACGATCCGGGCGCCGGCAGCGAGTACGGCTTGCTCCCCGCCCCGCACCGCGGCCAGCTGGATGCCCACCGGCAGCCCGGCCACCCTCGGCGCCGGCACCGAGACGGCCGGCCAGCCCAGCAGGCTGAACGGCAGCGTGAGGGACAGCAGTGCGGGTATCACCTCGACCCGGGTGCCGTCGGGGGCGTCCACCTGCCGGGCGCCGATCGCGGTGGCCCGCACCGGCGTGGTGGCCAGCAGCAGCACGTCGATCCCCGCCGCGAGCATCTGTGCGCTCAGTTCCCCGGTGAGCCGCCGCCGGGTTCGCTGGGCGGTGACGTAGTCCGCGGCGCTGTACCCGGCCGCGGCTGCCAGCCGTGCCATGGTGGCCGGCTGGTAGTCATCCGGCCGCTGGTGCAGCCATTTCTGGTGGGTGGTGTGGGCTTCCACGCCGACGATCACTTGGTAGGTGGCGGCGAGCTCGTCGATCCCGGGCAGGCAGACCTCGCGCAGCTCGGCGCCCGCGGACCCCAGCGCGTGTGCGGCACCGTCGACGGCGTCGGCGATCGCCGGGTCGTGGACCCGCCAGTACGGGTCGGTGGGTCGCCCCACCACGGTGCCTGTCACCGGGGCGGGCACCGTGGTGGGGCGCCCGCTCAGCGTGCTGAACGCGATGGCGACTGTGCTGATGTCGGCACCGATCAGCCCGATGTGGTCCAGGGTGTCGGACAGCGGGAAGGCCCCGGTGGTGGGTAGCGCGCCGCGGGCCGGTTTGAGGCCGACCACCCCGCACAATGCCGCGGGCGTGCGTACCGAGCAGCCGGTGTCGGTGCCCACCGCCAGCGGCACCAGGCCGGCGGCGACCGCGGCCGCTGATCCGCTGGAGGAGCCGCCGGTGATCCGTTGCGGGTCGTGCGGGTTGTGGCACGGGCCTTCGGCGGCGACATCACCGGTGGGGCCGTAGGCGAACTCGTGGGTGTGCGTCTTGGCGACGATGGCGGCGCCCGCCGCGCGCAACCGGGCCACCACCTCGGCGTCGGCCGGCGCGGGCGGCGCCTCGGCGAGCACCGCGCTGCCGCACCGGGTGGGTATCCCCGCCACGTCGATCAGGTCCTTCACCGCGACCGGCATCCCGCGCAGTGGCCCGGGACGCGGCGGTCCCGCACCGGGGCTGACCAGCTGGACCACGGCATTGTGCGGGTCGGCGGCCAGCGCCGCCAGGACCGCCTCCAGGTCGTCGATGTGGAGCAGGTTAGCGCGCCGGCAGGCTCGTGATCATCGTCTATGTGCCTGGGGCGACATCTGATGTCGTTTGCGGCACCCAAACAGTGATCACGGTCGCGGGGTTCACCGCTGGAACTGGCAGCGGGTGCCCTGCAGGCCGACGACCCGGCCACCGAGGTGGCCGAGCTCGCGCAGCCGCCGCATCGAACCGCGGGCGCTGAGGTCGATGGTGCCGGTGCCCTTCTCGCCCGCCGCCGCGCGAGCCGCCTCGAAGTCGAGGCGAGCCTGGTGGCCGGCGCGCAGCGTCGCCTCCAGCGCGCCGGTGGAGGCCAGCGAGCCGCGCGCTGCGCCCAACCGGCCCAGCGCGTCGTCCACCGCGTCCAGCAGGGCGTCCCGGTTTCCCTCGCACATGGCGCGGACCAGCTCGGGCTGGGAGGCGGCCACCCGGGTGCCGTCGCTGTACGACCCCGCGCCCAGCGCCAGCGCCAGCGGGCCACCGCCGGCGCCGGACGAGGCGAGCACCGCGGCCAGCACGTGCGGCAGGTGGGATATCCGCGCCACCGCGGCGTCGTGCTCCGCGGCACCCGCCGGCACCACGTGCGCTCCGCAGTCCAGCGCCAGCGTCGCGACCTGCGCCCACACCAGCGGGTCGGTGCCCTCGTCGCTGCTCACCACCCAGGGGGCGCCGGTGAACAGCGTCGCCGATCCGGCTGCCCAGCCCGAGGTGGACGTTCCGGCCATCGGGTGCCCCCCGACGTAGCGGGCGCAGCGGGCCCGCCGGGCCACCGCGGCCGCGACCGGAGCTTTGACGCTCACCACGTCGGTCAGCCGGCAGTCCGGCGCGTGCCGGGCCACCACCGGCAGCACCTCGGCGATCGCGGGCAGGGGCACCGCGAGAACGATGAGAGCGTCGTCTGCCGCGGCGCCGGCCAGCACGTCCTCAATCGAGGAGCTGACGTCGAAACCGGCATCTCGCGCCGCCGTGAGGTTGGTCCCCGGGCGGGCCGTTCCCCTGACCTTCCAGCCGGCGCCACCCGCGGCGCGCAGCAATGAGCCGCCGATCAGGCCCAGCCCGATGACGCACAGGGTGCGATCGCTCACGAGGCCAGCGCCTCGAGTGCGAAGCCGGTGTAGAGCGCTACCCCGTGCACCATCGCCGACTCGTCGAACACCGCCCGGCTGGAATGGTTGACCGGCGCGGTGTCCGGGTCGTGGCCCGGTGGGCAGGCGCCGAGGAACGCCATCGTCCCGGGTACTCGGGCCAGCACATAGGAGAAGTCCTCGGCGCCCATCAGTGGGTCGGCCATCGGCTCGGCGTGGCGCTCGCCGAGCAGGCTGCGGGCCAGCTCCAGCACCTGAGGTGTCACCTCGCTGTCGTTCACCGTGACCGGGTAGCCGTTCTCGATCGTCACGGTAGCGGTGCAGCCGTGGGCTGCTGCGACATGCTCGCACACCCGGCGGGTTTCCTGGTGCACCGTGGCGCGGGTGTGCTCGGAGAAGGCCCGGATCGTGCCCTCCAGCTCCGCGATGTCGGGGATGACGTTAGAGGTGTTACCAGCGGTGATCCGGCTGACGGTGAGCACTGCGGGGTCGAAGACGTTGAGCGCCCGGGTGATCATGGTTTGCAGCGAACCGACCATCGCGGCGGCGGCCGGGACCGGGTCCACCGCGCTCTGCGGCGCGCAGGCGTGCCCCCCGCGGCCGGTGACGGTGACCCGCAGCACGTCCGATGACGCCATGATGGCGCCCGGCCTGGTCTGCACGGTTCCGCTGTCCAGCGTGGAGGTGATGTGCAGGGCCAGCGCCCGTTCCGGCGTCCCGGCGATCTCCAGCAGACCTTCGTCGAGCATGTGCTGCGCCCCGTGGAAGCCTTCCTCCCCGGGTTGGAACATCAGCAGCACCCGGCCCGCCAGCTCGTCACGCCGCTGCGCGATCAGCCGGGCAGCCGAGACCAGCATCGCCACGTGGGTGTCATGCCCGCAGGCGTGCATCGAGCCCGGCAGTTCGGAGCAGAACGGCACCCCCGACCGTTCGGTGAGCGGTAACGCGTCCATGTCCGCCCGCAGTAGCACGGTCCGCCCCGGCCGCGCGCCCTCGATCACTCCGGTCACTGAGGTGGAGGTCTGGCCGGTGTGCAGCTGCACCGGGAGATCGGCCAGGGCGGCCAGCACGGCGGACTGGGTCTGCGGCAGGTGCAGGCCCTGTTCCGGGTACCGGTGCACCGCCCGGCGCAGCGCGACGGTGTGCGGCTGCAACGTCCGGGCGGCCGCTACCAGCTTGGCCGGAGTGCGCGGGGAACAGCGAGCCGTGTGCTGCCGGTGTCGAGGGGCGGGCGTACTCACAACCGTCCATTGTCGCATTTCAAATGTGTTTTGGCGTGTTGTACATGTAGCCGTGCTTCCGTGCTGAGCCGGACGGCGCATACTTGTGTAATGGCGGTCACCGGTTTCGCCGTGGCTGTGGTTCGCGAGGACGGGCGCTGGCAGTGCACCAAGCTGGATACTGCGGCCCTGCGAGATCTCGACGCGGCCATCACTGAGCTGCGTGGGCAACGTTCTACGGGGGCGGTGTTCGGGCTGCTGGATGTCGATGACGAGTTCTTCGTCGTGGTGCGCCCGGTGCCCGGTGGGGTGTCCTTGCTGCTCTCGGATGCGGTGGCGGCGCTGGACTACGACGTGGCCGCCGACGTGCTCGACCTGCTGCGCTTGGAGGTCCCCGAAGAGGACGCAGTGGACGCGGACGAGGTGTGGCCCGAGGGTGATCTCGGGCTGCTCTCCGACCTGGGTCTGCCCGCGGAGGAGATGCAGGTGATCATCGACGAGGTCGACCTGTACCCGGACGAGCAACTCGACATGATCGCCCAGCGTTGCGGGTTCCAGCCGCAACTGTCCGCGTTGCTGGAGAAGCAGCCGGGATGAGGGCTCCCACCGGTGCCGAGCTGGCGCTGGTGCGGCGCGCTCTCGAAGTAGCCGGTGGCGCAGACGCCACCGGGGACATCCCGATCGGGGCCGTGCTGGTCGACGCCGACGGCGTGGAGCTGGCCGCCGCCTGCAATGCCCGGGAGGCCACCGGGGATCCGACAGCACATGCCGAGTTGCTGGTCCTGCGGGCCGGGGCTGCCCGGCTGCGGGATCGCGGGCGGGGTGCCGGCTGGCGGCTGAACGGCTGCACGCTGGCGGTGACCGTGGAGCCGTGCACCATGTGCGCCGGCGCGCTGGTGGCGGCCCGGGTCGAGCGCGTCGTCTTCGGTGCCTGGGAGCCCAAAACCGGCGCCGTCGGTTCGCTGTGGGACGTCGTGCGCGATCGCCGGCTGAACCACCGGCCGGAGGTCCTCGGCGGTGTCCTCGCCGAGGAGTGCGCGGCGGTTATGCGCCGCCTGTGGCGGCGCTCGTGAGTGCGTAACAGTGTTAGAACACTGTTAC
>DASYAZ010000101.1:0-24747 GCA_036501085.1 Pseudonocardiaceae bacterium | reverse complement strand
CTGAGTCCTTCGCCACACGATAACGATATCGAGTGCAGTGTATTTTCCAATGGTTTCCATTGTCGACACGCCGAGCAATTCATGGCATCGCCAAACAATGTGCCAGCGCCCCGGTCCGCGCCTCTAACTTAGCGGCATTGGGACATGCCTCGCTTGGCATGCGCATCATGGAAGGTAGCGCTGGTGCTGCTGAACAAGCACATTATGCACATCAGCTGATTGCTGCTGGTAAGCGGTTGCAGCGGCGGGCCGATGCGACAGATCACCCAGTCATTGATGGCGAAGTACTTGGGAATGGATCACTGGCTCCGCCTGGGCACAGTATGGAGCGGCATCGGGAAGTGTGAACCGGCACTCGCCGTGCGCGCGTCGATACGCTGACGGGCAGGTCGTCTCCGCCGGTCGGGACCTGGGCACGAGCGGGTGGGTCCCAACCTGCCAGTGTTGCCGACCAGGCGCGTGAGGTCGCACGACGTGTTCAGGCGTGAGGAGGGTTCGAGTGCATCCGTATATCGTGGTGCCGGCATTGACGATCAGAACGCCCGATGGTGACCTCGACGCACCTGGTACCGCACGATATGCGCAACGGGCCGCAAGCACATGGGTTGATCGGTTCATCCTGTCCGGAACCACGGCGCGTGGCTACCTGATGACAGCGCAGAATCGGTCGTCCATCGTGCGCGTCTGGCTCGATCACGTGGCACCGGAACGGGTGATCGCCTGCTGCTGGTCCCGTGCCGATGTGGACAATGCAGCCCGGCATGGGGTCACGCCGATAGTCGTGATCCCGCACTGCCACAATGACGACGCTGCACTGCGCTTTCTCGCTTCGCTACCGCCCGGATCGTTCGTTTACAGCCACCCGGGAAACTCCCCGACAGTCTTTGACGCCCAGTTGTGTTCACAGGCCCGCGACAGTGGTTGCCTCCCCGTCGGCGCGAAGCTGTCGAAGGCATCGCATCGCGAGATTACCGCAGTACGAGACCAGGCGGGGCCGTCTTTCGTCCTCTGGGATGGCTCATCCCGGGACATTGCAGCCAGCATGGCGGCAGGGGCCACCGGCGTCGTGACCACACCGCTGAGCCCCTTCATGCAACCATTCCCGCCACGCACGCTCACACTTCTCCAACGGGCTCTCGACCAGATGCAGGAAGACCTGGACAGGCTTCCGTCCCGAGAGGCTCGCAGCGATCACCTGTCCGCGCTCGCTGTCGCCCGCTAATCCGTGAACAGAATGGTGATTGGGCCGGCGCAGCGTCCATATACCGCGCACCCGAACCATGATCACGACTTGGGTGCCGGAAACGACATCAAATGTCGCCAGCGGCACACAACCAGCGATCATGCCATGGTCGATGACGCGCCGAGCCGATCCTGGGGCGAGCAGCCTGCGTTACGCCGCCGACCTCGCTGACCTGGTAGTTCGCGGTCCAGTCCGCCGGATGGCGTAGGCGGCCTACTGCCGATGATGGAGGACCCGGCGCCCGGGGAGATGCGACTGTCGGCTCAGCACAGATCCACGTCGGGGGGAAGTGTGGCTGAACATCGGCTCTCGCTCGCCATCAACGGGCGTGAGCGGCTCCTGGAGCGGCGGCTGGTGCCTTTCTCCATGCCGGACGAGCACTCACCGGACGAGCAGGCCACCGGCAGGCATGCGAACGGGCGCACCCGGCTGGGGCCGGTGGCCATTGTCGGCCTGGGGTATGTCGGGTTGCCGACCGCGCTAGCGCTGCTGGGGGGTTCGTCGCACATCATCGGGTTCGACATCAGCGATGATCGGCTACGCGCCATCGAGGCCGGCAACGTCGACCTCGGCGATGTCGATCGCGTCCGGCTGGCAGCCGCCAGGGGAGATGAGGACTTCCGGCTCACCAGCGACAGTGCGGCGCTGGCGGAGGCAGACGCGGTCATCGTCTGCGTTCCCACCCCGGTGGACGAGGATCATGTCCCGAACCTCTCCGCACTGCGCAGCGCCTGCCAGACCGTCGTGGAGCACGCCCATCCGGGGCAGACGATCATCCTCACCTCGACGAGCTTCGTCGGCACCACCCGGCAACTGCTCATCGAACCGTTGCGCCAGCGCGGCCTGCTTGTGGGCACCGATGTCCATGTCGCCTTCAGCCCGGAGCGCATCGACCCCGGCAACCCCGATCACCTCCAGCGCGAGACCCCGCGGGTGGTGGGTGGGAGCACCGCCAGTTGCAGCCGGCACGCGGCGCGGGTGATCGGGGCGCTGACCGACTCGGTGTACCTGGTGAGCTCGCCGGAGGCGGCTGAGCTGACCAAGCTCTACGAGAACATCTTCCGCGCGGTGACCCTGGCACTGGCCAACGAGTTCAGCGACGTGTGCAGCACGCTGGGGCTGGACCCGATCGAGGTGACCCTCGCCGCCGCGACCAAGCCCTACGGCTTCCTCGCGGCGTTCCCCGGGCCCGGGGTAGGCGGGCACTGCATCCCGTGCGATCCGCACTACCTGCTCTGGCAGCTACGCGGGCAGAACCGGCCGACACCGCTGATCGAGCAGGCGATGCAGTCCATCCACTCCCGCCCGGCCCGTGTCGTCGAGCGGGCTGCCGAGGTTCTCGCCCAGGATGGTCGCTCCCTCACCGGGGCGAGGGTGATCGTGCTCGGCGCGAGCTACAAAGCCGGAGTCAGCGACGTCCGGGAATCGCCGGCACTGCTGATCATCGACGGGCTCGCGCGCCGCGGTGCGGACGTCAGCTACCACGACCCCCTCGTGCCCACCATCCAGACACCTGAGGGCCGGCTGCTGCGCAGCATTCCGGCACCCAGCGGGCACGACTGGGAGCTGGTCGTCATCCACCTGGTCCACCACCCGGACGCGGACTGCAGCTGGGTCCAGCGCAGCCCGCGGGTACTCGACGCGACCTATCTGTTCGAGGGCCTGCCCGGCGGCGCGATGCAGCGCAGTGTGGTGTGAGGGCTGAGACCACGATGAACCACTGCCCCCCCACCGAGCTGGACACCTCCACGCCGGCGGTCATCCTCAAGCTTGACCGCAACGTGATGCACCACGGTGGGCTCGGCGCGATCCGCAGTCTGGGCCGGTTGGGGGTGCCGGTCTACAGCGTGCACGAAGATGCGCTGGCTCCGGCGGCCCGCTCGCGCTACCTGCACGAACCGTGGATCTGGCAACCACCCGCCGGGGACACCGAGCGGATCAGGGCCGGTTTGATGACGCTCGCGGAACGGATCGGCCGCCCAGCCGTGCTCATCCCCACCGACGACGCCGGCGCGCTGTTCCTCGCCGAGCACGGCGCCGAGCTGCGGGGCTCGTTCCTGTTCCCGGCGCCGCCCAGCGATCTGCCGCGGCAGCTGGCAGGTAAGTACACGCTCTACCAGCTGTGCCGCGAGCTGGGTGTGCCCTGCGTGGCCGCGGCGCTGCCCGGCTCGCTGGCCGCGGCCCAGGAGTTCGCGCACCGAGCCGGTTTCCCGCTGGTGGCCAAGCTCGCCACGCCGTGGCGAGCCAGCAGCGCGCAGGGTTTGCGGAGCACCTCGGTGGTCCGCGACCCCGGCGAGCTGGCCCGCACCTGGCATGCCTGCGCGGGCACCGGCGGAGCTGGCGGCACCGCGCTGATGCTGCAGGAGTACATCCCGCAGGGCCTCGACTACTTCTTCCACGGCTACTGCGACGCGAGCTCACAATGCCGGCCCGCATTCATCGGGATCAAGGAACGCTCCTACCCGGCGCACGCCGGGTTGACCAGCCTCGGACGCTGGGTGGACCACCCGGAACTGCACGGCCAGGCCACCGAACTGGTGGCGCGGCTGGGATTCCGCGGCATCGTCGACCTGGACTACCGCTTCGACCCCCGGGACGCCACGTTCAAGCTGCTGGACTTCAACCCCCGCCTGGGTGCGCAGTTCCGGCTGTTCCGGGATACCGCGGGCGTCGACGTGGTCGTGGCGGCGCACCTGAACCTGACCGGCCGGGCGATCCCGGCGGGCTCGCCACGCCTGGGCCGCAGCCTCCTGGTCGAGAACTACGACCCGATCGCGGCCCTGGGCTACCGGCGCAGCGGGTTGGATCTCCGGTCCTGGGCGAGCTCAGTTCGCCGGGCCGACGAACTGGCCTGGTACGCGCGGGATGACCTCGCGCCATTCGGGCTGATGTGCCTGCGCATGGGGTGGCGGGCCCTCACCCGACCACTGGGCCGGCGCCGTACCAAATCCCCATCCACCCCCATCTACCACCACTCGGCTAGCCGCACGGAGGTCACCGGCATGAATGGCAGCATGAACGATCCGATTGACCTGGCGATTGTGGGTGCCGGTCCCTACGGCCTGTCGCTCGGCGCGCACTTACGTGCCGCGGGAATCCCGTTCCGCCAGTTCGGCTTGCCCCTGCAGCTGTGGCGGGATGCGATGCCGGCGGGCATGTACCTCAAGTCGCAGGGCTTCGCCTCTAATCTGTCCGACCCGGCGCGGCGGCACACGTTGCGGGCGTTCTGCGAGTCCACCGGCCGCGACTACGCCGACTACGGCCTGCCGGTGCCGCTGGAGACGTTCGTGGCCTATGGAGACTGGTTCCAGCGCGCCGAAGTCCCGCACCTGGAAGAGCTGATGGTCATCGACGTGCGCAGGGCCGATGGGCACTACGAGCTGAGCCTGTCCGACGGGACGGTCGCGCTGGCGCACAAGGTCGTCGTCGCCACCGGGGTGCAGCACTTCTCCCACATCCCCCCAACACTGGCAGCGCTGCCACAAGAGATGTGCACCCACCCGAGCGCGCACGATGACCTCGGTGTGTTCGCCGGCCGCGAGGTCGTGGTCGTCGGTGCCGGCCAGTCCGCGCTGGAATCAGCGGCTCTCCTGCGCGAGGCCGGCGCCGAGGTCACCGTGCTCGCCCGCGCCTCCCGCCTGATCTGGAACGGCGCACCGCTGGCCGCCGACCGATCGATCCGGCAGCGGCTGCGGGAACCTGAGGCCTACCTCGGCTCGGGCTGGTCCACCTGGTTCTACTCCACCCAACCTCATCTCTACCGCCGGCTGCCCGCCGGCCAGCGAGTGTACCGGGCACGGACCGCGCTGGGGCCCGCCGGCGCGGCGTGGTTGCGTCCCCGGGTGGAGGGAAAGATCCGCACACTGATCGGGCACTCGGTGCGGTGGGCGGAACCGGAGCCTGCGGGGGTGCGGCTCGGGCTGCGGCTGCGTAGCGGGGAGACCAGGGAGATCACCGCGAACCACGTCCTGGCCGCTACCGGTTACCGCGCCGACCTGGACCGGCTGACCTTCCTGGACAAGCGGTTGCGGGCGTCGGTACGCACGCTGGGAAACAGCCCCGATGTCGGGCCGGACTTCCAGTCCTCGGCGCCGGGCCTGTACTTCATCGGGCCTGCCGTGGCGCCGACCTTCGGACCGGTCATGCGGTTCGTGTGCGGCTCCGACTACGCCGCCCGCACGGTGGCTCGCACCCTCACCGCCGTGACCCGGCCCCGAGCCACCGTGGGAGCTCGGCGGTGACCATCCCCGCCGCCGGGCTCCCACGAGCACCGGCCCGCAGCGTGGGCGCGGTACCCGTCCCCGGTCGGCGGCGGCTGGCGCCGGTCGCACTGCTTCCGATGATCCTTCCGGTAGCCGACCTCACGGCCCTCATCGCGACCGGCCTGCTGGCCGGGGCACCGGGGTGGGCGGCCGCGTCGTATGCCTGCGCGGTGCTGGTGCTGCTGGTGGCCGACGGGCAGCATCGGCTGCGGATCTGCCGTCGGGCGTCCGACCAGCTGCCCAGGACCGTGGCGGTGGCCGCGATGCCGCTGCTGGGGGTCCTGCCGTGGGTGGGGCCCATCGGGCTGCGGCTGGGGTTGCTCGCGGCGGCGTCGCTGGTCATCGCGCGCGCCGGTATCTACGCAGCGCTGCGGGCGGCACACCGGCGGGGGCGGCTACTCGAACCGGCCCTGATCATCGGCACCGGAACCACCGCGGTCCGGATCACCCAGATCCTGGACGATCACCCGGAACTCGGCCTGGCACCCCGGGGTTTCCTCGACAACCGGCCGCCGGGGAATCCGGGCGAGCCGCCGCTGCTGGGCGAGCCGGCGGAACTCGCGCGGGTGATCTCGGCGCACCGCATCCAGCGCGTCATCGTGTGCTTCCCGGCCGCCCTCGATGAGGATCTGGTCCCCCTGGTACGAGCCTGCCGGCCGATGCCGGTGGACATCTGCGTGGTCCCGCGGCTCTACGAGCTGGGCGCCGCACTCCCCCGTGGCTACCTCGACGAGGTGCACGACATACCGCTGGTCCCGCTGCGCCGGCTGGGGCACAGCCGGCTCGGTGCCGGCACCAAAGCCGCTTTCGACGCCGTGGGCGCGGCCGTGCTGCTCGCCGCCCTCACCCCGCTGCTGCTCCTGCTGGCGGTGGCGGTACGGCTCGATGACGGCGGGCCGGCGCTGTTCCGGCAGACCCGCATCACCCGCGCCGGCACGATGATGGAACTCCTCAAGCTCCGTTCCATGATCAACCATCCGGACCCGGACACCCGCTGGGCGGTGCTGCCCGAGCACACCACCGACCTGGGGCACTGGATTCGATCCACCCACCTCGATGAGCTACCCCAACTGGTCAACGTGCTGCGCGGCGAGATGTCGCTGGTGGGGCCCCGGCCCGAGCGGCCGTACTTCGCGGCGGGCTTCGCGCAGCAGATCACCCGCTATGACGACCGGCACCGGATGCGGGCCGGCCTGACCGGGTGGGCCCAGGTGCACGGGCTGCACGGAGACACCTCGATCGCGGAGCGGATCCGTTTCGACAACTTCTACATCGAGCACTGGTCACCGTGGATGGACGTAGTGATCTTGGCTCGCACCCTGTGCACCCTGTCAGGAGGAAGAAAGTGAAAGTTCTCCACGTGATCACCGGGTTGGGTGTGGGGGGAGCAGAGCTCCAGCTACGGTCGCTGCTCCAGCACACCCGCCACAGCTGCGACGTGGTGACGCTCTACAACCCGGGGCCCGTCGCCGGGATGATCTCCGGGGACGGCGTGCGGGTGCGGGATCTGGGTATGACGAGCAACACCGAGCTGTCCGCATTAGGACACCTGACGAGACTGATTCGAGCTGGTGGGTACGACGTGGTGCACACCCACCTGTACCGGTCCTGCATCTACGGCCGGCTCGCGGCCCGCTTCGCCGGCACGCCGGTGGTGGTGACCACCGAGCACTCCATCGGCGAGACACACCTGGAACGCCGGCGGATGACGCTGGGAGTGCGCGCGCTCTACCTGGGCACGGACCTGTGTTCGAACGCCACGATCGCGGTGTCGGTCGCGGTGGCGCAGCGGTTGACGAAATGGGGCGTGGCCGCCCGCAAAATCAAGATCATCCCAAATGGCCTGGACTTCACCCGGGTCGCTTTCGACGCCGCCGCGCGGGAGACGATCCGCGAGGAGTTCGCGCTGCCGCGTGATGCCTACGTCATCGGCGTGCTGGGCCGGTTGGACCCGATCAAGCGATTCGACCTGGTGATCAGGGCCGCCGCGCCGCTACTCGACGAGGCGCACCGGCTGCTGATCATCGGTGACGGGCAGATCCGGCCCGAACTGGAAGCCGAGGCGACCCGGGCGGGCGTGGCGGATCTGGTGACCTTCGCCGGTGAGCGGCACGACGTGGCCGCCATGCTGTCGGCCCTGGACCTGTTCATCGCCTCCTCCGAACAGGAGACCTTCGGGTTGTCCGTGCTGGAGGCGCTGGCGAACGGCATCCCCGCGCTGTACACCACCTGCCCCGCGATGGAGGGCATCCACACCGAACGGGCCCGCCAGGTACCCGGCGATGTCGACGGGATGCGGCGGGAGATCGCGGCCGAGCTGACCGGCGGGCGCCGGGACCGCGAAGGCGTACCCGCCATCCGCGAACGGTACGGCATCGAGGCGGTCACCGGCCGGATCGACGACCTCTACGAGCAGTTGCTGTCCCAGCAACGCCGCGGCTGGGGCTCGGTGCGCCAGAACGGCCGCCGGCTGCCCGATCCCGTCGGAGGCAACCAGTGAAAGCGCTGATCACTGGTGGGGCCGGTTTCATCGGATCCCACCTCGCTGAGCACCTGCTGGCCGCGGGCCACCAGGTGAGCGTGCTCGACGATCTGGCCACCGGGTCGCTGGAGAACCTGTCCCCGATCAGCGACCACCCGGACCTGCGCTACGTGCCGGGCTCGGTGCTCGACGCCGACCTGCTCGACTCGCTGGCCAGCACGGTGGACACGATCTTTCACCTCGCCGCGGCGGTTGGATCCTTCGTCATCCGGGATCGGACGCTGCAGAGCCTGCGCACCAATATCCACGGCACGGAGAACGTGCTCGCGGCCGCGCACCGGCACCGGGTCCGGGTCCTGATCGCCTCCAGCAGCGAGGTGTACGGGAAGAACCCCAAGATCGGCCTGCGCGAGGACGACGACCGTCTGGTCGGATCGCCACTGCTGCACCGCTGGTCCTACTCCGAGGCGAAGGCGGTGGACGAGAGCCTCACCCGCGCCTACGTCACCGAGCTCGGGCTGCGTGCCGTGATCGTGCGGCTGTTCAACACCGTGGGTCCGCGCCAGAGCGGACGCTACGGGATGGTCATCCCACGGTTCGTCGCTCAAGCCCTCTCCGGGCAACCGTTGACGATCTTCGGGACGGGTGAGCAGGTGCGCTGCTTCTGCCACGTGCACGATGTGGTGCCGGCCTTGGCGGCGCTGGTGGAGTGCCAGGAGGCCTACGGCGCCGCCGTCAACATCGGCAGCGCCGAGCAGGTATCCATCGCCGGGCTCGCCCAGCGGGTGCTGGCACTCACCGGCTCGGCCAGCACCATGATCCATCTGTCCTACGAGGAGGGCGTCGGGCCGGGATACGAGGACCTGCAACGGCGCGTCCCAGACTGCACCAGGGCACGGGAACTGATCGGCTTCCGGCCGACCCGGACGCTGGACGACATTCTCCAGTCAGTGATCGCCGAGCAGAGCCGGCCAGACCTGGCCCCGGCAACGGTGCAGTGATGATCAACACCAGCAGTACCTCGCGGCGCCTGCCCGCCGCCACCAAGGGGGGTGATCGCATCACCGACCAACGATCCACCAGGCGGCGATGGCTGACCGGGTCGAGCTTCCTGATCCTGCTGTTCCTGGGTGCCATCGCGCTGCTGGCCACCGTGCCCCGCATGCTCGGGCCGGCCAGCAAGCCGGGCACCCTCGTCGCGGGATCGGTGCCGTTCTGGAACATGGCCCAAGGCCCGGACGTCGTGCTCGCCAACCGGGGCAGCTTCAACGAGGTGAACCCGTGGATCTACGGGCTGGCCCGCAACGGCCAGATCGTGCCGCAGGTACCCGAGCGCACCACCGAGACCGCGGCGGGAATGGAGAAACTGCGCAAATCCGGGATCGCGGTGGTCCCGACGATCGCGAACGTGACCAACGGCCAGTGGGCCTACGCCCCGGTCGCAGACATCCTGCACGATCCCGCCGCGATGGAACGGCACATCAACGACATCGTCACGCTGGTGCAGCGCAACGCCTACGCCGGGATCGACATCGACTACGAGGACCTGCGGGCCGGCGATCGGGAGGCCTTCGCCACCTTCGTGAACCACCTCGGCGCAGCGTTGCACGACAAGGACAAGGTCCTCTCGGTGGCGGTGTTCGCCAAGACCACCGACGCCGGGGAAGACCAGCGCAACGTCGCGCAGGACTACGCAGCCATCGGTGACGCGGCCGACGAGGTCCGGCTGATGGCCTACGACTACCACTGGTCCGCATCCGCCCCGGGGCCAGTCGCACCGATCACCTGGGTCCGCCAGGTACTGGACTACGCCAAGACCCAGATCCCGGCCGAGAAGATCGTGCTCGGCGTCTCCACCGCAGGTTATGACTGGGTCGATGGCAAGGGCGAGCCGGTGAGCTGGCTGCAGTGTTTCGGCCGCACCAGGGCCCACCAGGCCACCTTGCGCTATGACCGGCTCGAGCAGTCACCGTCGTTCCGGTACACCGACGCGCAGAACCGGGAACACGAGGTCTGGTTCGAGAACGCCGAGAGCCTCACCGCCAAGCTCGACACCGCGAAGACCACCGGAATCCGCGGTGTGTACGTGTGGATGTACGGCGATGAGGACGACCGGACCTGGTCGACGCTGCACAAGTTCCTGCCCGTGGACGCCGCACCGGGTGCCGATGCTGAAAGGTCGTCCCGCTGATGCCCTGGTGGTCGGTTGCGATCGTGGTGTTCGGCGTGAACTTCGCGCTCTGGGCGAGCATCGGTCTGGCGCGCTTACTCGAAGAGACCTGGGCGAGGCGCCGGCGGCGCAGCGCTGGTTCCGGGAATGCCGCTGACTCGATGACGGTGACCGACGTCGCGGTGCTCATCCCGGCGCACAACGAGGAACTGGTGATCGAGGACAGCATCGCGGCGATCGCCGCGCTGGTGCCGCGGGAGAACATCCACGTCGTCTCCGACGGTTCCACCGACAGGACCGCGGAGCTGGCGCGCCTGACCGGGGTCAACGTCATCGAGACCCGTACCAACGTCGGCAAGGCCGGGGCCCTCGAGGAGGCCATCGGGCGCTTCGGGCTCGTCGGGCGGTTCCAGGCGGTACTCCTGCTGGATGCCGACACCACCATCGAGCCCGGCTACTTCGAGGCCGCACTGCCCCATTTCGACGACCCCAGGGTCGTCGCGGTGGCCGGTGCGGTCCGGACCCATTGGCAGGCCCGCAGCCTGTCATTCGTCGGCAAGGTGCTGGTGTGCCACCGGGAACGTATCTACGCGATCAGCCAGCGGCTGCTGAAGTTCGGGCAGACCTGGCGGTACACCAACGCCACCCACATCGTGCCCGGTTTCGCCAGCATGTACCGCACCTCGGTGCTCCCGCACATCGAGATGAACCCGCCCGGTCTGGTGATCGAGGACTTCAACATGACCTTCGAGGTCTACCAGAAGCGGTTGGGCAAGGTGGCGTTCACGCTGGGGGCCGTCGCAGTGACCCAGGATCCGGACAACCTTCGCGACTACGTACGCCAGATCAAGCGCTGGGGCCTGGGACTCTGGCAGACGGTGCGCCGGCATCCGCCGCAGTTCAGCCTGTTCAGCGCGATGCTCACCATGCTCCTGCTCGAGCAGCTGACCAGCAGCATGTTCTTCGTGCTGCTGCCGTTGCTGGTCCTCGTCCTCGCGGTGCCCGCGCTGTACCCGACCGCACTCGACTGGCCCGGGATAACGCAGGTGCACGAGACGGTCTCCACCCACATGAGCCTGCAGGTGCTGCTCCTGGCGGTGACCGGAGCCGATCTGCTGCTGACCGTGCTGGTAGCGCTGATCGAACGGCGGGCGCGGTTCCTGGCGCTGTGGATCTTCTTCCCGTTCCTGCGAATCCTCGACGCCCTCGTAGCGCTGTACGTCTTCCCGCGGGCCTGGCTGAGCTCCACCGGGAAATGGACCAGCCCCGCCCGCCGGGCGGTGGTGATGCGTCCGGCACACCAGGACCAGATGAGCGCACCGGCGACGGTGGCAGTGTTATCGGCGCCCTCGGCGTCGTTGTTGCCGAAGGACTGACAGGGTGGGCGACACGGCAGTGGAGAACTCGGAGTCGGGCAACGTCCGGGAGATCGGGTGTTGCCGCCAGGAGATCCCACCAGGCACAGTTGAACCTGTGACATTCCTGCGGGTGCTGCTCGTGGACAGTCACGCGATGGTGACCGATGCCCTCGCCGTCCAGCTCTCCACCGCCGCTGATCTGTGGGTGGTCGGCAGCTCCAGTCCCGACGATCCGCGACTGACCGAACTGGTTCACACGCTGCGGCCCGACGTGATCACCACCGAGATCGGACCCGCGGCGGTGGCCACCGGCGGGATGGTGCGCAAGCTCATCGCCGCCTGGCCCGCGGCGCAGCTGGTGATCCTGACCGGTAGCCACGACACTGCACATGCCGTCGCGGCGGCCCGGGCCGGTGCCGCGGCCTGGGTGTCCAAGGAGAGCTCGCTCGACCATCTGCTCGAAGTCCTGCGCGGGGTGCCCCTCGGCCAGGCCTTCTACCCACCGCGGCAGCTCGGCGTGGTGCTTCGCGAGCTGCGTGCGGACGTGCAGCACGCCCGGGACTGCAGCGCGCGGCTTGATGTCCTCAGCAATCGCGAGCGCGAGGTGCTGCTGCGTATGGTGGACGGCACACCGGTGAGCCAGATCGCCATCGAGTCGGTGGTCTCCACCAGTACCGTCCGGACTCACGTGCGAAGCATTCTCACCAAGCTCGGAGTACGCAGCCGGCTGGAGGCCGTCAGCGTCGCGCGTGCTGCAGGGTTACGCCCCGCATCGGACTAACCAAGGTCTGACCACACGATCTGATCAAGGATCTACTTGTGCCGACACATCGCGGGATGCCCGGACCGGTCGTGCTGCTGGTGCTGCTGGGAGTCCTGTCCGGACTCACCACCGGCTGTTCGCCGGCCGGCCAGGGCACTCCGATCAGCACCGGAGTCCCCACCGGTAGCCCCGCGGGACCATCGCGCCCCCCGGCCACACCCCAGATCCGGGTCGATGTGGTGGCCGCCGGGCTGGAGCATGCGTGGGACATCGGCTTCCTCCCCGGTGGCGCGGCGCTGATCACCGAACGTCCGGCGCGGATCAAGATGCTGTCCTCCACCAGGCCCGGCGCCCGGATCGTCGAGGTCGCGGCCGATCTCGATGACGTGTACGTCGCCGGGGAGGGCGGCCTGATGGGACTGGTGGTGCACCCCGACTTCGCGCAGTCCCGCCAGTTCACCACCTGCCAGACTCACCGGGAGGGCGGCCGGCCAGTGGACGTCCGGCTGGTCACCTGGCGACTGTCACCCGATGGCGCCCGGGCCAGCCGGGTGGCCGACCCGCTCGTTGCCGGCCTCACCCTGAACCCGTCGGGTAGGCACTCCGGGTGCCGCCCCACCCTGGGCCCGGATGGCTACCTCTACGTCGGTACCGGCGACTCGGCGATGGCCGCGGTGTCCCAGGACCGCACCCGGCTAGGCGGCAAGGTGCTCCGGGTCGATCTGCGTACCGGCGCTCCGGCACCCGGCAACCCGTTCACCGGTTCCCCGAACCCGGCGGAACGGCTCGTGTTCAGCTATGGCCACCGCAACGTGCAGGGCGTGACGGCGCAGCCGGGCACCGGCCGGCTCTTCGACGCCGAACACGGCCCCGACGTCGATGACGAGATCAACATACTGCGAGCTGGCGCCAACTATGGCTGGGACCCGTCCCGTGGCGGCACCGAGAGCAGCTATGACGAGAGCGTGCCGATGACCGACCTGCGGCGTTTCCCGGATGCCGTCCCCGCGGTGTGGAACTCAGGTAGTAACACCGAAGCGATCTGCGGCGCGGCATTCCTCACCGGCGAGCAATGGGGAGCGATGCAGGGCCAGCTCGCGGTCGCCGCGCTGAAGGGCACCAAACTGCTGCTGATGCAGGTGGAGCCGAACGGAGCGGTGACCGAGGTGGGGCAGCTCCCGCAGCTCGAGGGAAGCTACGGGCGCCTGCGCGCGGTACGTCCGGGACCCGATGGTGCGCTCTACGTCACGACCAGCAACGGTGACGACGACAAGGTGCTCAGGATCGCACCGGCGGGCACCTGAGACACACCGTCATGCGGGCCGTAGTGACCGGGGGCGCTGGTTTCATCGGTTCCCACCTCGTCGATGCACTCCTGCGCCGGGGGGGAGCCGGGACCGAGATCCTGGTCATCGACGACCTGAGCCGGGGCCGGCGAGCCAACCTCGCGGGGCCGTTGCGGCGCGGCACGCGGCTGGCTGAACTGGATATCCGGGACGGGCCCGCCGTGCACGAAGCCCTCCGGGCCTTCCGGCCGGAGCTGGTGTTCCACCTCGCGGCACAGGTCGATGTGCGGAGCTCGATGGGCGAACCCGCCCGCGACGCCGCGATCAACGTGCTCGGATCGATCAACGTGTGCTCCGCGGCGCACGCCGCGGGCGCGCGCCGGGTCATCAACACCTCCACCGGCGGCGCGATCTACGGCCCGACCGGGGTGGTGCCCACGCCGGAGACCGTCACCCCTGACCCCATCTCGGCCTACGGGCTGAGCAAGCGCACCGCGGAGCGCTACGCCCGCTGGTTCCAGCTGGCGCGGGGCCTGGATGTGGTGACGTTGCGGTACGGCAACGTCTACGGGCCCCGGCAGGATCCCCACGGTGACGCCGGCGTCATCACGCTGTTCTGCGATCGGGTGCTGGCCGGTCGCCGCCCGGTCATCTACGGCGACGGGCGGCAGACCCGCGATTTCGTGTTCGTCGCCGACGTCGCGGCAGCCAACCTCGCCGCAGGCACCGCCCGCGAGCTGGCACACAACGAATACAACATCGGCACCGCCACCGAGGTCAGCGTGCTGGAGCTGGTCCGGGAGATCGCCGCCGCGGCTGGGGTCGATCCCAGCCAGTTCGAACCGGAGTTCGCGCCGGCTCGCCCGGGCGAGCTGTTCCGCAGCTGCCTCGACATCACCCGTGCCCGCCGCGAGCTGGACCTGCCATCGCCGACGCCGCTGCCGGAGGGGCTGGCGCGCACCCTGGAGGCGATGCGCGTCCCGCGGGGCTAACGCCGCAGCTCCAGGGGAGGCGGCGAGGCGCTGCGGTGTACCGAGACTCTCATCGTCTCGATCATGTCGTCGATGGTGATGGACTGCGCGTCCCGGTGGATGGCCAGGCCACG
Organism: Pseudonocardiaceae bacterium; assembly: GCA_036501085.1. Taxonomy (GTDB): domain Bacteria; phylum Actinomycetota; class Actinomycetes; order Mycobacteriales; family Pseudonocardiaceae. The sequence continues at coordinate 10,078 of DASYAZ010000101.1, read as the reverse complement.
CCGGGCGAGCTCGGTCGCCAGCTGGAGCTGGTGGTCATCGATCTGCTCGCCCCGGGTGCTGTCCCGGATGGCCAGGATCGGGAACCGCCCGGCGTTGAGTGCGGCCAGCGCCGACCCGGTGCCGGCATGGCTGATCACGACGTCGGCCTTGCTGAGCGCGGCGCCCAGCTCGGCAGCCGGGAGCACCGGCGTGGCCTGGATGGGTAGGTCGTCCACCGGCGTGTCCGCGGTCTGCCACAGCACTTCCACCGAGCATCCGGTCACCTGCGCCAGGGGGCCCTCCGGCGCCAGCAGCGGGATCAGGTGCTCGAAGAGCCGGCGGAATGGGTACTGGGTGGCCGAGCCCACGGTGACCACCACGCGCAGCACCGCGTCGGGAACCCGGGTGCCGGTGGTGGCCTCGTACCCGTCGAAGACGCTGCCGGCGTAGACCCATCGGTGGTCGGCCCAGCTCTGGTACTGGGTGTAGGTGCGGACCCCCGGCACCCATTGCAGGACCCTGCCGGTCACCGACGGCCCGCTCACCCGCGTTGCGCTCTCGATGTAGTGACACTCCACGCCGCGGGCAGCCAGGTAGGGCAGGTATCCCAGGGCGATCCCCGACCCCGTTGACACCGCCCTGGTCACCTTCCGGCGTGCCAGCAACCGGCGGGCGTAGGGGATGCAGCGGAGCACATCGGGCACGCTGCGCACGCCGACGTAGGGCACGAACTCCACGTCCCGATCCGCCATCATCGACCGGCTCTGCTCGTTGGCGTGGGTCACCCACACCGCGTCATCAGCCGTGCCGGGCTCGGGTGGGATCTCGGGTGGAATACGGCTCGCGAGGCTGTTCAGCTGGGTGAGGTGCCCACCTGTGGTGGCGATGAACAGCGTGGTCATCTCACCTCACCCCATGATGTGCCAGGAACTGACTGTGACGGGATACATCCAGCGCGTCACCTCCACACTACCGCAGCAGCAGGTACCGTCGCCCCCGTGAAGGCGCCCGCGACGCAAGAGGAAACCGTGCTCGCCGACCCGCGCAGCGACCCTCGCTGGCACCAGCTCGCGCTGGGACCGCACGGCAGCGTGTTCACCTCGCCGCCCTGGATCGGCGCGATCTGCGCCACCTATGGCTTCACCCCCGCCGCTGCCCTGCGGCTCGGCTGGGATGGGCAGCCGCGTGCCGGGGTGGCCTGGGTGCCGATCAGCGACATTCGCGGCGACCGGGTATCCAGCCTGCCATTCTCCGACCGGGCCGAGCCGCTCACCGATGACCCGGCCGACTGGAAGGCCCTCACCAGCGGCGTCATCACCGCCGCGGCCCCGCTGATGCTGCGCTGTTTCGACACCGCTGTGCCCGCCGGCGATCCCCGCTTCGGGCGGATCGCGGCGGCGGCGTGGCACGGCACGCCGCTGCATGGCGGCATCGAGGACATCCGGCGGCGGTTGTCCCAGCACGCGCGCCGCAACATCTCGATCTCCGAGCGGGACGGGGTCCGGGTCGAGGCACGCACCGACCGGGATGCGGTGCACCAGTTCCATGGCTTGCATGTTGCGCTGCGCAAGCACAAGTACCGATTGCTCGCCCAGCCTCTCGATCTGTTCGATCACATCTGGTCCGCCTTCGCACCCGGTAACGGGATCGTGACGATGCTCGCCCACGCCGGTGACGAGCTGATCGCCGGTGCGGTGTTCCTCGCCTGGGGCAGCACCTGGTACTACAAGTTCGGAGCTTCGCGCCACGATCATCTGGCTCTCCGCCCCAACGACGCGATCTTCTGGGCGGGGATCCGGTGGGCAGTGGAGCAGGAAGCCCGGCTGGTCGATTGGGGACTGAGCGATCTCGACCAGCCGGGCTTGGTCTCGTACAAGCGCAAGTGGGCTACCGAGGAGCGGCAGATCGTCACCCTGCGGGCTGGCGGGGAGCATGCCCGCAGCCACGCCGAGGCCGGCCCGATGCTCGGTGAGCTCACCCGGCTGTTCACCGAGGAGACGGTTCCCGATGAGGTGACGAAGCAGGCCGGGGCGCTGCTCTACCGCTACTTCTGTTGAGCGCGCTCGCCGGCCGGCCACGCGGGGTCTTGCCCCATGGCTTGATCACCGACAGTCCGGTCGCCGCGAACAGCAGTAACAGTGCCGCTGATCTCGCCACCAGCGAGTCCATTCCGGCTGGCTCACCCGCGCCGGCGACGATATGGGGCAGCTGCGGCAACAGGAACATCAAGCCGGCGGCGGTCAACGCGCCGGCGATGGCGCACTTGGCGAGCACCCACCAGTGCCGCAGCAGACCCCACGGCGTGGACAACGCCAGGATCAGCCCACTGATCAGCGAGGAGAACACCACCGGGACGAGCACCCAGCAGGCGATCACGGCCGTCGCGGTGGCGATCCCCGCGCGCACCGCCATGCTGGCATTGGACATCCCGGTGATCTCCAGGGCCACCAGCGCACCGTCCAGCCCCACCCATCCCACCGACGTCGTGACATGAACCGTCAGCAGCGCTGCCCGGGCCCTGCGTGGTAATCGTGGAATCGCGAAACTCGTCGCAGCAACAGTTGTCAAGGCTGCCCCCCAGCTGCCAGAAGGAAGACAATCGTTCGTGAGCGCCGTACCCCTCAGCGCCTGGTCAGCGTGCGCCGTGCCCCCGTAACAGCGTGGGAACCGTTCGCAACAGGATTGCGAGGTCACGCCAGAAACTCCAGCCACGGACATAGGCCAGATCGAGTTCCAGCATCTCCAAGGTGCCCATGGTGCTACGCCCGCTGACCTGCCAGAGACCAGTGAGACCGGGCGGGACTTCGAAGCGCTCGGCGTACCGGGCCGGGAACATCTCCGCCTCCCAATCCAGGCAGGGCCGCGGTCCGACCAGCGACATCTGCCCCCGCAGCACATTCAACAGCTGGGGAAGCTCATCGATGCTGCTGCGACGCAGGAGAGATCCGACCCGGGTGATCCGCGGGTCACTGTCGATCTTCCAGCTACCGTTGACCGAGGTATCCTCCCCCCGCAACTCGCGCGCGATGAGGTCGCGGTGCAGGGCGTCGGAGCCGCCCGCTCGCATGGTGCGGAACTTGTACATCGTGAACGGTCGGCCCCCCCGGCCCAACCGCTGCTGGCGGTACAACGCCGGCCCCGGGGTCCCCAGCCTGATCGTCATTGCGATGATCAGCATGGGGATCGCGAGCACCAGCAATGCGATCGCCACCACCGTCAGATCGACGGTGCGCCGGGCAACGTGTTCCCATCGAGCGGGCAAGCGCGCTTGGTCAACGCCGCTGGACACTGAGCCTCCCCGTGGTGATACCCATCAGCATGAACAGCAGATCCCCGGTGCCCCGTTGCGTCACGTGCGGATCGAGAATGGTGACGACGAGAATGAATCCCAAGCAGACCCACAGCGCGGACGCTGCCGCGCTGATCGCGGCTGACTGTGACATCGAAGATGGGGATAACAGCGCATCGGCTCTGCGCAGCACCACGACCGCAAGCCACAAGAATGCGGCCAGCAGCGGGATCCCGCCGATCCAGAGCAGATTCAGGTAGCCGCTTTCCAGGTAGACGACATCGCGCCATCGCTCAGGCGCCGGCAGCACCGAGTCCGCCGACACCCCCATCAGCACCGTGGTGAAGTCGAACCTCGGCAGGTAGAAGGTGGACAGGTTGTTCCAACGGCCGATCCAGCTGCTCGGCACGCCATAGCCGCTGCCGAATCCCTCCAGCCGGCCGATCAGCGCGGGAGCACCGACGACGAGCACCACCGGGATCAGCCACAGGAACCGCGCGGACTTGCTACGAACCGCGCTGAAGCGCCACAGGATGAGCCCACCCGCTACTACCGCGGAGATCCAGGTGGAGAACTGGCCGGCGGCCAGCACGCCGGCACCGAGCACCAGCCCCAAGCTCAGCCGCTCCCGGCGGTCCAGCAGTCCCCGCGCGCCGCAGCAGATCACCAACGTCAGGCAGATGATGATGTAGTCGCCGGTGGCGATGGGCGAGGCGAGCGTCGTGGTGCCGCGCTGCACGAGCGCCGCGGCGTTGCTGTCCGGTGTCCAGAGGGCCTGCAGCATCGACACGACCGGCCCGAAGTGCAGGGTCTGCAGGATCGCGATCACCGCGACCACCGCACCCGGCCAGAGGATCAGCCGGAAGCAGCGCACCAGCTGGGCCTCGGTGGTGACGCTGAAACGAACCAGCAGGTAGATGGCCACCAGCTTGCAGACGGGCAACACAGCGGCCAGATCCGATACCGCTGGCGGTGCCCCACGAATGATCATGGACAGTAACGGCCACGCGGTGGAGGCCAGCAGGAAGACACCCATCGGGATATCGAGCTGGTGCAGTTGCAACGGCACCCGCTCGCCCCGGCACCATCGGAGGTAACCGCCGACCAGGGCACCGGCCAGCAACACCACCAGCAGCGCCTCGTTGGGTCGGACCAGCGGGATGAGATGTCCCCGGCCGATCCCGGCGATCAGCGGCAGGGTGCCCAGGTAGGCGTAGGTGGCGAAGACCGGCCGGTACGCCGCTCCGGCGAACAGCCCGATCACGACCAGGACCCCGAGGGCGCTCAACGCCAGCAACGGCCCGGCCGCCACCGCGAGGATCCCGCCGACGACGGCGCAACCGGCGGCGCCCAGCAGCAACGAGCGGTTGACGCCCAGTGCCAGCGCCACCCCGCCGCCGGGCAGCGCGCGGGGATCCGGTGGCAGGGTGCGGGTCACGACCCACCCCCGATCCGTCGCACCGCGACCCGGAAGCCCAGCACGTAAACAGCGAGCGCGACGGCACCGCCCACGGACAGCAGCGCGAAGTCGACGAGCTGATCACCACCGATGACCCGGGTGAGCCACCACAACGCTGCGGAGACCGGCAGCATCCCCAGGGTGGCCATCGCTGCAGCGACCAGCGGTCCGGGCTCGAGGAAGCGCTCGGGCCGGATCGCCCGGCGCAGCCGGGTCAGGACCGTCCCGGCTGCGGCCAGCTCCCCGGCGAGAATCGCCACCACCAGCCAGACAACCCGGGTCCCGTCCGCGGGCAGCAGCAGGGCCGCGGCCGCCGCGGTGAGGATCACCCCGAGCGCCACGGCACTCGCCCGGCGTGGAATGCGGTCCTCCAGGCGGGCGAAGAGCGCCTGGCGGCCGATGTCGTGTATCCCACCCACCAGTTGGGCCACCGCTACCACTGCCAGGCACGCCGCGAGCGGGCCGATCAGATCCGCGTGCCGCAGCTCACCGTTGGCGAGGATGTTCGCGGTGGCGAAGGAGTTCACCGCGAGCAGCACCAGCAGCGGCAGGCTGGCGATCAGGGCGTAGGACAGGCCTTGCCGCCACTGGGAACCGAAGGTCGCCCCGTCTTCGTGGTGGGCGGCGTTGGCCAGCCCGGGCAGCGCCGCCATCGACACCGCTCGAGCACTGACGAAGGACAGCGCGTAGAAGACTGAGTAGGAAAGCTGCACCACGAAGGTGCCCCCGGGCACGGTGCCGGCCAGCGCGAGCAGCACGTACATCGCCAGCGCCGGGAAGGTCGCCACACTGACCGAGCGCGCCAGCCGGTGGGTGATGGCGCGAACCTCCGGATCGTGCCGCCACCCCATCGAAGGCCAGCTCAGCTGGCCGACCCGTGCGGTGCCGAACAGCTGCAGTGCCGCGTGCAGCGCCACGGCCGCCGTGCTACCCACCCCGAGCACGATCACCAGCTCGGCGTTGACCTGCTCGACGTCCAGGCCGGTCCCGTAGTACCAGCCGGCCGCGAGCACCGTCAGGATCAGGACGACGTTCTCCACTGCGGGCGCGGCGGCCGCCAGCGCGAAGCGGCCACGAGCCTGCTGAGCGGCGATGCCGAGGTTGAGCAGCACGTAGAGCAGTACCTGGGGTGCCACCAGCAGCACCAGCAGGGTGATCAGCCACAGTCCCCGAGCTCGAGCAGCAGGATCGGGGATCCCGAATGTCAGCGTCCAGGCGATCACCGGGGAGAGCAGCATCAGCAGCGCGGCCACCGCGGCCGAGACGGCCAGCAACCAGCCGCTCACCCGGCCGAACACCTCCCGGGCGCGGTCCGCGCCGCCCGATCCGGCGGCGCGAACCAGTCCCGGAACCAACACCATTGCCAACACCGGCCCGGCAATCAGCGTGAACACCAGGTTCGGGACGACATACCCGGTCTGGAAGGCGTTGGCGAAGTAAGTCGGCCCCAGCACCGCCCCGATCACGACCACTCGCAGCAACCCGCTCACCCTGCTGACCAGGGTCCACGCGCCAACCGTGGCCGAGTTCCGCGCGGTGGTACCGAGTGCCTGGTGATCGAATCGGTTCTCGACCGAACCGCCGGGTGAGTCCCCGAGTGGACTGTCGAGAGCTGTCACCTTGGAGGTGTGCGCCGGGGGGGCCACAGCCAGACCCTCACGGCCTGGTCTGGCGCCGGGCACCCACCGCCACCACGATGCAGGCCACGATCAAACCGACCAGCGCACCGGTCCCGGCCGCGATCCACGGCTTCGGGAATACCACGTCAGCCAGCGAGTAGGGCGGCGTCAGCAGCTGCGCGGCCGGTCCCGTCTGACCGGTGAGGTTGAGCTCATCGATCCGGGCCTGAAGCGCCTTCTCCCGGTCCAGGGACGCGGTGAGCTGCGCCCGGGCATCGTTGAGCGCGGCCTGGGTGGATGTCCCGGCCAATGTCGCACTGGTGAGCTGTTGCACCTGGGTCTGGATCTGGGCGGTGTTCGCCTTGGCGTCCGAGAGCTGGGTGTCGAGGTTGCGGGACACCCCGGTGGGCTGGCCGATGAGCGTCAGGTAACCGTCCATGACCGACTGCAATGTCTGCATCGCGGCGAGCTTGGTCGAGCCATGCGCCTCGACCTGGATGACCTGGCTGTTGTCCAGTACCTGTGCGGTGACGTCTTTGGAGAGGTCGGTGAAATCCCGGCCCTCTTTCTGTGCCACCGGCCCGAGTACGGCTCGACTCTGCAGGTAGACCAGCTGGGTGGACAGCTGGGGATCCTGCTTGAGCGGGCCACCACCGCCCCCCTGCTGGTCCTGCCCGCTGGAGAAGAGGATCTCCGCGCGGGCTCCGTAGGTCTTCGGGAGTACCAGCGCTCCGGCCAGCCCGGCGGCAGTGCCCAGCAAGATGATCGTCAATGCCAGCAAGACCAGGCGTGCCGTCACCCGGCCACCGCCGGGGCCTTCCCGGCCTTCGCCGGCCGGTTCCAGCCGGGCGGTGGAACGCTGCGGCGGTATCTCGGCAGTGCCCGGGGACTTCTGCAGCTGCTCCTCGTAGCCCATCGAACGTCCGTTCGATTCGCTGGCTCCGTACTGGAACACATTGGAAACGTTCGTCACAGTGCACCTCCAAGCACATCGCAGACCCGCGCAACCTGCTCGACACTCAGGGTCGGGGACATGGGAAGAGACAGGATCCGGCCAGCTGCACGCTCAGCCACCGGCATCGGCGCAGCGGCCGGTTGAGATTGATAGCGCGCGGTCCCGGCCAGGGCAGGCTGCAGGTGGCAGGGGATCGGGTAGTGCACACCCCATCCGATACCGGCTGCAGTCAACACGTCACCGACCTTGCGTCGGTCCTCGACCTGGACGACCGCCAGGTGGTACACCGGTTCGGCCCCGGGCTGCACCGTCACCGGGACGCAGCTCGGAGGGAGCATCTCGCGGTAGGTGGCCATCGCGGCCACCCGCCGGGCGTTGGCTGCGTCCAGGCACGGCAGCTTGGCCGACAGCAGCGCCGCCTGCAGGGTGTCGAGCCGACTGTTCCGGCCCGAGAGGTCGTGCAGGTACCGGTCTGACTCCGACCGCCCATGGTTGGCCATGCTGCGGATCCGGTCCGCCAGCGCCCGGTCGTTGGTGACCACGGCACCGCCGTCGCCCAGAGCGCCGAGATTCTTGCCCGGGTAGAAACTGAAGCCGGCGGCTATCCCCACGTTGCCCGCGTTGATCTCATTGTGCCGGGCACCGTGTGCCTGCGCGGCGTCCTCGATGAGCGCGAGTCCGTGCGCCGCGGCGATCGCGGAGAGCGGCTCCGGGTCCACCATCTGTCCGTACAGATGCACCGCGATGATCGCCGCCGTCGAGCCGGTGATCGCGGCCTCCACGGCGTCCGGATCGATCAGCAGGGTGTCGGGGCACACGTCGACGAACCGGGGCCGCGCACCGGTCGCACACACTGCCTCCGCCGTGGCAATGAACGTATTCGTCGGGATGATGACCTCGTCGCCGGCACCGATTCCCAGCCCGCGGACGATCAGTTCCAGGGCATCGGTCCCGTTTGCCACACCGATGCATGACTCGGCCCCGCAATAGGACGCGAATTCGCGCTCAAAGCGCTCGACCTCGGGACCACCGACGAAGTGGCCGTGGTCGAGCACGGTTTTCCAGGCGAGGTCGTAGTCCTCGCGCAAGCTGTTGTTGACGCCGTGCAGGTCCAGAAAAGGAACCCCGGCAGGCGTGCCGCTGCCGGTCATGAGGCCACCTCCCGCATGCGGTCGGATCCGGATGCGTCCATTCCGCCGCCGACGAAGGCCGGCCGGCCGGTGGCCTCCGCCACATCGGTGGCAGCCAGTACCCGGACGATGTCCATGCCGCGCTCGCCAGGAGTGTTCGGCTTCACTCCGGTCCGGATGCAGTCGATGAAATGGCTATCCTGAACCAAGAGCGGCTCATTGAACTGAATGAACGGCGAGACGATGTCTCCGGTTCGATAGGAAACGGGCATTGCATGCGACTCACCATGGTCATCGGGATCTGCCGGGTCGACTCCGATATCATATATACGGATACGCTCGTTATCCGACATATCGTCGTAGACGGCCATTTTCCGTTCTCCGACAACTGTGACTCGCCTGACCTTGCACGGGTCCAACCAGCTCACGTGTACGAACGCATGGGTAGCGGCGTTCTCGAAGTCCAGCCGCAGGTAGGCCACATCAGCATGCCGGGTCCCGACGTGCCGCTTGGCCCACACCCAGGTGGTCCGGGGAACCTCGTCGAGCAGGAACGACGCGATCGAGATGTCGTGCGGAGCGAGGTCCCAGATCACGTTGCAGTCGCGCTGGTACTTGCCCAGGCTCAGCCGAGCGGCATCGATGTAGAGGACCCTGCCGAGCTCGCCGGAGTCGATGATCTCCTTGAGTTTCCAGACCGCCGCGTTGTACTCGAAGGTATGTCCCACCATCAGTTGGACGCCGTTGGTGGCCGCCGTGTCGACCATCTCCTGCGCGTCCTCGATCGTCGTGGCCAGCGGCTTCTCCACCAAGGCGTGCCGCCCCTGGCGCAGTGCCTGTAGCGCGACCGCGGCATGTGCAGTCGGCGGGGTCGCGACGACCACCGCGTCCACCCGCCCCAGGACGTCGTCGAGGTGATGTGCCGCTTCTGCCGAGGGGTAGCTTCGTCTCGCCTCCGCGATCCGTTCGGGATCTTGATCTACGATGGTCACCTGCACACCCGGCATGCTGCTCAGCACCCGCATGTGCTTTGAACCCCAGTAGCCGTAGCCGACAACCGCAACGCGAACATCGGGATCGAAGGTCATGAGACCACCCGGCTCGCGTTGGGCGAGGCCTGCTGGCGGTTGGGAAGTACCTGAAACGAACTTCATCGAGACGGGCCCCCTGCCGTGACTCGAGATGTCTGCTGACTGAATGTTACAAAACGCACACCAAAAGTGAGCAAGCTCGGTGATCATTGGATCCCCAGCGAGCCACGCTCACTCTCTCGTACAGCGGGGTCGCCCCTCCCCACAGTGCGTATATCTACTGTCCGCTGCTAGTCGTTACTCAGCAACCGTAGGCCCCGACACTTTCACCCGAATGGTTCAACCAGGCTCCTCAGCGTGTTGGTGGCACTGAGTCACCATGCAATTACTCAGCGAAGTAACCGGTGCGCTGATGACCCTTTTGGTCGATTCGTTCCGGCGTCCGGCTGCACCGCGCCGCGGCGGATCACCCCCTCCCCCGCATTGCTCACACCCGAGCTGCGATCTTGGCCAGCCGCTGGGGGGTCGGCCAGCGCACGTTCCACGCCCAGCCGAGCTTCTCGAACAACCAGATCACCCGGGCCGAGATGTCGATCTGTCCCCGGAGCACACCGT
>DASYAZ010000100.1:0-3948 GCA_036501085.1 Pseudonocardiaceae bacterium | reverse complement strand
TGCGGCTGGTCGAGGTCGCGCTGGCCGCCGGTGCCCGGTCGGCCTACCTGGTGGACTGGGCGCGGGAGATCGATCCGGCCTGGCTGGCTCAAGTGCGGGTCGTGGGCGTCACCAGCGGTGCGTCCGTGCCCGAGATCCTGGTACAGGATGTGCTGGACTTCCTGGCGCAGCAGGGCTACGCCGACGTGCGAGAAGTGATCACGGCGGAAGAGAAGCTGGTGTTCTCGCTGCCGAGGGAGCTCAAACGCCCGAGCTGAGTCGGCGGAATGGCGGTTGGTCCGGCTCAGCGATCGACGGTGGTGTGGCGGGCGCTCGGCCGGCGTTGGGTGATCAACCTCAACGTGCCGATCACGAGGGTGAATCCGGTTGTGATCGCCATGGTGGGGAAGCCGTTGATCAGCGGAGTGCCCACCGCGAGGGCGGTGGCGATCATCCCGCCGCCGGTGGGTAGCGACCCGGCCGAGAGGACGACGCTCGGTACGGCCACCGCCAGGATCAGCGGGGGCTGCACCATCGGCCCGAACAAGCCTTTGCGCTGCACGATGACCACGGCAAGCACGCAGCCGAGGAAATAGCAAATCTGGAAGATGACACCGAGCCGGTTGAGCCGCTGCATGTCGACGAACACCCCGAGCGCTGCCAGCCCGAGTGCACACAATACGGCTGCCCACCAGGGCAGACCCGGTCGGCCGGGCAGCAACGCCTGCTCGTCCCACGACATCCCGCGCGGGACGGTGGTTCGGGCCCGGGATGTCACTGGTTCACACTAGACTGGCTCCGCTCCTCTTCCGGCTGCTGGTGTCCCGACGACTGGTGCCCAGACTTCGGGTGCACTGACGCCGGGTGCCCAGACGACGACAGCGTCTCGCTGACCCAAGCCCAGTCCTCGCCCGGGTCCTCGGTCTCCCGCTCCCGATCACGATCCAGCTCCGCCGGCGCGCCCCCTGCCCGTGGTCCCGAGTCCAGCGCGACGAGCGCATCACTCGCCGAGGCGACCAGCTCCACTGCTTGCACGGTGCGCGGACTGCGCTCCACCTGCTCGGGGGTGTCGAGCGTTTCGGTGACCACGCCGAGCTCACCGAACCGGCGCGCGGTCACCAGTACCCGGGATTCCAGGGAGCTGACCGTGCGGTTGTAGGCATCCACCGCGCCACCAAGCTGCTTGCCGAGCTTGGCCACGTGGCCGCCCATCGTGGCGAGCCGGGAATGCAGCTCGCGGCCCAGGTCGTACACCTGCGAGGCATTGCGGGCCAGTGCCTCCTGCCGCCAGGTGTACGCCACCGTCCGCAACAACGCGATCAGCGTGGTCGGGGTGGAGATCACGATGTTGCGCTCGAAGGCGTGCTCGAGCAGCGCAGGGTCGGATTGCAGTGCCGCCTCCAGGAAGGGATCCCCGGGGACGAACAGCACCACGAACTCCGGAGTCGTCTCGAATCGCTGCCAGTACGACTTGCGGGACAGTGCATCGACGTGCGCCCGCAGGTGCCGGGCGTGCGCAGCCAGCCGGTCGGTCCGGCGGTCCGGGTCGCTCGCGTCGACGGCCTCCAGGTAGGCCCCGAAGGGAACTTTGGCGTCGAGCACGATGTGCTTGCCACCGGCCAGGTGCACCACCAGGTCGGGGCGGACCACGGCGTCGTCGTCCCCGCTGGCGTCGGTGGCGGTCACCTGGCGGGAGAAGTCGCAGTGCTCGACCATGCCGGCCAGCTCGACGATCCGCTCCAGTTGCAGCTCACCCCACCGGCCGCGGACCTGGGGCGCGCGGAGTGCGGTGACCAGCTGCCGGGTCTCGCTCTGCAGTTGCTCGGACGTCCGGTTCATCGCTCCGACCTGCTCGCGCAACCCCGCGTAGGCGGCTTCGCGCTCCTTCTCAACCGTGCGCAGCTGGCCATCGAGCCGCTGCAGGCTCTGGGTGATCGGAGTGAGCAGTGTCTCGATGGCCTGCTGGCGCTGGGTGGAATCGCCCTCCGACTTGGCCGCCAGGGCTGCGGTGACCTTGCCCAGCCGCGCCTCGGCGAGTTGGACGAACGCCTCGTTGTTGCGGGAGAGCGCTTCCGCGGACAGCGCCTGGAAGCTGTCTTTGAGTTCGGCCTCCCGGCGGGTGAGCAACCGCTCCCGATCCGCCGCGGCGCTGCGCTCGGCTTCCAGCGCGGCACGGAGCCCGGCCAGCTCCGCCTGCACCGTAGCCACTCGCTCCCGCGTCTCCTCAGCACGGATGCGGTACTGCTCGGCGCGGGCAGCCTCAGCGTCCCTGGCCGCTCGCGCACCGTCGCCGTCCCGCCGGGCAGCGGCGAGCTCGATCTCGATGGCAGCCTTATCAGCGCGCGCCGACTCCGCAGCCCGGGCAGCTTCCGCCAGCGTGACCCGGCGACGCGCAGCAGCGATCAGCCAGGCGACCAGGGCGCCGAGCGCCAGGCCGACGAGCAGGGTGATGAGCGCGGGGTAATCCACGCGTCACAGACTGCAACAGCCCCCCGACAGAATCGGCGAGGCGCGCCGCCCCCGGGCGCGCCTCGCTCCGGCGCGTCCGCCACGCGTCTTGCAGCGCATCGCGCGGGCTCAGCGGGGTAAAACGGGGCTCGGTGAACCCGCTCAGCCCGCTGGATGCGGGAGGGATCGAGCCGGTCGCCTAGACTCGACGTCCCGTGAGCCTCACCCTTGGGATCGTCGGGCTGCCCAACGTGGGTAAGTCCACCCTGTTCAATGCGCTGACCCGCAACAACGTCCTCGCGGCGAACTACGCGTTCGCCACCATCGAGCCCAACGTCGGGGTGGTGCCGTTACCCGACCACCGGTTGCCGGTGCTGGCTCAGCTGTTCGGCAGCGCCAAGGTGGTACCGGCGACGGTGTCGTTCGTGGACATCGCGGGCATCGTCGCCGGCGCGTCCGAAGGCGCCGGGCTGGGCAACAAGTTTCTCGCCCACATCCGCGAGGCCAACGCGATCTGCCAGGTCGTGCGGGTTTTCGATGATCCCGATGTGGTGCACGTCGACGGTCGGGTCGACCCGGCGGACGACATCGCCACCGTAGAGACCGAGCTGGTCCTGGCCGACCTGCAGACACTGGACCGAGCGCTGCCCCGGCTGGAGAAGGAAGCCCGCACCAACCCCCGGGAACACCGCGCGGCTCTGGCGGCAGCTCTGGCCGCCCGGGAGGTACTCGACACCGGGCGAACCCTGTTCGCCGCACGTTCCGAGCTGGATTTCGCGGCGCTTGCCGAGCTCAGCCTGCTGACCGGCAAGCCTTTCCTCTATGTCTTCAACTCCGACGAGGGCGTGCTCACCGATCCGGAGCGGCAGGCTGAGCTGCGCAAGCTGGTCACCCCCGCGGAGGCGGTGTTCCTGGACGCCAAGGTGGAGGCCGAGCTCCTCGAGCTGGACCCGGAGTCCAGCCGCAAGCTGCTGGACTCCATCGGGCAGGCCGAACCGGGGTTGCACGCAATGGCCCGCGCCGGGTTCCACACCCTGGGGTTGCAGACCTTCCTCACCGCTGGGCCCAAGGAATCCCGGGCCTGGACGATCCGGGCCGGAGCGACCGCGCCGGAGGCTGCCGGTGTGATCCACAGTGACTTCCAGCGGGGGTTCATCAAAGCCGAGATCGTCTCCTACGACGATCTGGTGGCCGCCGGATCGATGGCACAGGCCCGGGCCGCCGGCAAGGTCCGGATGGAGGGCAAGGACTACGTGATGGCCGACGGCGACGTGGTCGAGTTCCGAACCGGACCAACCTCTTCCAAGAAGTAGCTGTGTCCTGGGGTGCTGGAAGGGTTTGGCGAAGTTCTGGCTGTCGGTGCACACTGAGCTGCGCAACTCCATGCCGTCCTCACAACGCCGGGCCATACCGATAGCCCGGATCCTGCGGTTTCCACTGGCGTGGGGCCTGGCGATATCCCGGGCTGGTCGTGGGCTGTCTGCTGGCCACACCACTGACGGTGCTGGTCGACACGATCCT
>DASYAZ010000099.1:0-30830 GCA_036501085.1 Pseudonocardiaceae bacterium | reverse complement strand
CCACCCGGCCCGCCCGGGCAACCCACCCGGCGTTGAGACCAAACCTAAAACCCCCACCACGCACAGTCATCGGGGATCACACCCAGTCCCCCACCACCCCACTAGGGACCCCCACCACCCCCACCCAAAACCGACTAGGGGGCCCGCCCAGCCCTGGGGATTCGCCGATGGGGAAGGTGAGTTTTCACCCTAGCGGAGCATCGTTTTGCCGTTACCCGCGCGCGGTTCAGCCCGTTAGGCCCGGGGGGTGCCTGGGAACGCGCAGTTCGTCCCTTCCGTCGGGCGTTGGGATGTCTCCTGCTGTGAGGGAGAGTTGCTGGCGCATGCCCGTGCACCAGGCGAGTGCGTGTGTCCAGGCAGGAGGGGGAGAATCGTGATCTTTTACCGAGCCCGAACGGGGTTGGTGCTGGCGGTGATGGCCTGCGCGGCCCTGGTGGTTGTCGCACCACCAGGATCGGCCCAGGGGGCGCAGCCGGGCCAAGCGCGCAGGGTTGCGGTGCTTACCGGGGATGGGTCGATGAACGCGACCCAGGCTCGGTTCGGGGTGAAGGGTACCGATCTGGGGATCATGTGGACCGATGAGCGTGGGCAGATCCTCACCGCGTTCGGCGACACCTTCGGCGGAGCGTGGGCCGGTCCCGGTACAGGGTTCGGGGACCCGGCGACCAATGATTGGCGCTCGAACACGCTGGCCCGCAGCAGTGATCGGAATCCGGCAGGGGGCATGACGTTCACTGATTTCGTCAGCGATCGTCCAGGGCATGCCAAGGAACTGCTGGGCTCACTCAAGAAAGACAACCTCGAGATCAGCAAGATCCCGACCGGTGGGGTCAACGTGGCCGGGCGCAACTACCTGGCATACATGTCAGTGCGTCACTTCGGGGAACCCGGGCAGTGGGTCACCAACTACGGGGGCATCGCCTACTCCGATGATGACGGGCAGACCTGGGTACCGGCTCCGCAAACCTCCAGGACCAACAGCCCGGCCTTCGACGAGAAGTTTCAGATGATCTCCTTCGCCCGGCGAGACGGTTACGTCTACGCCTTCGGCACCCCCAACGGACGTTTCGGTAACGCCTACCTCGCCCGGGTACCCGAAGGGCAACTTCTCAACCTCGCCGCCTACCAGTACTGGACCGGAAAAACCTGGCAACCCGGCCTCAGCGCGCTCGCGGCTCCGATCGTCACCGCACCGGTGGGAGAGCTCTCCGTACGCTACGACGACACCCTGCGTAGCTGGCAGATGATGTACTTCGACCAGCCGCGCGGCGCGATCGTCGTTCGGCTGGCCCCGCAGCCAACCGGGCCCTGGGGTACCCCGATCACCGTCGCCACGGACCGCCAGTATCCCACGCTCTACGGCGGTTTCCTGAATCCGGACTCCCATGGCCCGGACGTCTACTTCACGATGACCCAATACAACCGCTACAACGTCTCGCTGATGCACGCCAGACTGCCGATCAATGCCACGGGCGCGCAGGCACCCTGACACTCCTCAGTTCAATGCGGCCACCCCTTTGGCAGGAACGGGAGGGTGAGATGCTGTCGCCCATGTTCGGCCCGCGGCAGCGCAGTTTCGCGATCATGCTGCTGGAACGTGTACGCCATCTGTACCGGAGCATGCTGGGGGAGGTTCGTTCCGTTACCGCTCGCCCTGATCACCATGTGACGGTCGACCTGAAAAATGATCATTCTGACGTCTTGGCGAAAGCGCATAACCTCGCTGTCGAGCTGCGGGCATCAGGTGATCATGAACGGGCCCGGATACTCGACGAGGACAACTGGAGTCGGCGTCTCCAATTGTTAGGTGAGGATCATCCCGACACCCTCGCCTCAGCGCACAGTCTCGCGGTCGATCTGAGCGCGCTGGGCGAGTATGGGCGGGCCCGAGCTCTCAGCGAGGACACCCTGGCCCGTTACCGGCGGGTGCTGGGTGAGGATCACCTCGACACCTTGCGCTCGGCGCACAATCTCGCCAACGACTTGCGCGCGCTGGACGAGCACGAGCAGGCATGCCGGCTCAGCGAGGACACGCTGCGCCGGCGCAGCCTGGTGTTGGGCAAAAATCACCTGGACACCTTGCGCTCGGCGAATAACCTCTCCGTGGACCTGCGGGCGTTGGGCGAGTACGGGCGGGCCCGAGCCCTCAGCGAGGACACCCTGGCCCGTTACCGGCGCGTGCTGGGTGAGGATCACCCGGATACCCTCACCGCGGCCTACAACGCTGCGGTCGATCTGCGGGCGCTGGGCGAGTACCAGCAGGCGCGGGTGCTCGATACGGACACCCTGGCCCGTTACCGGCGGGTGATGGGAGAAGACCATCGCCATACCTTGGCTTCAGCGCACAACCTCGCTGTCGACTGGCGGGCGCTGGGCGAGCACGACCAGGCGCGGCAACTCAGTGAGGACACCTTGCGGCGGCGCCGCCTGGTGCTGGGTGAAGACCACCCCGTGACCCTCGCCTCGGCGAACAACGTCGCTCTCGATCTGCGGGCGCTGGGCGAGCACGACCAGGCGCGGGTGCTCGATACGGACACCCTGGCCCGTTACCGGCGGGTGCTGGGTGAGGACCATCCACACAGCTTGACCTCGGCGCACAACCTCGCCAACGACCTGCGCGCACTGGGGGAGCACGAGCAGGCGCGGGCGCTCAGTGCGGACACTCTGTCCCAGCGCCGCCGGGTACTGGGCGCGGACCACCCCGACACCCTTGCCTCGGCCAACAACTACGCTCTGGATCTGCGGGCGCTGGGCGAGCATGAGCAGGCTCGAGCCCTCGATGAGGACACCCTGGATCGTTGCCGGCGGGTGCTGGGTGAGAATCACCCCAACACCCTGATCTCCGGCTACAACCTCGCAGTTGATCTGAATGCCCGCGACGAATCGGGGCAGGTCGCAGGCTGACGGACGCCACGCACACGCGCGGCGTCGAGTCCGAACTCACTCCCCCGGGGTGCCTGTGGGTGGGGGCCCTAGTGGACGACACTCGCAGAGTCTGTTGGATCTGCATTTCTGGACAGATTTCTTGAGAAAACCACGAGAATACCGTTTCGAATTCATTCCCGTATAAAAATTCATTTCACCTCGACCCTGGCGAGGACCGGTACCACACCCGGAGCCTTCCGGCTCCGTCGCTGGTATTCCCAGTAAACCGTGAGGTTGCATCCAGGTCGTTCACACACCGCCGGTCGATACATCAGTGAGGGGAGACATCGACCCCGACTGAGTACCTCACCACGGAGTCCAGCCGAGTAAGATCGGGCCGCAGGAACCCAGCGGCTCGACCCAAGCGCACAGACCACGCACACACACGAGGAACTGGCCATCCTCTAGGGGCCCGTTCGGATTGGGCAAGACCGCACTCATGGACATCTTCAACCAAGATCTAGAACTGCGAGTAGGTGTTCGATGAGCAGCGATGAGAAGCTGCAACAGACTCTCAAGGGGAGCAGGGGCGTGCCGCCACAACGGGCCACGGACCGGATCGAGCGCACCGATGATCGGGGGGGCGTACCGCCAGTACCCCGTTTGGCCCTGCTGGCGCTGACGATCATTCTGATGGGCACGGCCGCCGGTCTGGCAGCCGCGCTGGTGCTACCGAAAACCTACGGTGCTCGCGCCGAGATCCTCTCCACTGCCAGCCAGGATCCGCAGGGTGGCGGCGACCCGTTGAAGCAGGATCGCCAGATCAGCACCCAGCTGGTGATGCTGAAAAGCCGGGCCGTGCTGGGACCGATCGCCCAGAAGCAGGGCCGGCAGTTCGACGATCTGGACAAGGACGTCAGCGCGCAGATCCTGAACAACAGCTCGGTGATCGAAGTCGACGCGCAGGGTTCCAGCGATCAGGCCGCATTGCAGACGCTGCAGGCCGTGATCAGCGGATATCTGGCCGTCGCCAGCCAGCCCAGCGGGGTGGCCCGCAATCTCGGCACCCAGCTCGCCGATACCCGCGAGAACACCGCCCAACTGCGGACCCAGATCCAGCAACTCACGACTGCGGTGACCGCAGGCAAGGCGAGCCAGGCATCCCTGGATAGCGCAAGGGCGCAGCTCACCGCATCACTGGATCAGGAGAAGGCACTCCAGGCGCGGATCGACCAGCTCAATCTCACCGGTCAGACCGGTCCGGATGCCCAGGTGCTGACGCCGCCCTACGCGCTGCCCGACCCAGTGTTCCCCCAACCGGCGATCGCTGCCGGTACTGGAGCGTTGGTCGGCCTGGTCGTAGCGGGCGTGCTCGTCGCGATCGTCCTCCAGCGGCGGCCCGGCTCGACCAGGGCATGACGTCGTGTGAATCCGCTCGGGGAGATCCCGAACGTCGGTGTACCGGAGCAGATCGCCCGGCACATGACGATCGCGGAGCAGCAGGAGTGGCTGCAGTGGTTCCTGCGGGGGCGCCGGGTCAGCCGGCGCTCCGCGCTCAAGGGGGGTGCGAGCGTGCTGGCGGCGCTGGGTCTGGCCGGCGCTCCCTGGGTCCCGGCCGCGTGCTCCCGAGCAACCCGTACCGAGTTGGCCGTCGTGGGGCGGCACCTGTCCTTCGGCGCGGACCCCGGCACGACGATGGCGATCGCCGGTGAGCTGACCGGCAAGCCGGCCGGGAGGGTGCTGGTCGATCTGGGGACCGGCCCCGACTACGGGCACACCATGGAGGCCGAGGTCCGGGAGCTGGTCAGCATGGTGCCGCAGCAGGACGGGGGCATCCGCGGAGCCGATCAGTTCTTCGTCCACGCGCTGGCTGCTGGTCTGCGTGCCGGGACCTCCTATCACTACCGGTTCCGGCTCCCGGACGGCTCGACCACTCCCGACGCGACGTTTCGCACCGCACCGGCCCGGGGCGAGGCGGCACCGTTCACCTTCACCGCCTTCGCCGACCAGGGCGTCAACACCGGCCCACCGGATGGCCAGAACGGCTTCGACGACAATTACTACAAGCCCGGCGACGCCCGGCGCAGCGGCACCCCGGCTGATTCCATGGTCGCGTTGATCGCTGCCCAGCGGCCCGCATTCCACCTGCTGGCCGGGGACATCTGTTATGCGGACCCCAGTGGCACCGGCCAACCGGTGCAGAACCACGCACCGCGCGAGGCCCGCACCGGGTTCGACAACTTCGATCCCACCCTGTGGACGACCTACTTCGCCACCATCGAGAAAAGCGCCGCGCAGACACCGTGGATGTTTGCCACCGGCAACCACGACATGGAGGCGCTCTACGACCACAACACCGCGCCCGGGGGCGCGAGCCACGGCTACGCGGGACACGCTGCCCGGCTGGACCTGCCCGCCAACGGTCCGAGCCGCTGCCCGTCGGTCTATTCCGTGGTCTACGGCAACGTCGCTGCCATCAGCCTCGACGCGAATGACCTGTCCCAGGAGATTCCCACCAACGCCGGCTACAGCGGAGGGCAGCAGCTCAGCTGGCTGACCGGTACCCTGCGGGCCTTCCGGGAGGATCATTCCATCGATTTCATCGTCGCCTTCTTCCATCACTGCGCGTTCGCCACCAGCGGCACGCATGCCTCCGACGGTGGGGTGCGGGCCGCGCTGGCGCCGCTGTTCGACCAGTTCTCCGTGGACCTGGTGGTGCAGGGACACAACCACCAGTACGAGCGGACCAACCCGATCCGGGCCGGCAGATCCACCAGGCAGGCGCCGGACGGATCCAGGATCTGGCCGGCCCAGGACGGCACCACCTACGTCTGCGTGGGATCCGGTGGCCGGCCACGGTATACGTGGCAACCCGGCGAGAGCGATCGCTACCGCGGCGGACCCAATCCGGACAGCGGTACCGTCGTGCGCAGCTTCGTGGCCGGTCCCGCCGGGACGAAGACCCCGGAAACCGTGGACTGGTCACAGACCCGCTACCTCGACTACGCCTACCTCAGCATCGAGGTGCGTCCTGCGCGCCCGGGTGGTACGGCATCAATGCAGGTGAAGGCCATCACCGACCTCGGTAAGGAGATCGACCAGGTAGAGCTGATGCGCGCCGTTCCCACCTGATGCGGCGACGCGGATGAGCACTCAGCGCTGGCGCGCGTACTTGGCGGAGAGCTGGGCCTGGGCCAGTACCTTGCCCGAGAGTGCATACGGCAGGTCATTGCGGGGGCTGGCGCCCTCGCCCAAGCCACTGGGCTCCGACAGGGCGAGCAAGGTGAAGGCGAAACGATGGGCCCGGCCGGACGGTGGGCATGGCCCAGCCCAATCCGTACGCCCGTAGTCGTTCTTCCCGCCGACGGCGCCCTCGGGCACCTTACCCGCCTCCAACCCGCCACTCGCCGGGTCGAGCCCGTAGAGGACCCAGTACACCTGGGGGCCTCCTGGCCCATCAAGATCCTCGAGGAGCAGCACCAACTCGGCGGTCCCCTCAGGGATCTCCGACCAGGACAGCGGGGGCGAGACGTTCTCGCCGTCACAGGTGTACTGGGCGGGGAAAAACCCGTTGTCAGCGAAGGCTGAGCTGGTGAGTGTGAGCGGCATAGTGGCTCGATGTTATCAGCCGGCCTGCTGGAACGTATTCGCTGGTCATTACCGCTTTCCGCAGTTAACCGATCTTGCTGGGCACGGGCAGCGAAGGAGGCGGGAGGCTGCTCAGGTGCGTGGTTTTCCGCCGGGTGACGACAAAGATCGGTTTCAACTCGTCCCGGCCACCGATACCGAGCTTCGCGTACACCTGACCCAGTGCGTTATCGACCGTACGTACCGCGACCACGAGCCGGGCTGCGATCTCCCGGCTGGACATCCCCGCCGCAGCCAACCGGGCGATCTCCAGCTCGCGAGGGGTCAAGCCGGCGGGATCGCTGAGTCGGGCCAGGGCCGGGGTACAGGCACCCTCACAGCTCGCGACCAGAGCGGTGGCACGAACCGCGGCAGCGGCGGCGCTGGCGGCACGACCAGCTTTGCGATGCACCCCGGTAGCCCCCACGGCTGCCTCCGCGGCGAGCAGGTTGGCGCCCATGGTCGCGAACGCCGCGGCAACATCGTCGAGCGCGGTACCGTCCGCAGCCAGCAGCGCCTCGACATGGGCCACCAGCAGCGGCGCCAGGTCACCCTGAACCGAGGTGGCGAGTTCTCCCAGCCGGCTCACCACCCGAGCGGGGGCGCCAAGCCGCGCCACGTCGTACAGCGCGATGAGTTCAAACCCTGCCTGACCGCAGCGTCTGGCGTCGGTCGCGCTGTCGAGCGCAAGCTCGATCGCGGTGAGAATCTCGCCACGAGCGGCGGCTACCCAGGCATGGATGGGGCCGGCCCAGGTGTCGAACAACCGCATCGCGGGGCCGGCCAACGCGTCAGCCTGACCCAGCGCGGTCTGGGCGCAAGCCAGATCACCGGCTAGTCCGGCCACCCGCGCCAGGGCGCCGTACCCGACCCGCGTGGTGAAAGCCTGGTAGGGATGTAGCTGCGGTGAGCTGCCGATGATCCCCACTGCTTCCCGCATCCAGCCCAACGCGGTAGTGACGGCTCCCCTGGCCTCCTCCACCCTGCCCCGCCCGAGTGCCCACACCGCGACCCCCGCGGGTGATCGAGCCCGCAGCGCCCGGCCGTAGCCACGCTCAGCCAGCGCCGCCGCTGCGGCGAGCTCACCACTCCAGGTATGGGCAACGGTCCGCATGGCGGCGAGTTCATCCAACCCCAGGAAAGAACCCCCGTGGGCCAGCTGCTGTCCCAGCTCCAGGCCGCGAGTCGCGCTGGCGATGGCGTCGTGGTAGCGGCCGGCAGCGACCAGCGCGGTCGTTGCGGTGACTATCGCCTCGAGCACCGCCGGCTTGGGTATGTCTGGATCGTTGAGCACTGCGTTCACCGCATCGAGTGCTGGCTCGCAGCAGCCTGAATGCAGGAGGAACCTGCCCCGCAATGCCATCAGTCCGGCTCGCTGGGCCGGCGATGAGATGCAGGCTGCGGCCTCGTCGAGTACAGCGTGCGCCGCCGTTGGCCGGTCCAGCCCCACATACAGGTTCAACGCCCGAACCCCCGCCACCGCGGCTCGCTCGGTGTCGGTGCGCGCCCGCGCGAACTGATCACCCAGCAGGCACTCCGCCGGACCGGCTTCGCCCAGGCCGACCAGCGCTTGGGCCAGCAGATGCTCGACCGGCCAGCCGGCACCGGCCTGACCGGCGGCTCGGCACAGCCGTTCCGCCAGCACGAAGTCATGCGCGCTCAACGCCCGATCCGCCGCTGCCATCAGCAGCCCCGGTTCCGATACCGTGCCCGCCTCCAGATGCCAGACGGCGATCCGCAGCACATCCTCGGGACGGCGTTCATCGATCGGACCGGCCCCCTCGGCAAGCAGTGCGTGCACTGAGCGGCTGCGCAGTGGCGGTGTCTGAGCTCGGATGACCTCACCGAACAGCGGGTGCCCCAGCCGGACCCGAATGTCCGGACCGGCCGGTTCCGTGACCACCAGGCCGGCTCGCTCCGCCTCCTCCACCTCAGCCGTGGACACCCCGGCCCGGGCCAGTACCGCGATCTCCAGTGGCTCACCGAAGGCCACCATCTCCCCGACCACCCGCGTGGGCGCGGGCAGAGCTCCGATTCTGGCCTGGATCAGCTCCACCAGCTGGGGTGGCGCGCAGATCGGTCCGGCCCATCGCCAGATCCCTTCCGTGCAGCTCAGGGAACCCGCCTGGCGCCCGCCGCGGACCAGCTCTCGCAGGTAGAGGATGTTGCCCCGGCTCAGCTGCCACAACCGCTCCCGGGTGAGCCCGTCCACCGGAGCTCCCAGCGCCGTCTCAAGCAGATCGCCGGCCTCCGTGCGGGCCAGGGCGTGGACCTCTAAACGTTCGGCCGCGCCGTCCTTCCACAGTGCCGTGACCGGTTCAGGAGCCACCATTCCGGTACGCAGGGTGGCGATCACGAAAGCCACACCGGTCACCGCCAGGTGATGCACCAGCGCGGCAGAGGCGTCATCGAGCAAGTGCGTGTCGTCGACACCCAGCACCACCCGCCGGCCTCCGGCCCGGCTGGCTAACCACTCCCCGGTTCGCTGCAACACCTGCAGATGGGTGCAGCTCTCCCCGGCCGCGGGAACCAGGTGCGCCATCGCACCGAACGGGACCGCCGCGGCAGCCCGTGAGGCCACCGCCCACTCCGTCGAGCATCCCCGGGCCTGCGCGGCAGAAAGCGCCTCTCGCGCCAGCCGGGTCTTGCCCACGCCTGGCGCGCCGGCCAGCAGCAGCCCGCGCAGCTGCCCGTCACCAAGCGCCCGGCCGATGATCGACAACTCGCCGCGCCGCCCGGTCAACGGCCATTCTGCACCCATGAGCTGGCCACCTGCCCTCGTGATACTCCACCACTGACGGAAACGCTCCCGGCATCCCCATCACCGGCGGTCACGAACAAAGTCACGGCAGTGACCAGCAATACCACTTCCTCGATCGAAGACGTGATCGCATTGCTCATCCCAGGTCTGAATCAGGCCACACACGTTTACTAGAGACCGTCTCGCAGGTCCGTGATACACCATTTCTGGTGCACAGGAACCGGCTTCCTGCGCAGGTGACCGCAAAGATACCTACCGGTCGGACACGGTCAGCAATCAGCAATACAACGTGCGGGAAAACAAGAGTCATTCAATGCCGAGGGCTCCTCGATAACGACGGAAGATATTCACCCTGTGTTGCGCATCCCGGCGGCGATCCCGTTGACGGTCCGCAGCAGCGCCCGGCGCAGGTCGGGGTCGGGCTCGTCCACCGCGCGGCACCGGGCCAGCAGGGAGACCTGCAGGTGGTGCAGCGGTTCGAGGTAGGAGGCCCGCACCTGCAGGGTGTGGCGCAACTGCTGATGGCGATCCAGCAGGGTGGAGCCGTCGGTGAGCTGCAGCACCTCGCGCCGGGTCACATCGTGCTCGCTGACGATGGGGTCGAAAAGCGGCTGCAGATCCGGCTCGACGAGGGCCGAGACGTAATACTCCGCAATCCGCAGGTCGGTCTTGGCCAGTGTCATCTCGACGTTTCCGAGCAGGTTGGTGAAAAACGCCCAGTCCCGCATCTCCTCGAGCACCGGACCGAACCCGGCGTCCCGGGCTGCCCGCAGCCCGCTGCCCAGGCCATACCAGCCGGGCACGACCATCCGGGTCTGGGTCCACCCGAATACCCACGGGATCGCTCGCAGGCCATCGAGGGTGCTCGCGCCACTGCCCGGTCGCCGCGCCGGCCGGGATCCGACGTTGAGCCAGCTCAGCTCGCCCACCGGGGTGGCCGCGGAGAAGAACGCGGGGAGCCCGGGCAGGCCGACGAAGTCGCGGTAAGCGGCGTGGGCAGCCGAGCTGACCACGTCCATCGCCTCGTCCCAGCGGGCCAGCACCCCAGCCGAGACCCGCGAGGTCTGGTGTAGCAGGGTGGCCTCCAGCACCGCGGCCAGCAGGATCTCCAGCTGATCGTGCGCCAGCGCGCTCAGCGAGTATCGGTCGGAGATGACCTCGCCCTGCTCGGTCACCTTCAGCGTCGCGTCGATCGCGCCGTAGGGGGAGGCCGCCACCGCCTGGCCGGCCGGTCCACCGCCCCGGCCGACCGAGCCGCCGCGGCCGTGGAACAGCCGCAACCGGACCCCGTGCGCCGCGGCGGTGTCCCGCAGCTGGCGTTGGGCCTGCTGGATGACCCAGTGGGAGGTGGTGATCCCGGCATCCTTGTTGGAGTCGGAGTACCCGAGCATCACCTCTTGCAGATCACCCCGAGCGCGCACCAGCTGCCGGTAGCAGGGATCCCGCAGCATCCCATCGAGCAGTTCCCCGGCGCGGCGCAGCTCGGTGGCCGTCTCGAACAGCGGCACGAGATCCACCGTGGAGACGTATCCCGCCCCGGACGGGGCCGGCGCGATCAGACCGGCTTCGCGGGCCAGCACCGCCGCGGCCAGCACGTCGTCCACGCCCTTGGACATCGAGATGATGTAGGTGCTGGCAGCCGGCTCCCCGAAGGTCTGCTGAGCGCAGCGGATCGCGTCGAAGATGGCGCGCAGGTCGGCCGCCGCCGCGGGCAGCTCGGCGGATCGGGCGCTCAGCGGCCGGCGGCCGGCCAGCTCACCGGACAGCAGCACCATCCGCGCGTGCGGGTCGAGGTCCGCGTACGGCACGGGAAGCTCGCCGAGCGGGTCGTAGAGGGCCGCGAGAGCGGCGTGTTGCTTCTCGGCGTGCTCACGCACGTCGAGCGCCGCGAGGTGCAGGCCCAGCGCTCGGGCGCTGCGCAGCGCCCTCGCCAGGGTGCCCTCGGCGATGCGTTCGCCGAGGTGCCCGCGCAGCGAGGTGTCCATCACCTCCAGGTCGGCGAGATATGGCTGCGTACCCAGGTAATCGCGTCCGTCCTGGTGCGGCGCGCCGTCGCGGATCCGCTGCCGGGTCCGGGCCAGCCGGGCCAGGATGAAAGAGCACTTCAACCGGTAGGGCTCGTCGGCATTGAGGCGGACACAGCGGTCATACACCGTCGGTAACATGCGCCGGTCGTGGGCGACGCTGCGCCGCAGCGCCTCGGAGACCCCGACGACTCGGGTGGACACGCTCAGCTCCTGGATGAGCTGCTCCACCAGCGCCTGCTGGATGTTCAACGCCCGCTCGGCGTAGAGTCGCAGGACCTCCAGGGTGGCCTGCGGTGTGACGTTGGGATTGCCGTCGCGATCCCCGCCGACCCAGCACCCGAGCACTACCGGGCTCGCCTGCGGCGGCAGCACGAACTCAGCCCGGGTGAGCTCGTCTTCCAGATCTTCCAGCAGCTCCGGCACGGCGCGGGTGCCGAGTTGCTCGAGGTAGTAGGCGACGGCGCTGGCCTCATCGAGCACCGTTGGCCGGCCGGGCCGGATCTCATCTGTCTGCCACAGCAGGTCAACCAGCCGCCCCAGGCGGCGTTGCAACTTCGGCGCGGGCAGGTCCTGGTCGAGGATGTCCCCGACCTGGCGCAGGATGCCCTGCACCGAGGTGCGGGACACCTCGGTCGGGTGCGCGGTGAGCACCGGCCGCAGCTCGATCCGCGCCAGCACGGCCTCCACCTCAGCCTTGTCGACGTCGCGGGCCAGCTGGTCCACCACGGCACGCAACGGTCCGCGCCCACCGTAGTGAGCCCGCTGCTCCCGCGAGCGATGCAGCTGCTCAGCCACGTTGGCGAGCTGGAAGTAGGCCGAGAACCCGCGGGCGAGCTGCACGGCGGTGCCGATGTCCAGCGTGGACAGCAACGCCCTGATCTCCGCGCTACCGTCGTGCATGGCAGCCCTGGCCAGCCCGCGCACCTCCTCGACCAGCTTGAGCAGTTCCTCCCCGCCCTGGCGGATCAAGGTCTCACCGAGCAATGTCGAGAGCAGGCGAATGTCGGCCCGCAGTGCCTGATGTTGCGTTTCCGAGACGACACCGGCGTGAGCGGCCATCGGGTCCAGGCGCTTGGCATGCTCGACAGGCAGCTCTGGTCGGGCGCGCAGCGTCATCGGCTCCCCCTCCCAGTGCTCTCGGCAGAAAGCGCAGGCAAGTTGGACTTACCGGGAGCAATCGTGGCGGTGATGACCTGCCCGACTCCGGAATCACGGCGATGCCCGGCAGTAGACACGTCTGGCGTCACGATGGTCACACGGCGCACCCGCGAATCCCAAGCACAGCGGGCCAGACTTTTCCCGCTGTTAACACCGCGACACGACGCCGGGCATCAGTCCCACAGGGTCACAGACAGCGCAAGGGCGGCGCTATTTCCCAACAACGCCCTCCCCATCGGTGGCAGCGGAATCTCCGGCTGCCACCCGACTTCCTGGTTGCCCGCTGGCCACCGAAGCCCGTTTTCCAGAACAGGCTGGTCCGCGACCCGTCCCGGCAACTGGCTGTTCCATTGCCAGCGCACCTGCTCCACGAGACCGTCGTCCCGCACCGCGACATCGACGATCAGCGTATCCTCCCAATCAGCGATCTGCTCCAGGTGATCATTAAAACCAAAGATACCTCCTCTTTGATCCAGTGAGGTCACCTTCAGGTGCAACGAGTGCCGGGCGAAATCGCGGTTACCGGGCAGAAGAAATGTGGTCACAAGAGGGATGGGCGCCATAGGAGTCGATCGCGCTTCGGCTTCGGCGTTGAGATCGACCGGGCAGTGGTGTTCCGCCGTCTGCTCGTGTAGCAAGATGGGCAAGCCTCTGATAGCCAGCCTGACATCGGCCTGCCAGATCTGGTTGTCGTCCTGTTCGAATTCGATATGACGCAGGCCGAGCTCAACCCTGAGAGCACCGAAGAGGAAACGCTTCAGATTCTGATAGACCTCCTCAGAATTCACCAACCCATAGCGGCCCGAGTGAGACCGGTGCACGTAGGCGCGCGCCGGCCCCTGGACGTAGGCATTGCGGATTGCCACCAGACCGTCACTCTGCGGACCCATCGCCTTGGCCGACATCCCGAACGCCACGTCATAATCGTCTGAGTTCGTACCGACGACACTGAGCACACGTGCCACCGGGAAGGTCCCCACCATGCGACGGGGGTCCCATTTCCTCGCCTCGGGACCGGTCTCCACGGAGCCGTCCTGATCAGCTGGCAGCAGGTACTCTCTCATACGGCGGGGCTGAAAGATATCGGAGCCGTTGGGGCCGAACCTGTCGATGAGCCAACCACCGATCGCTCCCCCCAACTCCGGGTCGATACCACCGTGCGGGGTGCCGATAGTAAAGAGCTTCGAAACGACCGCCGTGAGATCCAGGCTGTGGCGTTGAAGAGCGGAACGGCAGATCAACCCACCCATAGAATGCGAAACAAGGTTCACCCGGCTCGCGTCTTTGGTCTTTGTCAACACGAGATGGATGAAATCGACCAGACCCTCGGCTGCCTCTTCAATTCTATAGGGTTTCGGCTCACGGCCGAAGGTCCCAGAATTCTCGTCATAGAACCGGTACACCCACACTGACGCCGGGGCCAGCTCTTTGTCGGCGGCCTCGTATAGTTTCCGCTGCTGGTTACCCCCGACGAACAGTGTGTACCCCTGCTCCAACACAAGACGCAGGAGTGGACCCTCGAACTGGTAGAAAAAAGCTTCTCCCCGGACTCCGACTCGGACATGCGTCGATCCCTCGTTGAATCCGTAGAAGGGATCTGTCACCACCTTGTCGATACCACTCTGACCACCGCCGAAACCGCGGACGTAGATAATCGGAAGCATCTCGCCCACGGTTCCTCCAATGACCGGCAGCGGTGAAAAACCGTCAGACTCTCAGACCGCAATCCTGCACTGTGTTCGGCCGCAGCAGGCGCGAAGTGGGGACGGGTGCGATCTCTCGCCACGCGAAGCTGTCTCTTATGATCGGTTGGTTCGTCCCGCCGGTGATTTCACGATCGGCGCGCATCAGGCCACGCAGGATCTCATGATACGTGAGAAAGTTCGGCGAGAGATGGCTCCAGGCCTCGGCAAGCAAGCGACCCAGGTAGTCCCGCGCGAACAGCAATTCCGCCTTGAAGGCCGCCTCATTACCGGAGTAAGCCTTTTCGAAGTCCCCCTGAATGGACTTCAGGTCTTCAGTGCTGCCCGGCAGGTTCGTCGACCGAACGCGGAGTTCATTCTCGATCAATCCGTTGTTCACCAGATTCTGCTGAAACACCTCGACCATCGTGTCGAAAATAGCACCCGTGAGCGGAAGTGAGCGCTCATGCGGCTCATCGCCCACATCGGACATGCGCTTAGCATTGAAGGCGATCCGGATCTGGCGACTGTCAGAAAGCTCACCTACCCGGTCGAGACCATTGACCGTGAGCAGGTTCCCCTTCGTCTCCGCCAGAAGCTTATCGACCAGGGAATGGAAGTGGAGAGATGCCACGATTGCCACCAGGTCGCCACTGGACTCCTGCATGCCACCATAGTCAATACCGTCGTCTCCAGCATTCGTGGGGACTCCCACCTGGGAGAAGATGATGCTGTGTCCGAGTTCATGCGCAAGCACGTCGAAGTTCTCGCAGTACGGGCGGCTGTGGTCTACGGTGCCGGCCGGAGTCCGCCCGAATCCGAATTCGAGGAAACCGTAACCGGACTGAGCGTTGTCCCACTCGATCAGCGGGATCATCTCCAGACGTGCGAAGTCCGACTCGAAATGCCATTCCAACCTACGACCGAAGTAATCTTCCCGGATATCCAGAACCCGACGCACCGTTGCGTACATCGTAGCCGCCGAAAACTGACGGCTGTTCTTATCAAGATGATCAAAATGGCCGTCTGGTCCGGGAGTGACCGCCTGATGGATCTCGCCGTGATAGGGCGGACGAGAAAACGAGTTGTACGGCAGCTTGCGCATTGCGTCCACGACGAACATGCGGTCATCGGCCGGCCCGGGCTGCATTGCCTCAGGAGAAACCGAGACGACCACTACTTCTGGTTCCGGGAAGAGGGGGCCACCTTCGGTCCGCCGCAGGAAGCGTGGTTGCGGAAAGATGCGGAAGCGGGTACCCGTCTCAGCGATTTTGCTGTCGAGTTGGAGGGACATTCAGGGTCTCCCGTGTTCTTACGATGGGGGTGAACGGTTGGCCAGGTAGCCGCGAGCCGCGAGGCCGCTCGACAGCTGAGCCGTCGAGGGCGAGAAGATCTACGACTCGACGTTAGATCAGGCCGGCGAAGCTGGCAGGAGTAGCCGACTACCCGTCTTTGCCGAGCCCACTACTCGACTTGCTCACGCCGGTTGCTCGACCTCGCCCGAACTCGCTTCGCAGGAGTGCGGCGTCAGCGTCGCTGAGCAGGTGGCTTACGCGCTCGCCGTATGTGGCGAAGCCTTTGCGCATTGGGCCAGCAATTCCAGCAGGTGCACGTTGACCTGTTTCGGATGTTCCAGCATCGCGACGTGGCCAGAGCCCTCGACGAGCACCAGCACGGCGTCGGGCAGCAACGCGGCGATCGCCTCGGCGTGCGTGTGTTTGAACAACCGGTCACGATCCGAACCGATCACCAGTGCGGTGACGTGCCGCAGATCCTCCAGCGCCTCGTACCGGTCGTGCGATCCCTGCGTGGGCAGGAAGGAGATCATGACATCGAATGAGGCCACGCTGATCATGGTGTCCATCAGGTCGACCAGCGCTGGATTGACCGCCTTGCCGCCGAAGGACAGCGAGCCGGTGAGGCTCCAGATC
Organism: Pseudonocardiaceae bacterium; assembly: GCA_036501085.1. GTDB lineage: Bacteria > Actinomycetota > Actinomycetes > Mycobacteriales > Pseudonocardiaceae. The sequence continues at coordinate 14,779 of DASYAZ010000099.1, read as the reverse complement.
AAATTCCGGCAGACATGACGTCCCAGCTCGATCGCCCGCACGCAGGGCTTCCAGCGGGACAGCCACGCCGACACCGGAACCACCGGGCTTCGCCGGGACAGCACCGGTCTGGGCAGACCCGAGCGAGCGATGCCGCCGGCGCTGGTGTTGAGGAAGGCCACGCCGCAGATCCGCTCGCCGAACAACTCGGGGCACTGCTCAGCCAGCGCCATGATCGTCATGCCACCGAGGGAGTGCCCGATCAGCACCACCGGGCCCTCAGGTGCGGCAGTGCGGATCACTGTGCGCAGGTCACGGCCGAGTTGCCCGATGGTGCACGCATCGCGGGACGAGCGGCCGGAGCGGCCGTGGCTGCGATGGTCGTAGAGAACCTGGCGGACCCGTGGTCCCGTGGAATGCGCCAGCTCATCCCGTTGGAACAGCCATGACCTCCGGTCGAGGGTGAAACCGTGGAGGAAGATGGCGGTCATCTCGGGGGGTCCGCCGTCGACCGGGTCGAGCTCCTCGACCGAGAGCTCCACCCCATCGTCAGCCACGATCATGTACTCACGGGCCGGCGGGAGGATTTCCGGCAACCCGCTGGGGAGCCCCCCAGTGAACGTCCGCAGCGCGGCGACCCGATGGTGCTGTGCCCGCCCGGCAACGCCTGCAGCAACCCCCGCGGTGCCCAGCACCGCAGCCGCAACCCTTATCCGCGATCTCATGAGGCGACTCCTCTGCAGAAGATCACCTGGTCCCTTCCCACCCTACGACCCATGCCGAGGAACTAAAAAGACGCAGGCGCGCAGGGCAGCAACCCAAGAACGCTTTTCTCCGCAAGGACTCGTTGTTGCGCGGTAGTAACGCGCGCCGCGAATCCCGGGTCGCTGGTGGCAGCGGCGAGCACAGCGTCGATCATCGGACCGACCGTGGCCGGCTCCGCGGTCACCACGATGTCTCCGCCCGCAGCGATAAATCGCACCGCGCGCTGCCCAGGTGCCACGGCGGCGACCTGCTTGGCCCGGCCCAGGTCGTCGGACACGATCACCCCCTGGAAGCCGATCTTCTCCCGGAGCAGCGTGTTGATGATCGCCGGAGAGAAGGCGGCGACCTGGTCAGGATCGATCTTCGAGTAGGTCGCCGAGGACACCATCAGCCAAGAGGTTCCGGCCCGCGCGGCTTGGGTGAACGGCCGCAGGCTGGAATCGGTTGCGGTTGTCTGCCGGTCCACGACGCCGGTGGAGTAGTCGGTGTTACCCCGCACCCGGCCGAGGCCGGGGAAGTGCTTGACCGTGCTCATCACCTGCGCCGCACGCATGCCCCGGACGACGGCCATGACGTGGTCCGAGACCACCGGTGGCGTGGTGCCGAACGCCCGGTCGTAGCGGCCGATCGGCGCGTTCGCCTTACCCAGCGCGGGGGAGAGCACGTCGCCCACCGGGGCGAGGTTGACGTTGATCCCCGCCGCCCGCAGTTCGCGGCCCCAGCCGGTGGCGGCGGCCTGCAGCGCCTCCGGAGACCACGTACCTTGGGTCGTGGCCGGGGGAATCCGGGCGAAGCCGGGACCGGACAGGACCTGAACCTGGCCACCCTCCTGGTCTGTGGCCACGAACATCCCGGCCCCGCCACTCGCCTTCGTCCCGAGCCGCTGGACGGTCGAGGTAACGGCAGCGGTGGCGGCCACTCCCTTGGCACTGCGACCGGTCAGGAACACCCCACCGGGAGCGAGGCTCTCGATCGTCGAGGAGACCTGATCAGCCCCGGTCGCCGGGATCCCCATCAGGAACAACTGGCCCACCCGGGCCCGCGGGGTCATCGCGTCGAAGGTGGCTTGCGCACAGGACACCGGTGGCGGGGCAGGCGGCTGCGGTGCGGGCGTCGACGCAGGTACCGGGCTGGCGGCCGCTGGCGTGGGCACCGGGCGGGCGGGCGCTGTCGGTGCCGGTGGCGGGGTGGAGGCGCAGGCGAACGCGACCGCACACGCCGCTGCGGCGCCGCCGGCCCGTAACGGCCCCCTTAACTGTCCGCGTAACTGTTCGAGCATCCCGCCACCTCAGCATGACCCGCCGAGCGCGGTGACAGCGGCATGGCCACCTAAGTCGGTTGCGGGCTGCCGCGCGGCCGCCACAGCTCGACTGGCGCGTGCCGCGCACCATGATCACCGCTTGTGTGCCGGGGACGACATCAGATGTCGCTAGCGGCACACAGCCAGCGATCATCGGGATTCGGTCGCCAGGCGCACACCCAGACCGACCATCACGGCACCGGTGAACCGCTCCATGCCCCGGTGCACCCGGGGCTTGAGCGCGGTGTGGGCTCGATCGACGCCGAGCGCCAGAACGGAAAACCACAGCACGTCCAGCAACACGATCACACCGGCCATAGCGAGGGCGTAGGGCAGCACGGCACTGCCGTGGCCGATGAACTGCGGGAACAATGCGACGAAGAAGACCGCCAGCTTGGGGTTGGACACACTGGTCAGGAGTCCGGACCGCCACCCCGCCGCACGCTGCGGCCCGTTGCCGGCCGGTGGCCCGTCGCCGCAGGGACGTCCGAACAGCGAGCGCAGGCCGATCGCGATCAGAACGGCGGCACCGGCGATGCGCAGCGCGGCGAAAGCGAGCTGGGAGGCCAGAATGAGTGCGGACACACCCAGCGCCGACAGACTGCCCCAGATCAACACCCCGACGCTGTTTCCCGCAGTCGCCGCCAGCGCGGCCCGCCGGCCGTCGCGGGCCGCCACTCGCAGGATGGTGGCGGTGGCGGGACCCGGAGTGAGCGTCACGACCACGGCGATGATCAGGAATTCCGCAAGCGAATGCACGGTATGAGCGGTCAGTGGTGCCGGTCGTCCCGGCTGATGGCGAGCCGGGACCGGTGCTCGCTGATGATCTGCTCCAGCTGAGCAGCGTCCTCGGACAATCGCGACACATCCCGGATCAGCACGAGATCCGCGAGGCCGGCTGCGACGTCGGTCAAGACCTGCCTGCACCGACGTGACGCTCGGACCCCGATCGCGACCTCGGCGACCGTGCTGATCGGCACCACTCCAGCGCGGTCACACCAGTCCTCCAGCTCACGTACTTGCCGGTCGAGGTTTTCCCGACGGTTCGACCGGGCGTAGAGGATCGCTGTGCGCGGCATACGGCCAGTGTGCGACAGCGACGGGATCTATGTCGAGGGTCCCAAGATTTGCCCCGATCCATCGCACGTGGGGCAAAGCTCCGTCGTCGCTATCTCCTGTTCGTCGTCCACATCAGCCCGTTTCCACTTCACAACCACCTGGGAGCCGTTACATTGCGGGCAGGTGTAGAGGCGTCGATTGTCCTTACCCACACCTGCCCCCACCCCCGCTGAATAACCGCATCCAGTATTCACCCGTCGCGAGGTACGAGGTCGAGTACGCCACGGACAACCGAAGAGATGTCTCAGCCGAGAAGGACGTTGTACAGCAGGTAGACGTTCAGCGAGATGATCATCGCGGCTATGACGCTGGCCACCGCGGTGGTGCTCGGACGATTGACGAACGGGCCCATGACGTCTGCCCGGCGAGTGAGCAGCACCATCGGCACCAGCGCGAAGGGGATGCCGAAGGACAGCACGATCTGGGACACCACCAGGCTCTCGGTGGTGGGCAACCCCAGCCCCAGCACCACCAGCGCGGGCAGCATCGTCAAGGCGCGGCGCAGGAACAGCGGGATGCGGCGGCGGATGAAGCCCTGCATGACCACCTGCCCGGCGTAGGTGCCCACGCTCGATGACGACAGCCCCGAGGCCAGCAGCGCGACCGCGAAAGCCAGCGCGGCACCGCCGCCGACCAGCTGGCCGAGACCGGCGTGCGCCGCCTCGATCGAGTCGACCCCCGAGTGGCCGGTGCGGTTGAACAGCGTTGCCGCGATGCACAGCATCGCCAGGTTGGTCAACCCGGCGATACCGAGCCCGACCAGGACGTCGAGCCGCTGGAAGCGCAGCAGCTCGCGGCGCTCGCTGTCGTCGCGGCAGACCACCCGGGACTTGGTCAACGCCGAGTGCAGGTAGACCACATGCGGCATCACGGTGGCACCGATGATCCCGGCGGCCAGCAGCACGCTCTCGCTGCCCACGAAACCGGGCACCAGGCCGGAAGCGATCCGCGCCGGGTTGGCGCCGACCATCAGCAGGTCGTAGGCGAACCCGAGGAACACGATGCCGAGCAGCCCGGTGATCGCCAGCTCGAAGCGCCGGTAACCGCGCTGCTCCAGAGCCAGGATCGCGAACGCCACGACGGCCGTCAGCACACCGGCGGGGAACAGCGGCACCCCGAACAGCAGGTTCAACCCGACCGCGGCCCCGACGAACTCGGCCAGGTCGGTGGCCATCGCCACCAGCTCGGCCTGCACCCACAAGCCGGCGGACACCGGGCGGGGAAGGTGCTCGCGGCACAGCTCGGGCAGGTCACGACCGGTGGCCACGCCGGTCTTGGCGGACAGGTACTGCACCAGCATGGCCATCAGGTTGGCCAGCACGATCACCCAGACCAGTGCGTACCCGTACCGGGCGCCGGCCGAGAAGTTCGTGGCGAAGTTGCCGGGATCGATGTAGGCGACCGCGGCGACGAAGGCCGGACCGAGCAGGGCCACCACGCCCCGCAGCCGCCCGCGAGACCGAAGCTCGTGCAGCGCGGGCGGCCCCAGCGGTAGCGGATCAGCCGACTCCCGGTCGGACTGCTCCAGGCTCACCCGACCGACGGGCCGAGCCCGAGGGACTGCGGTGTGCTGGAATCCGGTGAGGGCTGGCGCAGGCCCTCGTCGAGCTCGCCGTACTCGGTCATCAGCGCCCGGCTACCACCCCAGGGCGTGGGCTCCTCGGCGACGAGCGTGTTCGTGGTGAGCAACATCCCGGCCACGGATGCCCCGTTCTGCAGGGCGGACCGGGCCACCCGCAGCGGGTCGATGATGCCCATCGCGATCATGTCCCCGTAGCGCCCCGCCAAGGCGTCGAAACCCTCGTCGACACCGAGCTGAGCGGTCCGGTCCACCACGTCCTGACCCGAGTACCCGGCATTGCCGGCGATCAAGAAGGCGGGTTCGGTCAGCGCCCGGCGCACGATCTCCACGCCGATGGCGTAGTCGCCGTCGGCATTCAGGCCATCCAGCGCGGGCTCGGCATGCAGCAGGGCCGCGCCGCCGCCGGCCACAATTCCCTCGGCCATCGCAGCCCGGGTGGCCGAGAGCGCGTCCTCGACCCGGTGCTGGGTCTCCTTGAGCTCCGCCGGCGTCGGTGCCCCCACCCGGATCACGGCGACCTGCCCGGTCAGCGCCCCGATCCGCTCGCTGAGCACGTCCTCGTCGACACCGAACGAGGCCCGCTCGAGCTCGGCGCGCAGCTGGGTGACGCGGAAGTCCACGTCCTGCGCCGATCCGGCGCCCCCGACGACGGTCGTGCTGTTCTCGGTGATCCGTACCTGGGCCGCCCGGCCGAGCTGGTCGATGGTCATGGTCTCCAGGGTGAAACCGGAGTGCTTGCTGTACACCGCACCCCCGGTGATCGCCGCCAGGTCCTCCAGCTTGTGCAGCCGGCGGTCACCGAAACCAGGGGCCCGCACCGCGACGCACTGGAAGATCCGGTTGACGTGGTTGTGCACCAGCATGCTCAGCGCGGTGCCCTCGACGTTCTCGGCGATGATGACCAGCGGGCGTGGCGCTCGCATGATCTTGTCGAGGACCGGCATCAGCTGCTGCACCTTGGTGATCTTCTCGCTGCACAGCAGGATGTACGGGTCCTCGACGATCGCTTCCAAGCTGGCCGGGTTGGTCACCATGTAGGGCGAGAGGTACCCGTTGTCGAACTCGAAGCCCTCGACGAACTCCACGCTCATCCCGTGGGTCGCGGACTCCTCCACCGTGACGGTGCCGCCGTCGCCGACGGTGTGCAGCGCCTTCGCGATGGCCGCACCGACCGCGTCGTCGTCGTTGGCCGAGATCGCCGCGACGCGGGCGTAGTCCTGCTCGGTGGACACCGGGTGCGCCACCTTCTCCAGGTGCTCCACCAGGGCCGCAACCGCAAGGTCGATGCCGCGTTTGATCAGTACCGGGTTACCACCGGCGCTGATCGCCGCCAGGCCCTCCCGGACGATCGCCTGGGCTATCACGGTGGCCGTGGTGGTGCCGTCCCCGACGATGTCGTTGGTCTTGATCGCGGCTTCCTTGACCAGCTGGGCGCCCATGTTCTCGAACGGGTTCGAGAGGTGGATCTCCCTGGCAATGGTCACCCCGTCGTTGGTGATGACCGGCGACCCGGTGATCTTCTCCAGGATGACATTGCGCCCCTTCGGGCCGAGCGTCGAGGAGACCGCGTCGGCGAGCTTGTCGACACCGGCCCGCAGCAGGTCACGGGCGTCGGCGTTGAAGCGCAGTTCCTTGGCCATGGGATCTCCTCACTGGTCGACAGTGCCGTCACGGAATGAGAATCGCCCGGCCGCGAACGCGACCGGCGTCGAGATCGGCTAGGGCGTCCACCGCGTCGTCCAAGGGATAGGTCCTGGTGTGCAGGATGACCTTCCCGGCCTGGGCGAGCACCATGAGCTCGGCGAGATCGTTGTAGGTGCCGACGATGTTGCCAATGATGTTGCGCTCGGTGGAGATGATGTCAAGCGTCGGGATGGTCACCGTGCCGCCGTAGCCGATGACGAAGTACGAGCCGGCCCGGCCGGTCATCTGGAACCCGTCCTGCTCGGCGCCCTGCTCGGCGACGAAGTCGAGCACCACCTCAGCACCGGCACCGCCGGTGAGATCCTTGACTGCGGCTACCTGCCCCCCGTCTGCGACGACGGTGTGGTCCGCGCCGAGTTGCTCGGCGAGTTTCAGCGCGTCGGGGTTGCGATCCACCACGATGATCCTCGCGGCGGTCAGCGCGGCGAGGCACTGGATGCCGATATGGCCCAGCCCGCCCGCGCCGATGAGCACTGCCGTGGTTCCCGGGTAGAGCAGCGGGATGGCCTTGCGCACGGCGTGGTAGGCGGTGATGCCGGCGTCGGCCAGTGCCGCGACATCCTCCGGCCGGGTCTGCGGCTCGAGCTTGACGCAGGCCCGCGCCGAGGTGAGCAGGTACTCGGCCATCCCACCGTCATGGTTGCTGAGGCCGGGGAAAAAGGCCTGGCTGCAGTGCATGTCGTCACCGGCCCGGCAGGCCCGGCACAGCCCGCAGCTGGGCTGGGGGTGCAGGATCACCGTGTCGCCGACGGCGACGTTGGTGACCGCCGAGCCGACCTCGTGCACCCATCCGGCGTTCTCGTGGCCGATCGTGTAGGGCAGCGCGGGAGCCATCGCCTGGGCCCACTGCCCCTCGATGATGTGCAGGTCGGTGCGGCACACCCCGGCGCCACCGATCTTCACGATGACGTCGAGCGGTCCGGAGATCGCCGGTTCCGGTACTTCCTCGACGGCGGGTTGCTGGTGGTACTCGTGCAACCGGACGGCTCTCATCAGCCCATCTCCTCAGCGTCTGTCCTACTCACGTCCGCGGTGCCGTACCGCTCGCGCAGCAGGCCCCGGCAGACGCCGGCGTTGGCGTCCACGCTGACCCGGGTGGTCCGGGCCCGGCGCAGGTGCAGCGGCAGCGCCTGAGCTCCGATCGCCGCGCCGGTCACCGGGTCGACCAGCAGCGGGTCGCCGTCACCGGCGGGCAGGCCGAGCTCGGCGCGCCGGGATCGCAACCGCTCCCGGTCGGCCGAGGCCGGCGCCTCGCCGAGGGTGAGCTCGGCCAGCTCGCCCGGTGTGCGGCCGGCGGCCAGCAGCGGGCGGCACACCCGGTCGGTGCCGGCCATCACCGCCTTGCGCAGGAACTCGGCCCGCAGCTCATCCAGCTCGGCGAGGGCCTGCCCGTCGAAGGAGTGGACGAACCCGGCCCGGGCGGCGATCCCACTGTTGATCTCAGTCGAGGCGAAGTGGTCCTCCAGGATCACCTGCACCCGGTCAACGCCGGGCACCGCGGAGACCGCGTCATACGCGTCGGCCACCATGAGGAAGGCGAAGTTGGGCGCGCAGAAGTAGGTCGGAAGCCGCAGCCGCACGACCGCCTCCCCGGCATCCGAGACCCGGCACCCGGCGACGAACCCGAGATCGGTCACGGCCTCGTCCAGCTCCGGGTCGCGCACCTGGTGCAGGGCTGACCAGACCGCGCCGGGGGTGTGTGCGGTCTGGTCGGTGGCCATACCGGTCATATCGAGGCCGGTGCGGCGAGTGGCTCCGCGCCCTCCGGTCCGGCCGGTACGGGCAGGTCCAGCTCGGGCGGCACCGGGAGGCCGTACAACCTGGCCGCGTTGAGACCGAGGATCTTCTTCTTGGCCTGCGTGCTCAGCTGCCCGTAGTCGGAGTACTCGGGGTCGGTCGGCATGTTCCAGTCGACGAAGCCCTCGACCTGCCAGCGCGGCTCCCAGATCGCGTAGTCGGCGCCGAAGATCAGCTTGTCCTCACCGAGCCAGAACATCAGCTCACCCATGACCTTGGCGAAGAACCGCGGGCGGGCGTGCATGAGCCCGCCGATCACCACCGCCAGGCCCGCGTACACATTGGGTTCCTGGGTGGCCATGAAGCAGAAGTCCTCGATGCGCGGCAGACCGACGTGCTCGACGATGAAGTTCAGCTCGGGGAAGTTCGTCGCGGCGAAGTCGACATCCGAGACATCGAAGGCATCCTTGTCCAGCGGCCAGATGGTCGGGCCCTTGTGCACGTGGATGTTCGTGATCCCCAGTTCCTGGCATTTCTCCAGGTAGCGGGCCGCCTCGGGGCTCTTCAGGCTCCAGCCGCGGGAGTCCCCGCGCCACTCGGCGGTATAGAGCTTCACTCCCTTGCAGCCCCACCGCTCGACATCAGCGGCCAGCTGCGCAAGGCCCTCGTCACCCTCGCGGGGATCCCAGCGGGTATTGACCACGAACTTGCCCGGATGCCGCTCGGCCAGGGCCGCGTTCGTCTCGGTGGTGTTGAACCCGTCGCGGTACCACTGCTTCAGGTAGGTCGGCTGGAAGATCGCCACGTCGACGTGGCCCTCGTCGAAGAGATGCCGCATCATCATCTCTTCGGGATATTTCTGGAACTGCTCCAACGACCAGTGGGTCTCCGGTGGCCCGAGGCTCTGGTAGGCGTGGAAGCACTCGATCCAGCCCTTGGCGTACTGCTCCTGTCCGGGTACCCAGTTCGCCGGACTGGCGTCCCAGAAATGGGTGTGGCCGTCGACCACGAAGTATTTCTCGCCATCCTTTTCGTACATGCGCCCCTCCGGTTACTTCGATCCGGCCATCAGGTCGAAACCGAGGTACTCGGCCGCGTCCTCGGGATTCGCGAACATGATCGTCCGGTCGTCCTCGTGAACCATGCGGCCGTAGTGCGTGGACATGTTCTCCTCGAACTCCGCGGCGTCGAAGAAGCCCTCCTCCTCGCCGAGCGCTTCGGAGATCTCGTCGTAGACGACATCCATGCGGTTGGTCGCGTCGACCCGGATCATCGAGGGCAGCGGCGTCACGTGCACGCCGGGCTTGCCGCTCATGACCGCGGCCACCACCTCGCCGACCTGGTTGTTCATCAGGGTGAAACCGCACATGTTGGACGCTGTGTTGTTGGCCTTGAACGGGCTTTCAGCTGTTGTGAACCTGGTCACTGCGCCAGCTCCTTCGGTGTTTCCAGACCCAGCTCGGAAAGGATGCCGCTGAAGCGGTTCTTCGCGCGGTCCAGACCGTCCTCGAAACGGGGCGGCTTGGAGTCGGGCTGCGACCACAGCGGCTGTAGCGCCCGGGCCGCCGCGATGCTGCGCGGCACCCAGGCCGAAAGCCACTGCTGCATGATCCTCTTGTTGTGGCCGGCAAACTCACGATCGTTTGTCAGCAGCTCGAACATGGCCTTCGTGTATCGCAGGTCCCGCTCGGCGTAGTCGTATTCCTCCGCGCCGACGATCGTGGGAGTGACCCAGTCGCCGTTACCCGGCGAGGCCTGCTGTACCAGGTTGCTGCGGAACAGCTCGCCGACCAGTGGCTCGAAGACGACATTCGCCGCGAAGATCGCCTCGCACCAGTCGTCGATGGCGGTGAGCTGCTCCGCGGTCCTGCGAACACCCTGCCACGCCGGGTCGCTGTTCCAGGTCTCGACGTGCGCCGCACCGTCGAAGCCGGCTATCTCCTCGCTCAGCGTCAGGTTGTACAGCGCCAGGTCCTGAGCGGAGCGGATCCGGTGCATGCTGTTCACCGAGATCGCATTGTTGTGCATGTTGGTCGGCGCCCGGCGGTTCGCGTTGGCGAACAGGTACAGCCCGAGGCCGTGGTCGACATGCATCCAGGCCCCGATGTGGTTCTCCACGAAGCGCACCCAGTTCGGGTTCCACTGCTCGAAGGCCTTGGCCTGGCGGGCGGCCGCGATGTTCTGGTTGAGCTGGCGGACGACATTGGAGTTGTAGCGGTAGAGCGTGAGCTCCCATTCCTCGTTGGGGTCACGGAACTCGTGCCAGCCGTGCGCCGGCCAGTCGTAGCCCTTGCCACCGGATCCGGGGAAACGCTCCGGCTCGGGCCGGTCCGATCCCCACGCCTTCAGGACCGTCCAGTCCAGCGGGTAGCCACCCCGGCCATCGGAGAATCCGTAGAGCCAGCCCTGGCTGAGGTAGTGCCTCGGGTCGGGCTGCACCTCGACGGTGACATCCTCGTAATGCGACTGCTTACGCTTCTGCGGGGTGTAGTAATTGTAACGGCGCGCACTCGAGTCCGGGAACTGCTTGGCGCCGGCTTCAGCGTCGGTAAAGACGGGCTTCGGCACGCTGCGCTCTTGCGCGGTTGTCATCGAGTCTTCCTCCTCACTCATTGCCCCTGATCGGCGTCGCCACCGGTCGTGGTGAACTTGTCGTAATAGATGTGCTTCTCGTCCACCCCGAGGGTGGTGAGCAGCGGCATCGCCGCTTCCACCATGGGTGGCGGCCCGCACACATAGGCGTGCGCACCCTTGAGATCGCTCTCCAACCGCGCCACCACGTCGGTGATCAGGCCGACCTCGCCGTCCCAGCCGTCTTCTCCGTCCGGTTCGGACAGGGCCGGCACGAACCGGAAACCGGGTAACGACTGCTCGAGGGCGCGCAACTCCTTTTCGAAACACAGGTCACGGCGGCGCCGCGCGCCGTAGTAGTAGGTGGCTTTGCGCTGGATGCCACGTTCGGACATCGAGCGCAGCAGCGACAGGATCGGCGCCATCCCGGCCCCACCGCCGACGAAGATCAGCTCGGTGTCGTGGCCCTCCCGCAAGGTGAACATCCCGTAGGGCCCGGTGAGATTCAGCGTGTCGCCCACAGCCAGCTCGGTATCCAGGAAATGGGAGAACACTCCGTCCGGGTAAACCTTGATGACGAACTCAAGCCGGCCGTCCTCCCGGCAGGAGGTATTGGCCATCGAGAACGATCGGGTGGCCTCGGTGCCGGGAATGGTGATATCGACGTATTGTCCCGGGAAGAACTTGATTTCCGCCGATTCCGCCAACCGGACCACGAGATGGCGCATGTCGTGGGTGACCGGCTCATTGGATACCACTTCGGCGACCGCCTGTTGAATGGGCAGCCCCGAGCGGATCATGTCCTCATCGAAGTTCAGCAGCTCGATGGTCAGATCCTCGTACGGGTGCGCCCGGCACAGCAGCGTGAATCCCTCCTCCTTTTCGTAGTCGGGCAATGCGAAAGTGGAGTACCGATCGAGCTCGATGTCGTCCCCGTCGAGGATGAACGATTTGCACGAGGAACACTGGCCTTCCTTGCAGCCGTGCATCAGCATGATTCCCTGCTGGAACGCGGCATGCAGGATCGTCTCTTCCTCACCGACCTCGATCTCGATACCGACCGGCTCGAAGCGGACGACATGCTTGTCAGCCATGATTTCCTCCGCAACCCGACGCGGGGAGGAGTGCCCGAGATCGGGCCTCGGGCCCTCCTCCCCTATTCGTTGCTCAACTACTCCGCAGGGGCCGGCCGGCCGGCGGGGCCACCGCGCACGTAGTTCGCGCGGAACGCTTCCCGTTCCTCCGGTGTCATTTCGTTGAGCAGCACATTCGGGCTCTGGAACGGCGGGCAGCGCCGCATGTGGTCCAGCGTCCACATCTTCTTGGGATCCAGGTTCAGATGTGGCTGGGCGACCATCGTCTTGCCGTCATCACGCACGTAGCCCATGTCGGACACCACGTCGGCCAAGTTCCAGCCGTGATACAGCGTCTCCCATTCCCGCTTGCCGATCAGCTGGCCCATGTTGGGCGTCTCCCGGCCCTGGTAGGTCGGCCGGAAGGCCGTCGCGTCAGTCCAGCGACATTCCTCGTGGCAGTACGTCCGCCACTGCCCGTCGACCTCGTCCATCACCATGTCCTCGCGGACCAGGCAGGGAACCATGCAGGTCCAGCAGCGGTGCGGGTACACGTAGTCGACGTCTTCGAACAAGATCGGGTGATGCCCGTTCGGCATCGACAGCCGGTTGTAGTTCTCCCACCACTTCCCGTACCTGTCGTACCAGCCCGGGTACTTGTACTCGAACCACTCGAAGTCCTTGTCGGTCATCGGGTCGATCCGCCAGTAGTTCGCCAACCAGCCGGTGGCGAAGAACTGGGCCACCTCGTGGACGTAGCCCTTGTTCCAGATCTGGTTCCAGGCTTCCTCGATGAGGTCGTGCGGGATCACCAGACCGTACTTCTCCAGTGGCACCAGGTAGCTGCGGTAGTAGTCGTCGTAGATCCACCGCCGCCACATCTCGGCATAGCTCTCCCGGTCCTTACGCCGGTCCTTGGTGCCGTACTCGATGAACGTGCCGATGGCCGCGTCCACCACCCGGTGGTTGTTCCACCAGGCGTAGCGCAGGTCACGTTGGAGTAGCTGGTGGTTGCCCTCGTCGGCCAGCGCCATCAGCAGCGTTGCGTAGCCGTTGCTGATGTGCCGGGACTCGTCGGACTGCACCGAGTGGAACACCGTCGGTAACAGGTAGTCACCGTTGGCGGCGGCCTCGGCGGGCATGGCCACGAACAACGTGTTGGTGAACGCCGTCTCGGCCACGATCGTCAGGTAGATGCTCGCCGCGGTGATGGCGTCGCCGGTGATGAATCCCTCGGCGAACTGCCGCCCGATCGTTCCGCAGTAGTCGTTCTGGAAATTCCGCAAGCTGGAGTTGAAACCAGCCGGGTCGATGTAGTTGTTCATGTACAGGCGTTTGAGGTTCTGCTGGATCGTCGAGTGCCTGACCTCGTCGATCATCTGGATGGCCTGTCCGTTGTGCAATTCAGGGTTCGGCACGGTCCGGAACAGGAGCGGCATCGCCCGCGCGGCCGAGATCTCGGGTAGCGGGATGATCGACAGGAACAGCTTCTGCCATTCCAGCCAGCGCTCTTGTACCTGACGGAACATGTTGCCGCGAATCGCGCCGTCCTGGGCTCCGTAGACCCGGTGGTCCTTCTCTTCCTGCATGGGGAAGTAGGACCGGAGGACCTGCTTGAGCGGGTCCTTCTTCTGTGCCTTATGGAACGTGTAGTCGGTTCCGTACTGCGAAACCGGCTCGTGGTACTGCGGTTCCCACGACAGTTCCTGGATCTTCTGGTGGGCCTTTGCCACACTCTGGCGACTCATCGTCACCCCTTTCCTCTCGAGCTGCTCAGGCTGCCCTCCCGCGCAGCCCCCGGCCGGTCGCTGCCGTCCGGGGGTTGGAGTCACCGGCGCGGGCAGCACGCCGTCCGCACGAAAGTCCTCGTGCTTTGGATCACACCGCGTAACGCGAGGTCATGGGCTCTCATCCTGAGACACCTGGTCACGGCCACGCCTGGTCAGCCGTCACCGAACATGGCGTCCCTGATGTCAGCGAGTTGCTGCTGGACCCGGTCGGACACCTGCCGGTTGCCTTCCGGCGCGGGCGTGATCCCCATAGCCCGCAGCAGATCGGCGGCGGGTGCGCCCGGGTCGCCCCCCTCGCCGAGGGTCGGGTGCAGGCCCTCCTGGGCCAGGTGCTCGAAAACCAGGTTGACGATGCTCCAGGGGTTGAACGTCTCGTACTGAGATTCAGCCGGCCGGTCCACTGGCCACCTCCTGGCGAATGGTTGACGGATTGGGCGTCCGCGCGCTGAGGTGGTGTTACGAGGTCCGCCTCGGACGCGGCGGATCGTTCCGGACGAGCCAACGCCGGCCAGCGGACCTCGGTGGTCTCAATGTGAGACAGCCGAGGGGGGCAGGGAGTTTAACGATGCGAATAGCTTGGTATCAGCGACGTAACCGGATGCCCACACCCCCGCAGGCTGAGCCTCCAGCCTGAGACGTCCGCAAGGTTCGGGAGGCACCATGGCACAGGCAGCAGTGCCGCTGCAGGCCGTTTCCGGAAGCAGCCGGCTCGCACAGGCCCGGGAGCGATTCCTGGCCGCGGAGACGGTTGCGCCCAATGAAGTTCGGGAGCCGATCCTCGCTTCGTGGCGGCGGTCCCGGGACTGGCGTGTGGCGGCCGACCATATCGATCTGAGATTCATTCGCGACCCCGATCCCGAGACCGTGCTGGCCCGCGGGGCTGAGCCCGTGCTCAAGCATCTGCACGAGCAGCTCGATGGCCAGCCGATCAGCATCATCCTCACCGACGCCAACGGGATGGTCCTCAACCGGCTGACGGCCGATCACGACCTCGAACGCCACCTGGATGGCGTGAAGCTGGCGCCGGGGTTCAGCTATGCGGAAGACCATGTCGGCACCAACGGCATCGGCACCGCGCTGGAGGCCGGCCGGCCGACGCACGTCTTCGGCCACGAGCACTACGCGGAAAAGCTCGAGGGCCTGGCGTGCGCGGGCGTCC